>JBKBWW010000015.1:26306-43526 GCA_046314475.1 Hydrogenophaga sp.
CATCGAAACCACCCCCGCGAACTACACGGGCTTGGAAGCCGCTGCGCGCAGCGCCGGCCTGCTCTGATCGCAAGGCCGGTCGGTTGAACATCACCCTGCAAGGCGTCTCGGCGCGCCACCCGGCCGCGCGCGCGGGCCACGCGCCCGCGCTGCGCTCGCTCGACCTCGCCATCGCCTCGGGCGAGCAGGTCGCGGTGATCGGGCCCTCGGGCGCGGGCAAGACCACGCTGCTGCAGGTCATGGCCTGTGCCTTGCCGCCCACCGAAGGCCAGTTCACCCTCGACGGCCGCAACCCCTGGGCGCTGCCGCGCGCCGCACTGCAACGCCAGCGCGGCCAGCTCTTTCTGGCGCCGCAGGTGCCACCGCTGCCACCGCGCCAGCGTGTGGTCACCTCGGTGCTGGCCGCACGCCTGCCCGCCATGGGTTTGCTGAGCAGCCTGCGCTCGCTCTTCTACCCCAACGACATCCCAGCCGCCTTCGATGCGCTGGACCACTTTGACCTGGCCGACAAGCTCTTCGAGCGGGTGGACCGGCTCTCGGGCGGCGAACGCCAGCGCGTGGGTCTGGCGCGTGCGCTGCTCGCGCCGGCCAGGCTTTGGCTGATCGACGAACCGCTCTCGGCGCTGGACCCGACCCGCTCGAAACAGGCCGTGGCCGCGCTGCAGGACGGCGCCCGCGAGCGCGGTGTGACGCTGGTGGCCACGCTGCACCAGGTGGATGTGGCGCTCGCGCACTTCCCGCGCATCGTCGGTTTGCGAGACGGCCAGCTGGCCTTTGACCTGCCGGCATCCGAGGTCACACAAGAACGCCTGGCGCGCCTGTACGACCAGTTCGAACACGAGCTGCGTGGTGAAGTGCCGGTGGTGGTGGCCAGCGAACCAGCCGCGCCGCAGCCCGCGGTGATGCATTGCCGCTGAGCATGAGCGCAGCGGCCCCCTCTTTGCGCAGCGCCCCCGCGCGCGACCCGGCGTGGACGGGCCGCGTGTTCTGGCTCGGCCTGGGTGTGGTGCTGCTGTGGCCGCTGATGGTGGCCACCGAGTTCAAGCCCTGGATTTTTCTGGAGCCCGACAACCTCAAGATCAGCCGCCAGTTCATCGCCACGTTCTGGCCGCTGGTGGTCAACGCGGAGTTCATGGGCATGGTGGCGCGCGAGACCTGGCGCACCGTGGCCATGGCCACCGCCGGGGTCACGCTGGCGCTGGTGGTGGCGATTCCGCTGGCGCTGATGTCGGTGCGGCTGCTCTCGGTGTCGGCACTCTCGGGCCGCATGGCGCGTGGACCGTTCTGGTTCCGCCAACTCGTTCGCTGGTTGCTCATCGTGCTGCGCAGCGTGCCCGAGCTGGTGTGGGCGCTGGTATTCGTGCGCGTGGTCGGCCTGGGCCCCACGGCCGGCGTGCTGGCGATCGCGCTCACCTACGGCGGCATGCTGGGCAAGGTGTACGGCGAGATCCTGGAGAGCGGCGAATCGCACGCCACCGAAACACTTTTGCGCAACGGCAGCGGCCGCCTGCAGGCCTTCTTCTATGGTCTGTTGCCCACCAACGCGGCCGAGCTCACCAGCTACACCGTGTACCGCTGGGAATGCGCGATCCGCTCGTCGGTGGTGCTGGGTTTTGTGGGCGCAGGCGGCCTGGGCCAGCAGCTCGACAACTCCATGAAGATGTTCAACGGCGGTGAAGTCGCCACCATGCTGCTGGTGTTTGTGTTGCTGGTGGCGCTGGCGGACCGGGTGAGTTCGTGGCTTCGGAAATCGCTGGGTTGATGCGATGAAAAAAACCGTGGCCGCCAACCCACCCTACAAGCTGCCGCCGCGCCTGTTCGACGCGCGCTGCAAGGCCTGCTGGTTCGTGGCTGGCCTCTTCGTGCTGGTGGTTGCGAGCTTCGCCTCGCTCGATCTGCAGTGGGGCCAGTTTCTCTCGCTGGACGCCGCGCGCAGCATGGGCCGCTTCGTGGCCGAGTTTTTCCCGCCCGACCTCTCGCCGGTGTTCGTGAAGAAGGTCGCCATCGGCGCCTGGGAAACGCTGGCGATGTCGGCGATCGGCACAGCGCTGGCCGCCGCGGCCGGCCTGGCGCTCGCCCTGCCTGCGAGCCGCCTGCACTCGGCCGACGCCGCGTGGAGCCGCACTCCCACCCGCTGGGTGCTCAACGCCTTGCGCAGCATCCCCGAGCTGGTGTGGGCCGCGCTGCTGCTCATCTCGGCCGGCCTGGGTCCGTTCGCCGGCACACTGGCGCTGGCCTTTCACACCACCGGCGTGCTGGGCCGCCTGTTTGCCGAAGCGATTGAAAACGCCCCGCCCGGCCCGGGCGAGGCCCTGCGCGCACAGGGCGTGGGCAATGGCCGCGTGTTCCTCTACGCCACGCTGCCGCAGGTGCTGCCGCAGCTCATGAGCTACACGCTGTACCGCTGGGAGAACAACATCCGCGCCGCCGCCGTGCTGGGTGTCGTGGGCGCGGGCGGCCTGGGGCAATTGCTCGCCTTCCACATGGGCCTGTTCCAGATGAACAAGACCGCCACCATCCTGGGCGCGATGCTGCTCATGGTGGCGGTGGTGGACGCGACCAGCCACGGGGCCCGGCGTCTGCTCACATGGTGAGTGATCCGGCGCTGGGCCGCCCCAAGCCGGATCAGCCCCCTCGGGGGGCAGCGACCCGCGCAGCGGCGGAGCGTGGGGGCAACGATCTGGCCAACCTCAGCCCGCTGAACTGCCAGCGCGCGTCGGTCGGGAAAAAGTTGCGGTAGCTCGCGCGCAGGTGCGAGGCCGGTGTGGCGCACGAGCCGCCGCGCAAAACGGTCTGGTTGACCATGAACTTGCCGTTGTATTCGCCCACCGCTCCCTCGGTGGGCTGGTAGCCCGGGTAGGGGCTGTAGCTGCTGGCGGTCCATTCCCAGACGTCGCCAAACATCTGCAGCAGGCCGGTGGACGCGCGTGCGGGCATGGGGTGCAAGGCACCGGCCTCTTGCAGGTTGCCCTGCACGGGCAGAGAGGCCGCGGCGGCCTCCCACTCGGCTTCGGTGGGCAGGCGGACGCCACGTTGCTCGGCGTGGGTGGCGGCGGTCCAGCGCGCAAACGCATCGGCTTCAAAGTAGCTCACGTGCACCACCGGTGTGTGCGGGTCCAGCGGCATGTCGCCGTGCAGGGTGAACACGGTGGGCAAGGTGTTGTCGTCTGGCGCCAAGGTCCAATAGAGCGGTGCGCGAATGTTTTGCTTGCTCACCCAGTCCCAGCCGGCAGCGAGCCACCAGCGTGGGTCGGTGTAGCCGCCGTCGCGCACGAAGTCCAGCCACTCGCCGTGGGTCACCAGACGGTTCATGAGTGCGTGCGGCTCCAGCCACTGGCGGTGGCGCGGCGTTTCGTTGTCGAACGCAAAGCCCTCACCCGCGTGGCCGATCTCGACCAAACCACCGTCGCGCTCAATCCAGCGCGCAGGCACCGGCGCCACCGACACCAGCGGCCAGGCGCGTTGGTAGGCGGGGCTCAGCGGGTTGATGGACAGCAGGTGTTTGATGTCGGTGAGCAGCAGCTCCTGGTGCTGCTGTTCGTGGTGCAAACCCATTTCGATCAGGCGCAAGGCGTCGGCACTGTCGGTGTGCGCGATCAGGTGTGTGATGCGTTCGTCCACCTGCTCGCGCCAGCGCCACACCTCGGCCAGGTCGGGCCGCGTGACCAGCCCGCGCTGCGGCCGCGCGAACTGCTCGCCCACGCCGTTGTAGTAGCTGTTGTAGAGCACGCGGAACGCGGGGTTGAACGGCTTGAAGCCGGGCTCGAAGGCCTCCAGCACGAAGGTCTCGAAAAACCACGTCACGTGCGCGAGGTGCCATTTGGTCGGGCTGGCGTCCGCCATGGACTGGGCCTGGCAGTCTTCGGGCGAAAGCGGCGCGGCGAGTGCACGAGTCTGGCCGCGCACCGCCTGGTAGCGCCGGGCCACGTCGGCGCGGTCCGCATCGAGGCGCGAGCCCGTGGCGGGCTGGGGGGAGTCGTGTCGCATGGGGGCCTTTCAGCGCCCGGGCAGCAGGCGCAGCAGCTGACCATCACGGTCGTCGGTCAGCAGGTAGATGAATCCGTCGGGGCCTTGGCGCACATCGCGCACGCGCTGGTTGAGGTTGGGCAGCAGTTTTTCTTCGCGCACCACCCGGTCGCCCTCGATGACCAGACGCGAAAGGTATCGGAACTTGAGCGATCCGGCCAGCAGGTTGCCCTTCCATGCCGGCCCGTAACGATCACTCGTCACAAAGGCCAGGCCCGAAGGCGCGATCGACGGTGTCCACTGGTGCAGCGGCTGCTCCAGGCCGGGCTTGCTGGTGATGCCGTCGCCGATGGCGCCGCCGCCGTAGTTTTCTCCATAGGTGATCACGGGCCAGCCGTGGTTCTTGCCCGCCTCGGGCCGGTTGATTTCATCGCCACCTTGCGGGCCGTGCTCCGAGGTCCAGAGGCGGCCGTCGGGCGCGATTGCAGCGCCTTGCACGTTGCGGTGGCCGAAGCTCCAGATCTCGGGCAGGGCACCCGCACGGCCCACAAAGGGGTTGTCCGGGTGAGCGCCGCCGGTGGACTTCACGCGCACCACCTTGCCGTGGTGGTTGTCCAGGGTTTGAGCGTCGTTCATGCGCGAGTAGCGGTCGCCCAGCGTGAGGAACAGGCTGCCGTCGGTGGCTTGTGCAATGCGGCAGCCAAAGTGCGACCGGCTGCTCACCTTGGGCGTCTGGCTGAAGATCACCTTCACGTCATCGAGCCGCGTGGCGTCGGCAGACAATTTGGCCGAGGCCAGGGCGGTGGAGTTGCCACCGCCACTGGCGGCCGGCTCCGAGTAGCAAAAATACAGCGTGCGGTTGGCGGCAAACGCACGGTCGGTGACCACATCGAGCAGACCGCCCTGCCCGCCCGCCTCCACCGGCGGCAAGCCCGCCAGCGGCTGGCCCAGTCGGCCATCCGGTCCCACCACGCGCATGCGCCCCGGCCGTTCGGTCACGAGCATGCGGCCCTCGCCGATGAAGGCCACACCCCAGGGGTTCTGCAGGCCGCTGGCCACCACCTCGGTGGTCTGGGCGTGGGCCAGCGTTGACGTGAGGCCACCCACGGCCAGGGCGAATGAAAGGGCGATCGAGCGTGTCATCAAGGGCATCTCCGGTGTCGTTTCAAAAGATCGACCCGGTTGGTGCACCTGAGCGCACCAGGGTTCCCGCAAGCCACTCAGCCGAAAGGCCGCACACCGATGAGCCAGGCGTGGGCCCACACCACAAACAACACGTAGATGCCCAGACCGCCGACCAAGGCGATAGCGTCGTTGGCTTTGCTGCCGGGCAACACCGGGCCAGGGCGCAGCAGGCCCGCCGCGGCGCGCCTTTTCACCGAAATGCGGTCCACCACCGCCCAGGCCAGGAAACCGCCGAACAGCAACACATCGGCGAGCGTGCCGTTGGCCAGCAGGTGCGCCAGCGCCCAGAGCTTCACGGCCAGCAGCATGGGGTGTTTGGCGGCGCGCTGGATGCGCCCGGGCAGGTACGCGGCGAGCAGCAGCACGAACACCGGGAGCATCAGCACGGCCGCAAGGTGCCGGAACCCGTTGGGCAGGGTGTAGAGCAGCACCGGCGCTTCACGCGCCGCGCCATAGCCCACGACGATGAGCACAAAGCCGGCCAGCGAGGCCAGCGAATACAGGCCCTTCCACTGCCCTTCGCCCAGTTGCTGCACCAGGCGGTTGCGCCCGCTGGCCGAGACGATGGACACCGAGTGCACACCGAGGAACAACACCAGACCCAGGATCAGCAACAGCATGGAGGCACTCCCAGCGCCATCGGTGGTGGACCGTCCAACCATCCGCGCGCATCGCGGCACTGTAGCCCCGATGGCGAGCGCCCGCACCTCGCGGGGTCAAGCGGTCGAGGCTGGGCTGCGCGCCGTGGTGGTCACGAGCCAGATGCCCCCACAGACCAGCAGCAGGGCCACGGCGTTGCGCCAGGCCAGGATGTCTTCGCCCAGGAACAGCGCGGAGAGCAAGGCACCAAACACCGGAATGAGGAAGTTGAACACCGACACCAGGCCCACGCGGTTGTGTTTGAGCAGCGCGGCCCACAGCGCAAACGCCACGGCCGAGAGGATGGCCATGTAGAGCAGCAGCGAGGCGGCTGCAACGCCCATGCCCCGCAACTCGCCGCCCAGGGCATGGCCCAGCAGCGTCAACACCAGACCGCCGATGCCGAGCTGCCAGCCGGTCATGACCATGGCATCGATCTGCTGCGACAGGCGCTTGCCCAGGATGCTGGCGGCCGAGAGCACGAAGGCGGCAATGACGATGAAGCCGTCGCCCAGCAGCGTGAACTCGGCGTCCAATTCGTGCGCGCCACGCAGGTTCACCGCCATCACGCCCGCAAAGCCCACCAGGCAACCGATGGTCTTGCGCCGGTTGAGGCGGTCGTTGGTGTAGATGAAATGCGCGAGCAGCACGCTGAAAAAGGTGCCGGTGGCGTTGAAGATCGACGCCCTCACGCCGGTGGTGTGGGCCAGGCCGACGTAAAAAAACACGTACTGCAGCGCCGTCTGCGCCAGGCCCAGGAGACCCACGCGGCCCAGGTCGCCGCGCGAGAGCGCGAACACCGAGCGGCCCATGGCGCGCGCCATGCCCAGCAGCAACACACCCGCGAGCACGAAGCGCCAGCCGGCGAACACCAGTTGCGAGGCGGTGTCGTCGCGGTCAATGGCCAGCAACGCGTAGCCGCTCTTGATGGCCGGGTAGGCACTGCCCCAGAGCAGGCAGCACAACGTGGCCAGCAGGACCACGTTGCGCGGGCGGGTGAAGAAAGCGGCGCTGCTGCTGCCGATCAGCACGGCCGACCCTGGCGCGCGAGCAGCCAGGCCGGTGCGTCCTGCAGGCTCACCGGGCGCAGAAATCGATCCAGTGCCGCGTCACCCACCGAGGTGGTCATGGGCGCGGTGGACGCGGGCCAGGGGCCGCCGTGCTGCTGCGCGGCCGTGACGGCCACGCCCGTGGGCACGCCGGCAAACAGCACACGGCCCGCAATGGCCATGGCGCCGCGCACCAGCGCGCGGGTGTCGTCGGACTCGGCGTCCGCGCCCCACACCGTCACGGTGAGGCTGCCACCCACAGCGGCCAGCACCGCCAGCGCCTCGGCGTGTGACGCCGCGCGCACGATCAGGCTGGACGGGCCGAACACCTCGTCGTGCAGCGCGGCCTGTTGCAGGAACTGCGCGCCGCTCACCTGCAGCAGCTGCGGGCCGGGCGCCTGTGCGCTGCCCGGTTGTTGCACCAGCGCTTGCGCACCGTGTTCGACGAAGCGCGCCACGCCCGCGTCGAACGCGCGGCGCATGCCGCTGGTGAGCATGGCGTGGGGCGTCTGGGCCGCGAGGGCGGTGGCGAGTTGCGCCACAAAGGCATCGGCCTCGGGGCCGTCGATCAGCACGATCAAACCGGGGTTGGTGCAGAACTGGCCGCAGCCCTGCACGATGGAGCCGGCCAACAGGGTGGAGAGCTCGCCTCCCTTGGCTTGCAGTGCGGCGGGCAAGGCCACCACCGGGTTGATGGACCCCAGCTCGCCATAAAAAGGAATCGGGCGCGGGCGGGCGTTGGCCTCGGCCTGCAGCGCTGCGCCGCCGCGCGTGGAACCGGTGAAGGCCCCGGCGGCGATCAGCGGGTGGCGCACCAGCGCCACACCCACGTCAACACCGGCGCCTTGCACCATGCTCACCAGCCCAACGGGCAGGTCTTGCGCCTGCAACACGGTCTGGATCAGGCCGAACACGCGCAGCGACAGCAGCGGGTGGCCGGGGTGCGCCTTCACCACCACCGGGCAGCCCGCGGCCAGGGCCGACGCGGTGTCGCCACCGAGCACCGAGAAGGCGAACGGAAAGTTGCTCGCGGCGAACATGGCCACCGGGCCCAGCGGCACGCGCTGCAACACCATGGCCGGGTGGCCCACGGGCGGCGCACCGGCCACGGCCGGATCGTCCAGCCGCTCGAACGGCACACCGCGCGTGGCGATGGCGGCGAAGCGGCGCAACTGGAATGCGGTGCGGTCGAGTTCGCCGTTCAGGCGCGCGGTGCCCAACGCGGTCTCCACATCGGCCAGAGCCACCAAGGCTTCGCGGTCGGCTTCGAGTGCTGCAGCCAGCGCATCCAGCAAAGCGGCACGTTGCACACCGGTGCTGCTGCCCCAGGTTTCAAACGCCTCGGCGGCGGCTTGCGCGGCGGCGTGAATGTCGTCGGCGGTGGAAGCGCGCAGGGGTTCACCGCGCGCGGCGCCGGAGCGCGCGTCAAAGGATTGCAGGTCGTTCATGTGGGGGAGTCGGGCTGTGCGCGGCGCAAGCGTTCGCGGCTGTTGGAGAGATGGGTGCGCATGGCCGTGCGTGCGGTGTCAGCGTCGCGCTGACGGATGGCGTTGTAGATGTTCTGGTGTTCGGTGTGCACGCGCCGCAGGTAGGCCAGCCGGCCTTCGGGCGCGCTGCTGGCGGTGTTGATGCGGGTGCGCGGAATGATCATGGTGCCCAGATACGTCATGAGGTCGGCGAAGTGGCGGTTGCCGGTGGCGCGCGCCACCTCCATGTGGAACTGGAAGTCCGACGGCACGGCGTCGGACGACTCGGCAATCGACGCTTCGAAGGCCGCGAGCGCGCTGGCCATGTTCTGCAGGTGGCTGTCGTCGCGGCGCTGCGCGGCGAGACTCGCGGCCTCGCTCTCCAGGCTGATTCGCAGCTCCAGCAGCGAAATCACATCGGCCACGGTGGCGAAGTCTTCGGGCGCAATGCGGAAGTTGCTCTGCTCTTGCGGGGCCATCACAAAGGTGCCGATGCCGTGGCGCGTCTCCACCAGACCCGAGGCCTGCAGGCGCGAAATGGCTTCGCGCACCACCGTGCGGCTGACCTCGAAACGGCCCATCAGTTCGGACTCGGTGGGCAGCTTGTCGCCGGTCTGCAGCCGGCCTTCGCGCATGTCGGCGGCCAGGGTGTCGACGATCTCGGGCACCAGGCCACGGGGGCGGCGCGGGCGTGTCAGCACGGCATCCATCGAGCCCGATTCGGCACCTAGGGTTTTCACGGAGAGCATTGTTTTTTCCTTGACACCCCACCTCGGGGTTCACACAATTCGCCCAGTTGTCTGACAACCGACAACAGACAACACAAGATGAGCGGACTGTAGCAAAGCACTTGCGATAAGTCCAAGCCCTTCGAAAAAATGGCCACCGACCACTTCAGCCGAGACCGCACGAGCTCCATGGAAAACACCTTGAAAACCCACCACCGCCTGTTGCTCACCGGCGCCGCCGGCGGCCTGGGCACCGCGCTGCGCGAACGCCTCAAAGGCAACTGCGAGGTGCTTCGCCTGTCCGACAAGGCAGGTCTGGGCGATGCGAAGGCCGGCGAAGAAATCGTGCTGGCCGACCTGTCCAACGCGGCCGAGGTCGACGCCATGGTGGCCGGCTGCAACGCCATCGTGCACATGGGCGGCATCTCGGTGGAGGCACCGTTCGCGTCCATCCTGCAGGCCAACATCGTGGGCGCCTACAACCTCTATGAAGCGGCGCGCCAGCACGGCGTGAAGCGCGTGGTGTTCGCCAGCTCCAACCACGTGACCGGCTTCTACAAACAAAGCGAAACCATCCACGCCGACCACCCGGCGCGGCCCGACGGTTTCTACGGCCTGAGCAAGGCCTTCGGCGAAGACCTCGCGCGTCTCTACTTCGACCGCCACGGCATCGAGACCGCGTGCGTGCGCATCGGCTCCTCGTTCCCCGAACCCAAAGACCGCCGCATGCTCGCCACCTGGCTGAGCTTCGACGACCTCCACCGCCTCATCACCGCCTGCCTGAGCACCCCGGTGCTGGGCCACAGCATCGTGTTCGGCATGTCCAACAACGCCGTGACCTGGTGGGACAACAGCCGTGCGCGCCACGTGGGCTACGTGGCCAAGGACACCTCCGACGTGTTCCGCGAAGCGGTGTTTGCCCGCACCAGCGCACCCGACCTGAACGACCCCGTCGCCATCTACCAGGGTGGTGGCTTCGTCAAGGCCGGCCCGTTCTGAACGCCATGACCGCACAAGCCGAACTGCTGGTCGATGCGCGCAACGACGTGGGCGAAAGCCCCGTCTGGGACGCGCAGCGCCAGTGCCTGTTCTGGGTCGACATCCCGGGCCGCGCGCTGTGGTGCTGGAACGCCGGCACCGGCCAGGCGCGCCAGTGGCCCACGCCCGAAATGACCGGCTGCATCGCGCTCGCCACGGGCAGCGAAGCCACGCCGCACGGCCGCTGGGTCGCGGCCATGGAAACCGGCGTGGCGCTGCTCACGCCCCACGCCGACGGCACCCTCACGCTGGAGACCATCACCTCCGTGCAGCACCCACAGGGCGGCATGCGCTTCAACGACGGCCGCTGCGACCGCCAGGGCCGGCTGCGCGCCGGCACCATGGTGATGGACATGTCGCTGGCCTCGGCGGCCGGCAGCGTGTACGCGCTGGAAGGCTCACGGGTGCGCGCCTTGCACAGCGGCCTCATCACCCCCAACGGCATGGCTTTCAGCCCCGATGGCAAAACCATGTACCTCTCGGACTCGCACCCGAACGTGCAGACCGTGTGGGCCTTCGACTACGACACCGACACCGGCACGCCGCGCAACCAGCGCGTGTTCATCGACATGAAGCCCCTGCCCGGCCGGCCCGACGGCGCGGCGGTGGACGAAGACGGTGGCTACTGGATCTGCGGCAACGACGCCGGCCTGGTGCACCGCTTCACACCCGACGGCCGGCTGGACCAATCGCTCGCCGTGCCGGTTAAAAAACCCGCCATGTGCGCGTTCGGCGGCAGCGGCTTCGACACCTTGTTCGTCACCTCCATCCGGCCCGGCGGCGATCTGTCCGACCAGCCGCTGGCCGGTGGCGTTTTTGCACTGCGTCCAGGCGTGAGGGGCCTGGACGAGCCGCGCTGCGTGGTCTGAGACAGCGCGGCATTTTTTCACCTCGTCACATCAACCCAACGGAGACAACATGAAAACCCAACGCCGACTGATCCTGAGCCTGGCCATGGCCAGCCTGATGCCCTTGAGCGCCTACGCGCAAAACATCGTGCTCAAGGCCCACGACACCCACCCCGCCGGCTACCCCACCGTGGCCGCCGTGGAGAGCATGGGCAAAAAACTCGATGCCGCCACCAACGGCCGCATCAAGGTGCAGATGTTCGCTGGCGCTGTGCTCGGCCAGGAAAAAGAAGCCGTGGAACAGACCCAGCTCGGCGCGATCCAGCTCGCCCGCATCTCGCTGGGTGTGATCGGCCCCGTGGTGCCCGAGGTGGACGTGTTCAACATGCCCTTCGTGTTCCGCGACATCACGCACATGCGCAAGGTGATCGACGGCGCTGTGGGTGACGAGCTGCTGGCCAAGGTCACGGCCAGCCCGGCACGCCTGGTCGGCCTGGGCTGGATGGACGGCGGCTCGCGCAGCCTGTACACCAAGAAACCGGTGCGCAGCCCGGCCGACCTCAAGGGTCAAAAGATCCGCATGATGGGCAACCCCGTGTTCGTGGACACCATGAACGCCATGGGCGGCAACGGCATCTCCATGGCCTACGGCGAGGTGTTCACCTCGCTGCAGACCGGCGTGATCGACGGCGCGGAAAACAACCCGCCCAGCATGTTCACCAGCAACCACTTCACCACCGGTGCCAAGTACTACAGCCAGACCAACCACCTGATCATTCCCGAGATCCTGGTGATGTCCAAGGTGACCTGGGACAAGCTGACCCCGGCCGACCAGACGCTGGTGAAGAAGATGGCGCGTGAAGCCCAGCTGGAGCAGCGCGCACTGTGGGACAAGAGCGTGACCGAGTACTCGGCCAAGCTCAAGGCCGCTGGCGTGGAGTTCATCGATGTCGACAACAAGCCCTTCTTTGACGCCACCGCCCCGGTGCGTGCCAAGTACGGCGCGCGCAACGCAGACCTGATGCAGCGCATCGGCGCCGTTCAGTAAGCGCTACCTCCCTGCGCCGCTGTGCGGCTTCCCCCCGGAGGGGGGACGCGCCCTGTGGACCGGCAGAGCCGGGTCCACGGGCGCCTTGGGTGGGGCACTTGCTCCGCCTGCGCTTCTTCGCTTCCTTTCTGACCCAACTCATTCACCACCATGGCTGAAACGATCCACCGTGCGCTCGACGCCGTCTACCTGGCATGCATCTGGGTGGCCGGAGCCTGCGTCTTCCTCATGTCGATATTCATCCCCTGGGGCATCTTCGCGCGCTACGTGCTGGGCACCGGGTCGCAGTGGCCCGAGCCGATCTCGATCCTGCTCATGGTGATCTTCACCTTCCTCGGCGCAGCGGCGGCCTACCGCGCCGGCGCCCACATCGCCGTGGTCATGCTGACCGAGCGCATGGCTTCCGGCGTGCGCGGCATCATGGCCTTTGTCGTCAACCTGCTGATGGTGGGCGTGAGTGCCTTCATGGTGTTCTACGGCATCAAGCTGTGCATGGGCACCTGGGGCCAGTCCATCCCCGAACTGCCCTGGTTGCCTGTGGGCCTGACCTATGTGCCGGTGCCGCTGGGCGGCTTCGTCACCTTGTTGTTCGTGCTGGAGTTCCTGTTCTACGGGGACCAGAGCCAACGCGCCGTGGTCCAGTTCGACCTCATTTCCGACTCTGAAGAAAAGGCCGCCTGATGGACGCGCTCATCCTCCTTGGCAGTTTCTTTGTGCTGATGATCATCGGCACGCCCGTGGCTTATGCACTCGGCATCGCGGCGCTCATCGGCGCCTGGTGGATCGACATCCCGCTCGACGCGGTGATGATCGCCATCAGCAGCGGCGTCAACAAGTTCTCGCTGCTCGCCATTCCCTTCTTTGTGCTGGCCGGCGCCATCATGGCCGAGGGCGGCATGGCGCGCCGGCTGGTGGCGTTTGCCAACGTGCTGGTGGGCTTCATCCGCGGCGGCCTCTCGCTGGTCAACATCCTGGCCTCCACCTTCTTCGGTGCCATCTCCGGCTCGTCCATGGCCGACACGGCCTCGGTCGGTGCGGTGCTGATTCCCGAGATGGTGAAGAAGGGTTACCCGCGCGAATTCGCCACCGCCGTCACGGTCAGCGGTTCGGTGCAGGCCATCCTGATCCCACCCAGCCACAACGCGGTGATCTACTCGCTCGCGGCCGGCGGCTCGGTGTCCATTGCCGCGCTGTTCCTGGCCGGCGTGCTGCCCGGCCTGCTGCTCGGCCTGACGCTGGCCGTGATGTGCCTGGTGATCGCCAAGCGCAAGAACTACCCCAAGGGCGACGTGATCCCGCTGCGCCAGGCGCTCAAGATCTGCGCCGATGCGCTCTGGGGTTTGATGACCATGGTGATCATCCTCGGCGGCATCCTCACCGGCGTGTTCACCGCCACCGAGTCGGCCTCCATCGCCGTGCTCTGGGCCTTCGGCGTGACCATGTTCGTCTACCGCGACTACAAGTGGCGCGAGCTGCCCAAGCTGGTGCACCGAACGGTGAAAACGCTGGCGATCGTGATGATCCTGATCGCGTTCGCCGCGAGCTTCGGCTACATCATGACGCTGATGCAGATCCCGCTGAAGATCACCACGATGTTCACCACGCTGTCGGACAACCGCTACGTGATCCTCATGATGATCAACCTGCTGCTGCTGGCCCTGGGCACCCTGATGGACATGGCGCCGCTGATCCTGATCCTCACGCCCATCCTGCTGCCGGTGGTCACGTCGCTGGGCGTGGACCCGGTGCACTTCGGGATGATCATGATGGTCAACCTCGGCATGGGGCTGATCACACCGCCCGTGGGCGGGGTGCTGTTTGTGGGCAGTGCTATCGCCAAGCTGCCGATGGAGACCGTGGTCAAGGCCTTGCTGCCCTTCTACGTGGCGCTGTTCGGCGTGCTCATGGCCGTGACCTACCTGCCTGCCATCTCGCTGTGGCTGCCGCAGACCGTGCTCGCGCGCTGATCCCATCGCCTCGGCCCACGCTGCAATGACCTCCCACGCCATCCGACACGTCCGTGTCACGCCGATCGCTTTCCGCGATCCACCGCTGCTCAACGCCGCCGGCATCCACGAGCCCTGGGCCCTGCGCTCGATCATCGAGATCGAAACCGACTCGGGCCTGGTCGGCATCAACGAGAGCTACGGCGACCTGCCCATGCTCGACGCCATGGCCAAGGCCGCGCCCGCTCTCACCGGTCTCTCGCCCTGGGCTCTGAACGACATGGAGACGCGCGTGGCCGCGCTGGTCACGCCGAAACAGACGGCCTCGGAGTTCCTGGGCACCCAGGTCTCGCTGGCGCCGGGCACGCATGTGTCCAAGACCGTGGCCAAGGTGATCAGCGCCTTTGAAGTGGCCATGATGGACCTGCAAGGCCAGCTGGCCAACGCACCGGTGGTGGACTTGCTCGGTGGCGCAGCGCGCGAGAGCGTGCCCTTCAGCGCCTACCTGTTCTACAAGTTCGCCGAACACATCGAGAAGCCCTACGCAGCCGACCCCTGGGGCGAGGCGATCTCGCCCGAGCAGCTGGTGGCGCAGGCGCGCCGCATGATCGGCCAGTACGGCTTCAAGAGCATCAAGCTCAAGGCCGGTGCGCTGCCGCCCGAGCAAGAGGTGGCGGGCCTGCTGGCGCTGGCCAAGGCCTTCCCGGGCGCACCGCTGCGCATCGACCCCAACGGCAACTGGACCGTACCCACCAGCCTGAAGGTGGTGGAGCAGTTGCGCGGCGTGCTGGAGTACTACGAAGACCCGGCCCCCGGCCTGGACGGCATGGCCGCTGTGGCCCAGGCCTGCGAGGTGCCGCTGGCCACCAACATGGTGGTCACCGACCTCAAGGAATTCCGCCGCAACGCCGAGATGGGTTGCCCCGTGAAGATCGTGTTGAGCGACCACCACTACTGGGGCGGCCTGCGCGCCACGCAGCGGCTCTCGCTGATGTGCGAAACCTTCGGCCTGGGCCTGTCGATGCACTCGAATTCACACCTGGGCATCAGCCTCACGGCCATGACGCACCTGGCCGCCTCGGTGCCGCACCTCTCTTACGCCTGCGACACGCACTACCCCTGGCAGGACGACGAGGTGGTGCAAGGCGGCCGTCTGCGGTTTGAAGAAGGCAGCCTGCGGGTGCCCACCACGCCCGGACTGGGCGTGCAGATCGACCGCGAAGCCCTGGCCCGCCTGCACGACAACTACCTGCACTGCGGCATTCGCAACCGCAACGACCTCGCGCAGATGCAGAAATACGAACCTTCATTCACCGGCGCGCAGCCGCGCTTCTGAGCGCTGCCCGCTTCCTCCCACAACACGTCAGGAGTTCTCCATGTCACTGAACCGCCGGCAGCTGATCGCTGCCTCAGCCGCCATCGCCGCCGTGGGCCTGCCTGCGCACGCGCAGAGCTTCCCCAACAAACCGATCCGCCTCATCGTTCCCTACCCACCGGGCGGCTCGTCGGACATCATCGCGCGCGCCATCAGCCAGCTGCTCTCGGAGAGCATGGGCCAGCCCGTGGTGGTGGAGAACCGGGCGGGTGCCAACGGCAACATCGGCGCCGACCTGGTGGCCAAGTCCGCACCCGACGGCCACACGCTGCTGCTGTGCGACGTGGGCGCACTCGCCATCAGCCCCTCGGTCTACACCAAGCTGGCCTTCAACCCCAGCAAAGACCTGCGCGGCGTGACCATGCTGGCCTACTCGCCGCACATGCTGGCGGTGCACCCCTCGGTGAAAGCCAACAACCTCAAGGAGCTGGTGGAGCTGTCCAAAACGTCCGACCTGAACTTTGCGGTGACGGCGGTGGGCAGCGCGCCACACGTGGCCGGCGTGGCCGTGCAGCGCGCCACCAATGCCAAGTGGATCTATGTGCCCTACAAGGGCGGCTCACAAGCCGTGACCGACACCGTGGCCGGCCAGACGCAGGTGATCATGAACGGCATGCTGGCCACGCTGCCGCATGTGCAGAGCGGGCGCTTGAAGGTGCTGGGCATCTCCAAAAAGTCGCGCATGCCGCTGGTGGGCAGCGTGCCCACGCTGGCCGAACAAGGTGTCACCGGTTTTGAGTCCGGCACCTGGCAGGGCGTGCTGGTGGCCAACGGCACCCCGCCGGCCATCATCGCGCGGCTCAACGCCGAACTCATCAAGATCATCCGCAGCCCCGACGTGCGCGCCCGCCTCACCGGGCAGGGTGCCGAGGTGATCACCATGCAGCCCACCGAGCAAGACAGCTTCTTCGAGCGCGAACGCAAGCGCTGGGGCGAGGTGGTGGCCGAAGCCAACATCAAGCTCGACTGATTTCTCATCCGCCGATTTTTCAAGCAGAGGACGTTTCCGTGAACCCCCAGGATCTCAAGACCATCGTCAGCAGCGGACTGCTGTCGTTCCCCGTCACCGACTTCGACGCCAACGGCGACTTCAACGCCAAAGGCTACGCCGCACGGCTGGAGTGGCTGGCGCCCTACGGTGCCAGCGCCTTGTTTGCCGCCGGCGGCACCGGCGAGTACTTCTCGCTCTCGGGCGCCGAGTACGGCCAGATCATCAAGACCGCGGTGGACACCTGCCGTGGCAAGGTGCCCATCATTGCCGGCGCGGGGGGCCCCACCCGCACCGCCATTGCGCATGCACAGGAAGCCGAGCGCCTGGGCGCACACGGCGTGCTGCTGCTGCCGCACTACCTGACCGAAGCCGGCCAGGAAGGCCTGATCGCCCACGTGGAGCAGGTGTGCAAGAGCGTGAAGTTCGGTGTGATCGTCTACAACCGCAACGTCTGCAAACTCACGCCCGAGTCGCTCGCCATCCTGGCCGACCGCTGCCCCAACCTCATCGGTTTCAAGGACGGCGTGGGCGACATCGAAATGATGATGTCGATCTACCTCAAGATGGGTGAGCGCTTCTCGTACCTGGGCGGCCTGCCCACGGCCGAGGTGTACGCGGCGGCCTACAAGGCGCTGGGCACGCCGGTGTATTCGTCGGCGGTGTTCAACTTCATCCCGAAAACCGCGATGCAGTTCTATGAAGCCGTGCGCACCGACGACCACGCCACGCAGCACCGGCTGGCGGCAGAAGTGATGGTGAAGTTGGCGCGCATGTGCTGCACCGACTCTGCAGCCGATGTGGCGGCGGTGGAGGCAATCGTGCGCATTAAGGTGCGCCCTCTGCCCGCCGCCTCGTTACACCGCTTCTCCAGTCTCATCCTTTGCACTTGCGCGGCGCATGGTACTCGCTGCGCCTGCTATGATCCGCTCACCAACCACCCT
>JBKBWW010000016.1:0-30154 GCA_046314475.1 Hydrogenophaga sp.
GACCCGGCCCACAGCATTGCGCAGCGCGTGTGGCCCGGCCCGACCCGCCTGGCCTACCGCAACCAGCGCTTCGAGGCCGAGGGCGGCCTGGCGGCCTTGCTGGGGTAGCCGGGCAGCGGGGAGATTTGTCCTTTGGTGGTACAGGGTCTTCCGGATTGTTGAATCCATCACGCCCCTGGGTACGTATTGGGTATGCAGATCGCTGCACCCACAACCCAGGAGCACCCCATGAAACTGAAACCCGCATCCATCGCCAGAGGATGTCTGTTGATGGCCGTCGCCAGCGCGGCCATCGCCTCCAGCCACCGCGAAGGCCCGTTCATCGCCACCGTGCCCAAGGTGGACGGCACCGATTTCTACATGTTCCGCAGCTACGAAGGCGTGACCACCAACGGGACCGGCGGGCGCTCCGACTACGTCACGCTGATCGCCAACTACCAGCCGCTGCAAGGCCCCTACGGTGGCCCCAACTACTTCTCGATGGACCCCAACGCGCTGTATGAAATCCATGTGGACAACAACGGCGACGCGAAGGAAGACCTCACCTTCCAGTTCCGTTTCAAGAACAACCTCAAGGGCATCCCGCTGAGCATCGGCAACGCTTCGGTGCCGATCCCGCTGATCCAGGCCGGCGCGGTGTCCGCGCCCAACGACGCCAATCTGAACCTCAACGAGTCCTACAGCCTGACCGTGGTGCGCGGTGACCGCCGCAAGGGCGAGGCGCGGACCGTGGCGGCTTCTTTGCCGAAGCCGGTGGACTACATCGGCCAGAAAACCCTGGGCAACCCGGCGGCCTACAAGGCCTACGCCGACCAGCACATCCACACCGTGAACATCCCCGGCTGCAGCATGCCTGCCAAGGTGTTCGTGGGCCAGCGCCAGGAGGGCTTTGCGGTCAACCTCGGCCGCATCTTCGACCTGGTCGACGCGCCGCTGGCGACCCTGCTCAACCCCGCTGCCAAGGACGCCGAAGGCGCCAACGGCAACCACTACATCCAGAAGCAGAACGTGACCTCGCTGGCACTGGAAGTGCATCAGAGCTGCCTGACGGCGGGCAGCGAAACGGTGATTGGTGGCTGGACCACGGCGAGCCTGCGCCAGGCGCGCCTGCTCAACGGCGCACCGCAGTCGGGTCACCAGGCCAGCGAGAAGGCTGGCGGTGCGTGGACGCAGGTCTCGCGCCTGGGCAATCCGCTGGTCAACGAAGTCGTGATCGGTCTGCCGGACAAGGACAAGTTCAACGCCTCATCGCCGAAAGACGACGGCCAGTTCCTGACCTACGTGACCAACCCCACGCTGCCCGCGCTGCTGGGCCTGGTGCTCGCCGGCAACCCCGCCGCCGCCGCGCCCACCAACCTGCCGCGCACCGACCTGGCCACCACCTTCCTCACCGGCATCACCGGCGTGAACAAGCCGGCCAACCCGACGCCATCGGAGATGCTGCGCCTGAACACGGCTGTGCCACCGGTGCCGTTCGCCAGCCAGAACCGCCTGGGCGTGGCCGGCAACGCGCTCAACACCGACCCCAACAAGGTGAACGACAACGCCGGTTTCCCCAACGGCCGCCGGCCCAAGGACGACGTGGTCGACATCGCGCTGGTGGCCATGCTCGGTGGCCTGTGCGTGATCAACGGCGGCGCCGACGGCAACAGCAACGTGTTGGGACTCAACAGCGTGCCGGGTGTGCCTTCGCTCAACTCGGCATGCAAGCCGTCCAGCGTGCCCCTGGGCGCCCAGTCGGCCAACGTGCATGACGCGGTCGATCAGGCCGTTGTGCCTTTCCTGAGCGCCTTCCCGTACCTCAACACGCCCAACCCAGGTTCTGTGAACCTGCCGTGATGCACCACCTCCACAAGGACACACCATGAGACACCCTCTCGCGACATCCCTGCTGGCGGTGACCGTCGCCGCCACGGCCCTGGCCGGCTGCGGCGGGGGCGGTGACGACGCTGCACCCGCCCAGCCCCAGGCTGCCACGCCCTTCATGGGCACCACCGTGCAGTCGCTGCTGGACTACATGAACCAGCTGATCGCACAGACCAGCGAAACCAGCGAACCGGAGCCAGTCGATGGCACGCCGCTGCCGGTGGACGACACGGTCTGACGGCGGGTCTTCAACGCAACAGGAGCGGGTCGGCGCAGCGCATGCGTCGACCCGTTGTCACATGAACAAATGGCTTCTCTCAGCCGTGCTGTGGCTCGCAACGGCCGCGCAGGCGCACGAATTCTGGATGGTCCCCGACCGGTTCTCGCCGCCGGTGCGCAGCGAGGTCGAACTCGCCTTGCGTGTGGGGGAAAACTTTGTGGGCGACCCGGTCGGCTTCGGGCGGCCCATGGCCGAGTCCCTGCGCTGGTTCAACCGGGGCGGCGAGGTCGTTCTCACACCGCAGCTGCCCGACCACCTGGAGCAGGACAGCGTGGCGCTGGCCTTTGACAGGCCCGGTGCCCAGCTGATCGTGCTCGACACACGCCCCTTCACCATCACGCTGCCGCCCGACACGTTCAACGCCTATTTGCGCGAGGAAGGGCTGGAGCGTGTGCTGGCGCAGCGCAAGGCCACCGGGCAAGACGCCCAGCCCGGGCGCGAGCGCTACCGCCGCCATGTCAAGACCTTGCTGCGCGTGGGCGGCCAGAGCGACGCGAGCTGCTGTGTGCGCGCCGGACAGACGCTGGAGATCGTGCCGCTGGCCGATCCGCAGCGCCTGCGCCCGGGTGGCGCGCTGTCGTTGCAGGTGCTGTTCAACGGTGCGCCGCTGGAGGGTGCTCTCGTGAAGGTCTGGAACCAGCGCGGGCCGCAGCTCAACGTGTTGCGCACCCGCACCGATGCGGCGGGCCGCAGCACCACCACCTTGCCCTGGGCGGGCGTGTGGATGGCCAGCGTGGTGCACATGGTGCCCGCCACCGACAATCAGGGCCAGGACTGGGACAGCCACTGGGGCAACCTCACGTTTGAAATGCCTTTGAAGCCTGCGGGTCGTTGAGCGCCACGCTGCCTGCGGCGGCTACCCTCACCGGGTTGCCATTCTGTCGAGGTGCTGCGGTGAAAGTTTCGATGTTGTTGCGAGGCGTGCTCGGTGTGTCCGTGTTGGCTCTGGTGCCGCTGGCCTTCTGGCTCTGGACGCCCGACAAACCGCTGGGCGAACTGCAGGCAAGCTACAGGGCGGCGCCGGGCGACAGCATGCAGGTGGGCCCCTGGCGGTTGCATGTGCGCGAAAGTGGCCCCAAGGACGCGCCGGCCGTGCTGATGCTGCACGGCTTTGGCGGCAGCCTGCACAGCTGGGAGACCTGGGCGCAGGCCTTGAGCGCCCACCACCGCGTGATCCGCTTCGACCTGCCCGGCCATGGCCTGAGCGAGTCCGACCCGGCCGGCGACTACACCGATGCGCGCAGCCTGCAACTGACGCTCGCGCTCATGGACCAGCTCGGTGTGGCACGCGCCAGCCTGGTGGGCCACTCCATCGGCGGACGCATCGCCTGGACCTTCGCCGCACGCCACCCCGAGCGCACCGGGCGCCTGGTGCTGGTGGCGCCCGACGGGTTTGCCAGCCCGGGCTTTGAATACGGGAAGGCCACCGAGGTGCCCGCGGTGCTCGGGCTCATGCGCCATGTGTTGCCCAAGGCCGTGTTGCGCATGAACCTGGCGCCCGCGTACGCAGACCCCGCCTTCCTCACCGACGAACTCACCACGCGTTACCACGACCTCATGCTCGCTCCCGGTGGCCGTGACGCGATGTTCAAACGCCTGCAGCAGACCGTGCTCACCGACCCTCGGCCGCTGCTGGCCACGATCGCCGCACCCACCTTGCTGGTCTGGGGCGAGGCCGACGCGATGATCCCGGTGGCCAACGCGCAGGACTACCTGGGTGCGGTGAAGGGCAGCCGACTCGTCACCTTGCCCGGGGTGGGCCACCTGCCGCAGGAAGAGGCCGCAGCAGCCTCGCTGCCGGCGGTGGCGGATTTCCTGCGGCCCTGATCAGGCAGCGCCCTTGACCTTGAAGTTCTTGCACCAGCCGCCCGCGGGTGTGTGCTGGTCGCCGAAAAACGAACATGCGGCAAACGCATCGGTGGGCTTGCCATCCCACAGCTGGCATTTGCTGCACTGCTGGTCTTTGGTGTGCTTCTTCCACTTCGCGCCATCCACGTCCTTGGTGTTGACGTTGAAGCCCATGGTTTTGGCGTAGCTGTCGGTGGGTGAGAGCTTTTCCTGCGCGAGTGCGGCGTGGCCGCCGCTCAGGGCGCCGGCGCCCACGGCGACTTGCAGCATGAAAACGCGGCGATTGGTGGGGGTGGTCATGGGGGAGCTCCTGTCGTGGGTTGTGGTGGAAATCGGGGGTGGCCTGTCACAGACCGGTTCTCACCAGCCGAAGGTGGTGCATCGCGTCAGCGGCGCTGCTCTTGATGCCATCGGCGCCAAAGCTCAGCGCGTAGTAGTCCAGCTCGATGCCGCCGGTGGGGCGCGCGGTCGAGGTCCAGAAAAAGTCGGCGGGGGTGTCGGGAAACAGGCGTGCATCGGTGCGCGGAGGCGCGCAACCGTGGGCCGCGATGTGGGCCAGCTCGGTCAGGCTGGGCACGCGCCAGTCGTCGTGAAAATGCCGACCCGACTGGTTGAACGCCTGCATCTCGGCGCTGGCCTCGTTGCGCGTCATGCGGGTGGCCATGCCGGTGCAGCGTGGCTGTGCCCAGGTCTGGCCCACGGCGCAGCGCATCCAGGTGAGGGCGGCGCGCCGGTCGGACACCGTGCCGTCGCCGTTGTCCTGGTAGCGCGGCGCTGCGGCGGGCGTGCCGGCGGGCCAGCCAGTGAGCTCACAGGGCTGGGCCCCGCACAGCACCGGGAGCAGCACAGCCGTGGCCCCGAGCGCTGCGCGAACCATCGCCAGGCACCCGGTCATTCCTTGGTGTCTTGCCCGATGCCCGAAGGCTTGGACGGGAAGCCCTTGCCGTGCGAGACCACGATCGACGGCGTCTGCCGCGTGGCCAGGCCAGGCTCGATCGGAATGCCGCGGTGCAGGTTGAAGGCATAGGCTTCCATCGCCGTCATCTCGGGCCCGTTCACGTTCAGCGGCTTGCCACCTTGCGGGTTCTCGATGCACCAGTTGATCATTTCGCGGAAGGTCACCACGCGGTTGAACGACTGGATGAACTTCGGAAACGTCTGCGGGTTGGAGGCGGAGGCGTCGGGGTGGCAGTTGCCGCAGGCCAGGCCGTTGGCCTGCATGGTCGGCAGGCTGCCGTGCCACAGGTTGTAGCCCTGTTCGGTCATCTTCAGCAGCTCGGCTTTCTGCTTGGCCAGCTCGGCTTCGGTGAAGGGTTGTCGCGCCTGCAGGCTGCCGCTGGCGAGCAGCAGGCCGGCGGCGGCAACGACGAGGGTGGTGACAGCTTTGTGGGGTGTTTTCATGGGTGTCTCCTTCAGGCCGCGAAGCCGTTTTTCATCCACGGCGTGAGCGAATCCGCAAAGGGCTGGTGTTGCACCACGGCCGTTCTCGTCTCGCCCAGGCTGGCGTACAGCGTGCCCATGCCGTCGGTCTCGTCGCCTGGGTCGGCGCGGTACATGCGGCTCTGCGGAAAGGCCAGCGGCACATCGGGATAGGGCCAGGGCCACGAGGTGCTCATGGCGCCCACCGAGGCCATGTTGCCGACCTTGTTGTAGATGGTCTGGTGCACGTGGCCATGGAAGGACATCACGTTCTCGAACTTGCCCAGGATGTTGCGGATGTCCGCACCGTCGGCGGTGCCGAAGCCCCAGCGCGGGTAGTAGTCCCACAGCGGTGAGTGGGTGAACACCACCACCGGTGTGTCGGCGGAGAGGCGGGCGACGTCTTTGCGCAGCCATTCCAGCTGTTCTTCCTGCACGCCCCACAAGCCGCCCCACGGACCTTCGAGCATTTCCATGCGCTCCATGCGTTCCTTCGGCGTGAGCTTGGCGGCGGTCCAGAAATCCTTCACCAGGATCGAGTTCATGCCGATGAAGTGCACGCCCTTGTGGTCGAACGACCAGAACTCCTTGCCACCGGGGTTGTTGCCACCGTAGAGGCCGCGCCATGCGGTGCCCATGTCCACGTACCAATCGTGCTCGCCGGGGATGATCACGTACTTGGGCTTGAGCTTGGCCAGGATCTTCTTGCCCTTGGCGAGCTGGTCTTCGGTGCCGTTTTGCGCCACGTCGCCGCCGTACAGCACGAAGTCGGGCATCACGGCCATCTTGTTGACCTGGTCCACCGCCTCTTCGAGCTGGGTGTCGAACTTGTGGTTGGCCTGGCTGAAGAGGTGCGAGTCGCTGATCATCGCGAAGCGAAAGGGCTGCACCTTTTTGCCTTGCGCGTGAACGAGGTCGATCACACCGAGGTTGATGCCCGCCGCCGTCGCCACCAGGGTGGACAACCCTGCCTTGCCGCTGATGCCCAGAAAGTTGCGCCTGCTGCTGTGAAAGCTGTTCATTGGTTGCTCCTGTTGCAAAAAGAAGTTGTCCCCGCTGCCAACATTTGTCACGACATTGACAAACGAATCTTTGAGCGTGTGATAGGGGGAATCAGCCGGGTAAACCCGCGTCAACCATTGGTTTGGGCTTCAGACTTGTTGAACGCTGCCTTCAGCAAAGCCTTATGTTTTTGCCGGCAGACCGCGCGTGGTGTGGCCCGTTTCAGGAGGTGCCGGGTGTGGCCGGTGGCTTGGGTTTGGGCGGTGGTGACTTGTGCGGGTTGAGGCCTTGCACGTCCTCAAAACGCGTGGCCCCGCCCGCGTACGGCGCCTTCGCGCCCACCCCGAGCTCGGGGTAGTCGGGCAGCATCTTCGCGCCGTACAGCGGCTTGTTCGCGCCTTTGTGGCAGGTGGCGCAGCCGACCTTGGGGTAGTCGCCTTCCGCGCTCAGCCGCGTGTCGGGCAGCAGCGGGCCGACCTTGGCCAGGTAGGTGGTGTTGAGGTCGCGAACCATGCGGATGCCGTGCCACGCGGTCACGCGTTGTGGGGAGCTCTGTTGCCAGTTCGCCATGGCCCGTGTCTGGTGGCAGAAGGTGCAGTTCACGCCCAGCGAGTTGGAGATGTAGATCATCAAACCGTAGGTGTTTTCGGCCAGCTGGATCGAACCGGTGTTCGTGCCCGCGAGGGCTTTGGTGCCTTGCACCCGGATGTTGGGCGCCTCCTTCGCGTCGAGGAATTTGCTCAGTGGGTCGTAGGGCAGCGAGGCGTTGCCCACGGTGCTCATGGTGGGTGTGTTCTGCCCGTGTTTGCCCCCCATGAAGTCGGCCGCCACCTGCGTGGGCAGGCCGGGGTTCTTGAACCAGTCACCCGAGGGCACCGGCTGGCCGCGGTGGCAGGTGTAGCAGGTCACCCCGGTTTCGCCCACGTGCGTTTTCCAGGTGTTGTTGATGTTGCGCGTCATCTGCAGCATGTGGCGCGCGACGATCTTGGCGTACTTCTCGTCGGACGCGAGGTTGCGCGGGTTGTGGCAGTATTCGCAGCCCTCTTCGGGCGACACCCAGGTGCTCATGGCCTGCATCAGGCGCGAGAAGTCGAGCACCGACAGATCGGTCAGCACCTGCACGTTTTTGTAGACCTCGTCGAGCTTGGGCGCTTCGGGGTCGGGGTCGTCCACCGGCTCGGGTTCGGGCACGGCGTTCAGGGCTTCGTTCGCGGCCACGCTGGAGGGCAGGTAGAGCTGGATCTGCGAGGTGCCGCGATAGCCGCTTTGCACCGTGTCGGGTCGTTCACAGCCACCGAGCAGGAACAGGGCCAGTGCGATGACGGGCCAGACAACGGGGCGCAGTGGCATGACCATGGCGGTCTCCTTGCAAAGGAACGCCCAGACAGGTCGGCGCAGCGTTCTTTGCTGTCAGTTTAATGTGACATATGTCACTGTCAATTCAATGTGACAGTGATTTGTCAGCATGCTGCAAGGGAAATGCTTAAGTCACGGTGCCATGTCAGCCGCGCCGCGGCATGCGCCAGGGCAGCATGGCCTGCACCAGCGGCGAGACCAGGCGGGGCACGCGCAGGGTCTCGTGAAAGCTGGCAACACGCTCGCCCAGCAGCGTGCTTTGCAGCATGGCCCGTTGGTAGAACGGCGTGTCTTCGAGCTGCTGCGTCACGAGCACGCGAGAGTCGCTGCGCATGCGCCGCTCGATGCGCCAGGCCGTGCGCGGCAGGCTTTGCAGGGGTGGTGCTTCGAAGGGCTGCACGCTGCCATGGCGCCCGAAGCGCAAGGCGAGCAACTTGCCCTGGGCCTTGCCCGGCTCCACGTCGTACAACACGGCGGTGCTGCCGTCCTTCATGGCGCTGCGGGACCAGTCCCATTCGGTGAACGCACGCTCCAACGGTTCGTCGCCTTCGTTGCTGTCCAGGTAGGCGTGGCCGCTCCAGCGCTGCTCGGGGTGCTGCAGCTTCACCTCCACGCGGGCATGCGGCGCGATCGGTCCCCAGCGGTGGTGGCCATGGGCATCGAGTGCGGTGCCGAATTTGAACAACTGGTGCGTGCGCAACTTCACCGTGCCGCGGATGCGCCGAGGGATGGGCACGCCCACCTCGTCGATGTGGATGGTGAGCGCATCGCCGTGCCATTCGAGCTGGCTCGGACCAATTCTGAAATGCGTGGCGTCGCGGCGGTTGTGCGCGGCGCCGCGTTCGGTCATGGACCAGCGGCGCGCGCCTGCGCTGTAGAGCGCCACGTTGAGCGCGCAGAAGTTGTCGGGGTCGGTGGGGCCGCGTTTTCGGGCCCACGCGTAGTAGGGCGAGAACACACTGCCCACGAACGCGATGATGGAGAGGCCGAACTGGCCGTCGTCGCTCAGGGCGTCGACGTACCACCAGAGGTAGCCACCCGAGGGGACCACCTGGTCAAAGCGGGGCTCGCCATCACGGCCGCGGCCGCCAGCTGGCCCGAAAGCGCCGCCATCGGGACCCCCGGGCCCGGGTGGACGCTCCCCCCCGCCAGGAAAAGGCCCGTGACCGGTGTGCTGGCGCTGGAGCGGGCGAAGGCCGAGGTCCAGCTGTGGGTCGCCTGCCCATAGAGGGCGCCCCCCGTGGCTGGGAAAAGCCGGTGAAAGTCCACCGGTGTGGTGCGGATCGACGGGGGCTCGGCGCTCTCGATCCGAAGTCCACAGCGGCGCAGCAGGGCAAAGCTGGAGTTCTCGCATTGTTCGATCGCCTCGGGTGTGATGGTTTGAAGATCGCCCGTCGCCGGTGCGTTCACCAGGCAGAGCAGGCGTTCGCGGCCGGTGGGTGCGGCCAGGTCGGTGCCGCGGTCTTGCGCGCACACGTACACCGTGGGTTGTTTCGGCAGTTCACCGTGGCCGAAGATGTCGTTGAACTCGCTGGCGTAGTCGCCCCGGAAGAACACGTTGTGGCGGTCCAGCGCAAGGCCGCTGGTGCGCGTGTGGATCGACCAGGTGATGGCCGAGAGCGAACGTGGTGGTGCTTTGCTTTTCACAGCCCGGCGCACGGGCTGGCCGAGCAGGCCGGTGCGCAGCGCGGCCACATCGCCGTTGAACACCACGCTGTCGGCGTGCAGCGTCTCGCCGCTGGAAAGCGTCACGCCACTCACGCGGCCGTTCTTCACCTCGATGCGTTCGCAAGGACTCAGGTACCGGAACGCCGCGCCACGCTCGCGCGCCAGGCGTTCCAGGCAGCGGGCGAGCGCGTGCATGCCGCCGTCGATAGCCCACACGCCGTCAAGCTCCACCTGCGCGATCAGCATCAGCGTGGCCGGCGCTTCCCAGGGCGACGACCCGGTGTAGGTGGCGTAGCGGCCAAAGAGCTGGCGCAGGCGCGGGTCGGTGAAGTGCTGGCCGAGGCTGTGCCACAGGCTGCGCAGGGGGCCGAGCGCGGCCAGCGTGGCCAGGCCGCGCGCGCCCAGGCCGAGCGACATGCCGAGCAGGCTGGGCGAGGTGCTGCGCAGGTAGGGGCCTTCGAGCGCGTCGTACGCGGCTTTGGCCTGCGCGCAAAAACCCTGAAAGCGTTTGGCTTCCGCCAGGCCGGCGAACCGCGCCACTGCGTCGAACGAGCGCGCCGGGTCGGCGAAGAGGTCGAGCGATGCACCTTCGTCCCACCAATGGCGCGCGAGCACCGGCAGCGGGCGGATGCGCAGTTCGGCCTCCAGCGTGGTGCCCACCGATTGGAAGATCTGGTCGAACACCCAACGCATGGTGAAGACCGTGGGGCCGCTGTCGATGGCTGCGCCGTCCACCGTCAGCTGGCGCACCTTGCCACCGGGTGTGGCGGCGGCCTCGACCACGGTCACGTCCAGCCCCTGCTGCGCCAGCTGCAGGGCCGAGACCAGGCCCGCCATGCCGGCGCCGATGACGACGACTTTGTGGTCAGCCATGGGGCGACCCTTCGACCGGCTCGGCTGTGTGCATGGCGTTGGGTGGTGTCCATTGCCCGTGATGTTCCAGCAGGCGCATGCGCACGAACATCGATTCGGAGAAGTAGTTGTGCCGGTAGGCCGCTTCAATGGCCGCCTGGTGCGCCCCCTGGTGCGCATAGTCGAGCATGGACGAGGTGTCTTTCCACAAACTGAAGGTGCACTGGCGCACCAGCGGTGCTTCGCCCAGCCCCATGGCCAGCGTGCAGCCGGCGGCCGACTGCATGGCGGCCTGCGTGGCGGGTGCGTTGCGCCAGAAGGCCATGGCCTTGGCGGGGCGGATGCTGGCGCGCGTGATCACGGCCAGCGGCCGCGCCGCGCCCGCATCGTCGTGCACCGCGTGGTCGGGCTTGAGGTGGGTGGCCGGTGTCGGTCCCCAGGCCTCGCCGTCCCATTGGCCGCGCGAGGACAGCACCTCGTGCACGCCGCTCCAGAACTGCGCGGCGCGCTGGCGGTAGGCCTGCACGATCGGGCCGGCAAGAAAGGCGTCGGCCTGTTCGGCGTGGTCGAACATGACGATCAGGCCCTGGTGGCTGGCACTGGGGCGGATGCTGAAACCACCACCGTGGCCACTGCCCATGACCTTCGCAAACACCACGCCGGGCACGCCCTTGAGCGAGGCTGATCCCTGCACCATGCGCATCCAGCCCCAGGCCTGGTGTTCGCGCAGGTAGTTCACGAGCACCACCACCACCACCCCGGAGAGGGTGATCACGTCGGGAGCGGTTTCAGCCATGCGAGAGGGCCGGCGCGCGGGCGTCGGCGAGTTCGGCGGGCAGCCGGAAGGTGACGTCTTCCCGCGCGCCCGCCAGGTGCACGATCTGCAGCGGCGTGCCCCGGTTGTGGTCTTGCAGCGCGCTCACCACGCGCTGCACCAGCAGCTCGGGGGTGGAGGCGCCCGAGGTCACACCGACGCGTGGGGCGCTGTGCAGCCAGTCGGCCTGGAGTTCGTGTTCGTCCTGCACCAGGTGGGCGGGCACGCCGGTGCGCTCGGCCACCTCGCGCAGGCGATTGGCGTTCGAGCTGTTGCGCGCGCCGACCACCAGCACCAGGTCCACCTGCGCGGCCAGGCGGCGCACGGCGATCTGCCGGTTGTGGGTGGCGTAGCAGATGCCGTCCACATCGGGGCCAACGATGCGCGGAAAACGGGCGGTGAGCGCCGCGATGATCTCGCGCGTGTCGTCCAGGCTGAGCGTGGTCTGGGTCACGTAGGCCAGCGGTGTGGCGGCGGGGAAATCGAGTCGCGCCACATCGGCGAGCTCGCTCACCAGGTGCACGGTGGTGTCGACCCGGCCCACCGTGCCCACCACCTCTTCGTGGCCGGCGTGGCCGATCATCAACAGCGTGTGGCCCTGGCGCACGAAGCGCTGCGCCTGTTGGTGCACCTTGCTCACCAGCGGGCAGGTGGCGTCAAAAATATGGAAACCGCGCTGCTTCGCTTCGTCCTGGATGGCCTTGCTCACGCCGTGGGCCGAGAACACCAGCGTGGCGCCGGCCGGCACGTCGGACAGTTCTTCGATGAAGATCGCGCCCTTGGCCTTGAGGTCGTTGACCACATAGGTGTTGTGCACGATCTCGTGGCGCACATAGATGGGCCGGCCAAACTTGGTGAGCGCGCGTTCGACGATTTCGATGGCTCGGTCCACACCGGCACAAAACCCACGCGGCTCGGCGAGAACAATTTCTTGCGACATCGGCATCACAGCACCCCGATCAGTTGCACTTCAAACCGCACCGGCTGGCCGGCGAGCGGGTGGTTGAAGTCGAACAACACCGCGCCGTCTTCGCGCACCTGCACCGCCGCACCCGCGTAGGTACCCAGCCCGTCGGGCGTGGGGAACTGCACCACGTCGCCCGCCACATACCGTTCATGCGGATCGCCGAGTTCGCTCAGCAGCTTGCGCGCCACCCACTGCACCATCTCGGGCTGGCGCTCGCCAAAGGCCTCGCCCGCCGCCAGCTCGATGACGGTGTGGGCGCCCTCTTCCAGGCCCATCAGGCGCTGCTCGATCGCGGGCGAGAGTTCGCCCATGCCCAGGCTCAGCGTGGCGGGTTTGCCGGCAAAGGTATCGATGATCACCTGCCCCTGCGGACCGGACATGCGGTAGTGCAGGGTGAGGAAGGAGCCTTCTTGGACTTGGGGCATGAGAGGGGTGCAGAGCATGGACAGGAGTGTGGCGCACAGCGCCTCGAACCGGGGCACCGCGCAAGGCGTTGAGCCCATATTGTAAAAAGCGGGCTGACTCAGGGAGGAAATTGCATGGATGGCCTTGTCATGGTCGGGCTCAAGAGCCTGCCGCTGGATGCGCGACCGCGCGAAAAACTGCTGGCCCGCGGGCCGGGCGCGCTCAGCGACGTGGAGCTTCTGGCGCTGCTGCTGCGCACCGGCATCCGCGGCAAACACGTGGTGCAACTGGCCCAGGAGCTGCTGGAGCACTTTGGCGGCATGGCCGGCCTGCTGCACACCAGCGCCGAGGCCCTCAAGCAGATCAAGGGCCTGGGCCCGGCCAAACGCGCCGAGGTGCTGGCCGTGCTTGAACTCGCCCGCCGCGCCCTCACCCAGCGCCTGCAAGAAAAGACGCTGATGGAGAACCCCCAGGCGGTGCGCGAATACCTGCAACTGCAGCTGGGTGGTCGCCAGCACGAGGTGTTTGCCGTGCTCTTCCTCGACACACAGAACCGGCTGGTCGCGCTCGAAGAGCTGTTTCGCGGCACCTTGACGCAAACCAGCGTGTACCCGCGCGAGGTGGTGCTGCGCGCCCTGCACCACCACGCCGCCGCCGTGGTGCTCGCGCACAACCACCCCAGCGGCACCGCCCTGCCTTCGCGCGCCGACGAAGCCCTGACCGCCACGCTCAAGTCGGCACTGGCGCTGGTGGACGTGAAAGTGCTCGACCACTTCATCGTCACGCGCAACCACGCCGCGTCCATGGCCGAGATGGGCCTGATCTGACCCCGCAAGGTTGATCGCAGACGCCCCCCGTACAACGCGAACGCTCCGTCACAATCGCGCCATGAAAGTCAACACGCTGGCCGACCTCAAGGCGCTCAAACGCGCCATGGCCGAGCGTGCCGCGGCCGAGGCCATCCAGCGCGAGGCGCAGCGCCAGGCCGAGCTGCAACGCGAACGCGAACGCCGCCTCTTCACCCACGCTGTTGGACCCGTGAAGGCCATCGCCGACCCGGGCCGTATTGAACCGCGCCCGGTGCCGGTGCAACCCCTGCCCGTGCAGCGGCAGCTCGACGAAGCGTCGGTGATGCGCGAGGCGCTGTCCGACGAGTTCGACATCGAGACCTTGCTGCACACCGACGAGATGCTGAGCTACCGCTGCCCCGGCATCGGGCCGGACGTGATGCGCAAGCTGCGCGACGGCAGCTGGAGCATCCAGCGCCAGATCGACCTGCACGGCCTGCGCACCGACGAAGCGCGCGAAGCCCTGGGCCGCTTCATCCGCGAAGCCCACCAGCAAGGCCTGCGCTGCGTGCGCGTGGTGCACGGCAAAGGCCTGGGCTCACCCGGCCGCACCCCGGTGCTCAAGAACCGCGTGCTGCGCTGGCTGGTGCAGAAGAGCGAGGTGATGGCGTTTGTGCAGGCTCGGCCGGCCGAAGGCGGGGCCGGGGCGCTGGTGGTGTTGCTGCGGTCGGGGTGAAGCAACCCGGCGTGGCGTTTCACCGCTTCACTGGCCTGTTGGGCTGGTGTTCTTGATTCTGTGACTGAACGCATTGAAAGCCATCCATGAACAAACGCCTGACAAACATTGGCCTCATCGCAGCCGGCCTCATGAACATCGGCGGCGTGCTCGTCTTTTCGCGGGGGTTCACCAACACCGCCATCAACCAGGCCGACCCGGTGGTGATGTCGAACTTCGGCCTTCTGATGATTGTGGTGTGGGGCCTGGCTTACCTCGGCGCTGCGTGCGTCACATCGGGCATCCGAGGGATCGCAGGTGCCTTCGCGGTGGAAAAACTGGTCTATGTCGTGGTCTGGTGCAAGTGGCTGTCGGCGAACAGCCTCGCAGAGCTCTATGCAAAGGATTTGTTTGCGGGCGTGTTTTTCAGCATCTATGGCGCCAACGACCTGGTGTTCATGGTGTTCTTTGCCGCAGTGTTCTTCCTGAAGCAACCTTCCAGGTAGAGCGCGACCAACGTCCCGTGCGCCATGCCGATGGCCAAGACTGGGCGTCTACCCCGGCGAATTCCGCATCCAGTCCGCCGTCTGGAAAAAGCTGGTCTTGAGGCGCTCGCGCAGGACCGCGTCCACACCCGTCTCGCCCATCGCCTGGTCCATGCAGGCCAGCCACTGGTCGCGTTCCTGCACGCCGATGGAAAACGGCATGTGGCGCATGCGCAGGCGGGGGTGGCCGAATTGTTCGGTGTAGAGCTGCGGGCCGCCGAGCCAGCCGCAGAGGAACCAGAACAGTTTCTGGCGTGCGTCGGCCAGCGTGTTGCCGTGGGCGGCGCGCAGCTCGGCGTAGCCGGGCTCGATGTCCATGAGGTCGTAGAAGCGGTCGACCAGCGCGCGCACTTTGGCTTCGCCACCGATCCATTCAAACGGCGTGGCGAACGGTGCGGGTTCTTGAATGTCTGTGGTCATGCCGCGGCCTTGCGCAAGGTTTCCACCACGGGGGTGCGCAACACGCTGCGCAGCCCCCACCAGCCGGCCAGCAGCGCCAGCACGGCGCCGGCCAGCGCGCCGCCCAGCGGCACCCAGGGCGAGGCGGTCCAGGAAAACTGGAACACATAGCGAGCCAATGCCCAGCCCACCGCCACGGCCACGCTGGAAGCGAGGAAGCCAGCGAGCAGGCCCACACCCAGCAGCTCGATGCGCTGCACCTGGCGCAGCAGCTTGGAGCCCGCACCCACGGCGCGCAGGATGGCGAATTCGCGCTCGCGTTCACCGCGCGTGGCCGTGATGGCAGCGAGCAGCACCACCAAGCCTGCGGCCAGCGTGAAGGCGAACAGGAACTCCACCGCGCTGATGACCTGCCCCAACACGCGCTGCACCTGCGCGATGGTCTGGCTCATGTCGACGTTGGTGATGTTGGGAAACTGGCGCACCAGCGTGTTGTCGAAGCTGGCGCCGGCGGCGCTGGCTCCATCGGGCGCGCGGAAAGCGCTGATGAAGCTCACCGGCACGTTGGGCACGTCGGCCACCGGGAACACCACGAAGAAGTTGACCCGCATCGAGCCCCAGTCCACCTTGCGCAGGCTGGTGATGCGGCCTTCGGTGAGTTGCCCGCCGATGTCGAAGCCCAGACGGTCGCCGAGCTTGAGGCCCAGGGTCTCGGCCAGGCCTTCTTCCACGCTCAGGGCGTCGGCTTCGTTGTCGGTCCACTTGCCCTGCACCACCGGGTTGTTGTCGGGGAGCGTGGCGGTGTTGGAGAGGTTGAACTCGCGGTCCACCAGACGTGATGCGCGGTCGTCGGTGTAATCCTCGGGCTTCACGGCCGCGCCGTTGACGCTCACCAGCCGCCCCCGGATCATGGGGTACCAGTCGAAGCGCTCCACGCCCGCGGTGCGCAGCGCTTGCTGGAACTCGGTGCCCTGCTCGGGCTGCACGTTGATCACGAAGCGGTTGGGCGCGTCGGGCGGCGTGGCGTTGCGCCAGCTGGCAATGAGGTCGGTGCGCAGCAGCACCAGCAGCACCAGCGCGAGCAGGCCCACCGAGAGCGCACTGATCTGCACCACCGCATAGGCCGGACGGGCCGAGAGCTGGCGCGTCGCCATGACGAGTGCGCGCGGCGCGGTGGCTTCGTTGACACTGGCGCGCAGCAAGCGCACGGCGGCGTAACTCGCGGCGGCAAACAGCAGCACGGCGGCCGCGAAGCCGCCCACCGCAATGCCGCCCAGCAGCAGGTCGCGGCTCGCGGCCAGCAGCAGCGCGGCAAAGCCGGCCATGCCGAGTGCGAGCACGGCGAGCGTGGCGGGCTTGAGCTGGCCCACGTCGCGGCGGATCACGCGCAACGGTGGCACCTTGGCCAGCTGCAGCACCGGGGGAAGGCCAAAGGCCATCATGAGGGTGAGGCCCATGCCCAGGCCGAGCAGCACCGGCGTGATACCGGGCGGCGGCAGGCTGGCTTCAACCAGGCCCGCGAGCAGCACCACGAACACGTGGTGCACCGCGTAGCCGATGGCCACACCCAGCGCGCTGGCGAACAGGCCCACCAGCGCGAATTCGAGCGTGTAGGCGCGCGCCATGGTCCCTTGCGAGAGGCCGAGCACGCGCAGCATGGCGCAGTCGTCCAGGTGCCGCTGCGCAAAGCCGCGCGCGGCGATGGCCACGGCCACGGCGCACAAGAGTGCGGCCAGCAGGGCCACGAGGTTGAGGAATTTTTCGGCGCGCTCCAGCGTCTGCTGCATCTCGGGCCGCCCGCCTTCGAGCGATTCCAGCCGGATGCCGCGCACGCCAGGCTTGGCCACTTCGGCCTGCGCCCACTGGTTGAAACGGGCCACACGGGCTTCGTCGCCGACCACGGCCAGGCGGTAGTTGAGGCGGCTGGCGGGTTGCACCAGGCCGGTGGCGGGCAAATCCGCGTTGTTGATCATCACGCGCGGCGCAAAGCTCATGAAGCCGGCGCCCCGATCGGGCTCCACCACGATCACGCGGGCGATGGTGAGCGACGAGTCGCCCAGCAAGAGCGGTTGGCCCATCTGCAGGTTCAACGAGACGAGCAGCGCAGCATCGACCCACGCGGTGCCGGGCGCGGGAATCTCGCGCGTGGGCACATCGGGGGTGGTGGGCGTCTCGGCCACGCGCAGGCTGCCGCGCAGAGGGTAACCCTCGCCCACGGATTTCAATGCCACCAGCCGGGCACCGCCGCCTTCTTCTTCCCGGGCGCGGCCCATGGTGGGGAAGTTCAGCGTCTGCGCCACCGTCAGACCCAGTTCGCGGGCCTGCTGCTCAAAGGCCGGTGGCGGTGTGTTGTCGCTGCTGATCACCACGTCGCCCCCGATGAGCGCCCGCGCGTCGCGCGAGAGGCCTCCCTGCAACCGGTCGGCAAAAAAGCCCACCGCCGACAGGGCCGCCACCGCCAGCGTCACTGCCAGCATCAGCAAGCGCAGCTCGCCGGCGCGCCAGTCGCGGGTCAGGGAAGACCAGCCCAGGGTCCAGAAACGGATGGGCAGGGAAGTGATGGGCTGGGTCATGGTGTGCGGTTGGAGAGCCCGAGGCCCTGCGGGTTCATTTCGTTCCAAAAATCCGGTCGCCGGCGTCGCCGAGACCGGGAACGATGTAGCCATGCTCGTTCAACCCACGGTCCACCGCGGGGGTGTAAATCGGCACGTCGGGGTGCGCATCATGAAAGGTCTTGATGCCTTCGGGGCAAGTGACCAGGCACACAAAACGGATCGAGCGTGGGCCGGTCTTCTTCAGCCGGTCCACGGCGGCCACAGCCGAGTTGCCCGTGGCCAGCATGGGGTCGAGCACGATCACGTCGCGCTCGTGCATGTCCTGCGGCATCTTGAAGTAGTACTCCACCGCCTTCAGCGTGGCCGGGTCGCGGTAGAGGCCGATGTGGCCCACGCGCGCGCCGGGAATGACCTGCAGCATGCCGTCGAGAAAGCCGTTGCCGGCCCGCAGGATGGAGGCGAGCACCACCTTCTTGCCGTCGATCACGCGCGAGGTCATCTTCTCCAGCGGGGTCTCGATCTCGATCTCCTGCATCGGCATGTCGCGCGTGATTTCGTAGGCCAGCAGGGCGCTGAGCTCGTGCACGAGTTCGCGGAAGCTCTTGGTGCTGGTGTCCTTGCGGCGCATCAGCGTGAGCTTGTGCTGCACCAGGGGGTGGTCAATGACGTGGACGTCTCGGCTCATGGGGAATCTCGGCTAAAAAAAGTGAACCGAGTTTATGCCCGAACCCCCGGGCACACGCCGCGTGAGGACGGTCAGGAAGCGTTGGCGGCGCGTTCCCGCACGGCGGGTGCGGCGGGCGGCACCGCGTCGAGCACGAGGCGCTCGGGGTGCGTGTAGCAAAGAAAGTGCTTGTTGGTCGCCCGGCCAATGGCGCACAGGCCCACGCGCTGCGCGACATCAAGCCCCATCTGCGTGATGCCGCTGCGCGACACCACCACCGCCACACCCATCTGGGCGGACTTGATGACCATCTCGCTCGTCAAACGGCCGGTGGTGTAGAAAATCTTGTCGCCTGCGGGCAGGCTGGTTTGCAGCGGAATCCAGCCGGCGATGGTGTCCACCGCGTTGTGGCGGCCCACGTCTTCCACGAAGAGCTGGAGATCCTCGCCCAGGAACAGCGCACACGCATGCACCGACCCGGCCGACTTGTAGGTGCTCTCTTTGAGCCGGATCGCGTTGACGATGGCGTAGAGCTGCGACTGGCGCAGCACCATGGTCTCGGGCAGGCGAATGCTGTCGATCTCGTCCATGAGGTTGCCGAACACGCTGCCCTGGCCACAACCGGTGGTGACCACGCGCTTGGAGGTGCGCTCTTCAATGTGGTCGATACCGTGGCGTGTCTTCACCGAGGCCGCGCCCACCTCCCAGTCCACGGTGATGGACTCGATCTCGTCGCTGGAGGCGATCAGGCGCTGGTTGAGCAAATACCCCAGCACCAGCCACTCGGGGTGCGCGCCCAGCGTCATCAGCGTCACCAGCTCGCGCTTGTCCACATACACGGTGAGGTCGCGCTCGGCGGGTATGAAGATCGACTCGCGCTCGCCAAACTGGTTCATGACCTCGACTTCGCGGGTCAGTGGCGCACGGGCCTGGGTGAGGTGGGGCAAGGGCATGGCGGCAGACTACAGCAGATTCAATGGCGACAAAGGCAAAGGGCCGGCACCCGAGGGTGCGGCCCTTTCAAACGTGCACCAACCGGAAATGGTCAGCGCCGTGTTGGATCACTTGCCGGTGGTGACGGCAGCAGGCGCTTTGCCGCTGGGTGGGCTGGCCGCCGTGGTGGTCGGCGAGTGCGCGCCTGCGGCTTCGACCGGCTTGGCCACGGCCACCGCTGCAACCGCCACGTAGGTGAACGGGCCTGGGTCGGCACAGGGTGGCAATGCCGCGGCGGGCTTGACGGACTTGCTCGTGGAAGCGGCCGTCTTGAAGTAGTTGCCGGCTGCGCGGTCCATGGACAGACACAGCTTGTAGTTGTCCACCTTGGCGGCCCAGGCGGTTTTCGCCTTGGCTTCCTCGGCCTTGGCTTTGGCTTCGTCGGTCAACACGGGTGCGGGCAGCTTGGCGAACACGGACGTGGCCAGCAGCATCGAGAGGCACAAAAGGCTGCGTTTCATGGGATTTCCTTGTCTCAGAAAAAGGTGGAACGGCTCAGGCGGCGCGCGGCGCATCGCTGGCCGCCGCGGCGGCTGCCGTGCGGTGCGCGGGGATCTTGCCGGCCTTGATGTCGTCGTACCAGAGCTCGTGGTGTTCCTTGGCCCAGGTCTCGTCCACGTAGCCGGTCTTCATGGCTTTGTAGGCGCCTTCCATGCCGATGGTGCCCATGTAGATGTGGCCCAGGAACATGGCCATCATCAACACGGTGGCGACACCGTGGATCATGTGGGCCACCTGCATGTTGGCGCGGGTGTAGTCCACGGCGGGCACGATCTTGTCGAGGAACACGCCGGAGCCCACCACGATCAGGCCCAGGAAAAACACGCCGCCCCAGAACACCACCTTCTCGCCCGCGTTGAAACGGTGCGAAGGCACTTCCGAACCACCGAACAGACCGCCGGCTTTCATGATCCAGACGAAATCGTCCTTGCTCGGCCAGTTGTCCTTGAGGAAGGTGAAGAACACCACCACCAGCGACACCGCAAACAGCGGCCCGGCGAAGTTGTGCATGTTTTTCAACGCATAGGTCAGCCAGCCGAACAAGGTGCTGCCAATGATGGGCAATAGGAAAAACTTGCCGAACGCCATGACCACACCGGACACCGCCAGCACCACAAAAGTGATGGCATTGATCCAGTGGGCTGCGCGCTCCACATACGTGAAGCGCTCGATGACGCGGCCGGTCTCGCTGCCGTGCAGCTTGATCGTGCCCTTGCCGAAGTAGAACAGCGCCAGCGCCACCACCGCGATCAGCAGCAGCGAACCACCGTAGGGAATGATCCAGTCGTTGCGCACCTGGCGCCAGGCTTCACCGGCGTTGGTGAGGCTGGAGCCGGGGTACTGCACGAAGCCCTGGATCATGTTGCCGGACTCGGGGTACGGCAGGCTCGAATAACCCGTCACACCCTTGCCCACGTCGCGCCACATGGGCGCGTTGTTGCCCGGTTGGACTTTGCCGCGCTCGGCGTTGGTCTGCTCGTTGTACTTGGGGTCCGTGGACGCGTCGGGGGCGATCTCGAAGATGTTGGCACTCTTGATGCCGCCCTGCTGGGTGGCTGCGGGTGCGGTCACGGCCGGTGGGGCCGGGTCGTCCTGCGCCACCGGCTTTGCCGGCGCCTGGGCCTGAGCCATGCCTGCGCTCAGCGCCAACAGTGCGGCAGCCAGGAAAGGCGATGCGAGCTGGCGCAAGCCAGCGGTCAAAAACCGTTGCATACAGCGTTCCTTGTCACTTGGGCATGCGGGTGTAGTCGTTCTGCCCGTACTGGGCGCGCGACTTGAGCTGCTGCTCCCAGCTGGTCTTGTCGCCCGTGGTCCAGCCACCCTGTGCGTACTGGCTCTTGCCCACGCCGGTGTATGGGGCACCGTCCTGCTTGACGCCGGCGCCGTTCATTTCCTGCGGCTGGTCGCCACAGGCTGCCAAACCCAGGGTGAGGGCCGCGGCTGCGAGGGAGAGGGTGAAACGCTGGCTCATGATTTGGTCCCTTGTGCGGTGCCGTAGGCGGTGCCCCAGCCCCAGACTTCGGCGCCCTTGCCGCGGGTCAACACGCGGCTGCGGAAGATGTCGGCCACCACGTCACCGTCGCCGGCGAGCAGGGCTTTGGTCGAGCACATTTCGGCGCAGGCCGGCAGCTTGCCTTCGGCCAGGCGGTTGCGGCCGTACTTCTCGAACTCGTCCTGGCTGCCGTGGGCCTCTGGGCCGCCGGCGCAGAAGGTGCACTTGTCCATCTTGCCGCGCACGCCAAAGGTGCCTTGCGAGGGGAACTGCGGCGCGCCGAACGGGCAGGCGTACGAGCAGTAGCCGCAGCCGATGCACACGTCCTTGTCGTGCAGCACCACACCTTCGTCGGTGCGGTAGAAGCAGTTCACCGGGCACACGGCCATGCAAGGCGCGTCGCTGCAGTGCATGCAGGCCACCGAGATGGATTTTTCGCCGGGCACGCCGTCGTTGAGGGTGACCACGCGGCGGCGGTTCACGCCCCAAGGCACCTCGTGTTCGTTCTTGCAGGCGGTCACACAACCGTTGCATTCGATGCAGCGCTCGGCGTCGCAGATGAATTTCATTCTTGCCATGTTTTTCTCCTGTTGCAGCGGGGCGGGTGCTTACGCACGCTCCACATTGCAGATCGTGGTCTTGGTTTCCTGCATCATCGTGACGATGTCGTAGCCGTAGGTGGTGGCCGTGTTGACCGCCTCACCACGCACCACCGGCATCGCGCCGTCGGGGTAGTAAGGCTTCATGTCTTCGCCTTGCCAGCGGCCCGAGAAGTGGAACGGCAGGAACACGGTGTCCGGTCCCACGCGCGGTGTCACCAGCGCCTGCACATTGATGCGCGCGCCGGTCGGGCTGCTCACCCACACACGCTCGCCGTTGCGGATGCCGCGAGCGGTGGCCGTCTCCGGGTTGATCTCGACAAACATTTCCTGCTGCAGCTCGGCCAGCCAGGGGTTGGAGCGGGTTTCCTCGCCGCCACCCTCGTACTCGACCAGACGGCCCGAGGTCATGATCAGCGGGAATTTCTCGTGCATCTTCTCTTCGACGTTCTTGGCCTGCAGCGACTTGTAGAGCACCGGCAGGCGCCAGCGGCTCTTCTGGTCGTCGTGGCTGGGGTACTTGGCCACCATGTCGGGGCGCGTGCCGTAGAGCGGCTCGCGGTGCTGCGGGATCGCATCGGGGAAATTCCACACCACAGCACGGGCCTTGGCGTTGCCAAACGGGTGGCAGCCGTGGGCCATGGTGACGCGGATGATGGCGCCGGTCGGGTCGGTCTTCCAGTTCTTGCCCTCGGCGGCTTTCTGCTCCGCTTCGGACAAGTCGGCCCACCAGCCCAGCTTCTTAAGCAGCACGTGGTCGAACTCGGGGTAACCGGTGGTGATCTCGGAGCCCATGGAATATGAGCCGTCTTCGGCCAGCAGGCTCTTGCCTTCGCGCTCCACGCCGAAGTTGGCGCGGAAGTTGCCGCCGCCGTCCATGACGTGCTTGGAGGTGTCGTACAGGTTGGGCGAACCGGGGTGCTTGATCTCGGGCGTGCCGTAGCAAGGCCATGGCAGACCGAAGTAGTCGCCGGTCATGTCGTAGCCGGTTTCCTTGTCGACAACCTTGCCCTTGGCCTTGAGCGTCTTCACGTCGAAGGCATTCATGTTGCGCATGTGGGCCTTCAGGCGCTCCGGGCTCTGGCCGGTGTAGCCGATGGTCCAGACCGACTTGTTGATCTCGCGCAGGATGTCCTCGGGCACGGGCTCGTCCATGCCCTTGACCTGCTGCATCTTGTAGTTCTTGCTGAGCTCCTTGGCGAAGCCAAGTTTTTCAGCGAACTGGTGCATGATCATGTGGTCGCTGCGGCTCTCCCACAGCGGCTCGATGACCTTCTCGCGCCACTGCAGCGAACGGTTCGACGCGGTGCACGAACCGCTGGTTTCGAACTGCGTGGCCGCCGGCAGCAAATACACCGCACGGTTGGGGTTCAGGTCTTCCGGCTTGCCGGGCATGGCCGCCATCGACGCGGTGGCCGACGGGTACGGGTCCACCACCACCAGCAGGTCGAGCTTGTCCATCGCGCGCTTCATCTCCAGACCACGGGTCTGCGAGTTGGGCGCGTGGCCCCAGAAGAACACGCCGCGCAGGTTCGGGCCCTGGTCGATCAGTTCGTTGTTCTCCATCACGCCGTCGATCCAGCGCGACACGGTGATGCCGGGCTTCTCCATCGTGCCGTCGGCGTACTTCGACTTGATCCAGTCGTAGTCCACACCCCACACGGCGGCGAAGTGCTTCCACGAACCGGCGGCCAGACCGTAGTAGCCGGGCAGCGAGTCCGGGTTCGGGCCCACGTCGGTCGCGCCCTGCACGTTGTCGTGGCCACGGAAAATGTTGGTGCCGCCGCCGGACTTGCCGACGTTGCCCAGCGCCAGCTGCAAGATGCACGAAGCGCGCACGATGGCGTTGCCGATGGTGTGCTGCGTCTGGCCCATGCACCACACGATGGTGCTGGGGTTGTTCTCGTGCAGCATCTTGGCGACCTTGAACACGGTCGCCTCGGGCACGCCGCAGGCCTCTTCGACCTTGTCCGGTGTCCACTTGGCCATCACGTCGGCCTTCACGGCTTCCATGCCGTAGACGCGGTCGTTGATGTACTTCTTGTCTTCCCAGCCGTTCTTGAAGATGTGGTGCAACACACCGAAGAGGAACGGGATGTCGGTGCCGGAGCGGATGCGCACGAACTCGTCGGCCTTGGCCGCGGTGCGGGTGAAGCGTGGATCGACCACGATCATCTTGCAGCCGTTTTCCTTGGCATGCAGCATGTGCAGCATCGACACCGGGTGCGCTTCAGCGGCGTTGGAGCCGATGTACAACGCGCACTTGCTGTTCTGCATGTCGTTGTACGAATTGGTCATGGCGCCGTAGCCCCAGGTGTTCGCAACGCCGGCCACCGTGGTGGAGTGGCAGATGCGGGCCTGGTGGTCACAGTTGTTGGTGCCCCAGAAGCTCACGAACTTGCGCAGCAGGTACGCCTGCTCGTTGTTGTGCTTGGAGGAACCCACGAAGTACACCGAGTCTGGGCCGCTGGCCTCGCGCAGCTCGTTCATCTTGGCGGTGATCTCGTTCAGCGCAACGTCCCAGCTGATGCGCTCGTACTTGCCGTTGACCAGCTTCATCGGGTAGCGCAGGCGGTACTCGCCGTGGCCGTGCTCGCGCAGGGCCGCACCCTTGGCGCAATGCGCGCCGAGGTTGATGGGGGAGTCGAACACCGGCTCCTGGCGCACCCAGACGCCGTTTTCCACGATCGCGTCGGTGGCGCAGCCCACCGAGCAGTGCGTGCAGATGGTGCGCTTGACTTCGATCTTGCCGGTGCCGTCGATGGACTTGCCTTCAGCGGCCTTGGCCTTTTTCACCAGCACAAGCTGGGAAGCAGCCAGACCGACGCCCACGCCCATGCCGGAGCGGCGCAGAAACGCGCGGCGGTCCATGGTGGGCAGGGCCGAAGAGAGGCCGCGCTGGAGGTTGTGGACAAAGGAGGAATGCACGCGCGAGGCGTGTCCACCCGTGGAGGATGATTTTTTGGTCAGCAGCATGGTTTTGCCTCCTGGGAAGCCGCGCGGGGGACGGCTTGCGCCCCGGTGCGGGGCAGCGAACGAACGAGAACGTGGGGATTCAAGGAACAGCCTTCCGCTCAGATGCGGGTGGTCTGGTAATACTGTTTGACGTGGTCGCTGAGGCTGTAACCGCCACCCTTGGTGGGCGCGGGTTTGGCCGGGGCGGCAGCGGTTTCTTCCACCGGCGCGCGCGGGATCAGGGTGGCTGCAGCGGCGAGTGCGCCGACCGTGGACGCACCTGCGAACAGGGTGCGCCGGTTCAGGCCGGAGCGTTCAGCACCTGCGGTCGGGCGGGAGGGCTTGGTCATGCAGATCTCCAGGTTGAAACGGGCCCGCCAACACAACGTGCGGACCTTTTGCATACGTGGAATCTAACCCCAGCCGGTATGGGTTGCAAGGTGGTTCATACGTAGCAAAAGGTGATTGGGCCCTTGCAACCGGAGCCGTCTTCATGCGGCGTTGCAGCATCGGAGCTTGCTGCGCTTTTGATAGCCAGAAGCGTGCCATAAGCCAAAGGTATCGTTGTTGCATCAGGCCGGCATTGCGCACGCAGGTCGCCACACCTTGAGCACACTCACAATCCCGTCAAGGCTCGCGCAGATCCACTCGGGATTACCCGCATGCCGATGGCGATGGAGCGCTGCGGACGCGGACAAGGTGTCGCCCATCGACGCGACAATTTGTCGCACGCACCGGGCCTGTTCACGCGTTTCAACACCCCGCACCATCGTGGGGTTTGCGCCAATACCCCACTGTTTTCGTAGGGCACATCCGTAGAATCCGGGCGGGTGGATACCTCACTTCTGCCCTCCGGGCCCGAACGAACCCTGGAAGGCTGGCCCGACTGGTCCATCCTGATCGTCGACGACGAGCAGGGCATGCTGAACTTTCTGGTGAAGACGCTGGCACCGCGCTGCCACTTCGTGATGAGCGCCACCAGCGCCGAAGACGGCGCACAGTGGCTGCGCGGCCACCATGTGGACCTGGTCATCCTGGACATATCGCTGCCTGGCAAAAGCGGCGTGGCCTGGCTCAAGGAGTTGCGCGAACAGGGCTTCACCGGCGAGGTGATCCTGATCACCGCGTTTGCCGACCTGGACACTGCCATCGAAGCGCTGCGCGCGGGCGCGTCCGACTTCATCCTCAAGCCGTTTCGGGTACCGCAGATCCTGAACGCGGTGAAGCACTGCTACGAACGCTCGCGCCTGCGCCGCGAAAACTTCGTGCTGCGCCGCGCCGTGTCACCCGTGCCGGGTCGGGGTGCTGCGCTGGTGGGCCAGTCGCCCGACCTGCAGCAACTGCGCGCCTCCATCGCGCGCGTGGCGCCGGTCAACAGCACGGTGCTGCTGCAAGGCGAGTCGGGCACCGGCAAGGAGCTGGTGGCGCGTGAGCTGCACGCCCAGAGCAGCCGCGCCGGCGGGCCGTTCGTGCCGGTCAATTGCGCGGCGGTGTCGCCGGAGCTGATCGAGAGCGAACTCTTCGGCCACGCCAAGGGCGCGTTCACCGGCGCCACCCGCGCGCGCGACGGCCTGTTTCACTACGCACAGGGCGGCACGCTCTTTCTCGACGAAATCGCCGAGCTGCCGCTGCCGATCCAGGCCACGCTGCTGCGCGCGATTGAAGACCTGAAGATCCGCCCGGTGGGCAGCGAACAGCTGGTGCCGCTGAACCTGCGCATCATCGCGGCGACCAACCGCCAGCTCAGCGCCGAGGTGGAGGCCGGCCGCTTCCGCAAGGACCTGTACTTCCGACTGCAGGTGGTCGACCTGAACCTCGCACCTCTGCGCGCGCACAAGCAGGACATCCCCGAGCTGGTGGCGCACTTCATGGCACAGCTCGCGCCTTCGCTGGGGGTGGAGCCGCTGACCATCAGCGAGCAGGAAATGGACTTTCTCGCGCAGTACGACTGGCCGGGCAATGTGCGCGAACTGCGCAACCTGATCGAACGCTCGCTGATCCTGGGCGCGCTCAACGTGTCGGCCCTGTACCCCGGCGTGAACCAGGCCCGGGACAGTGCCACCGCGCCCGCCATGCCGACCGACCTGCACGCCATGGAAAAGCTGCACATCCTCACCGTGCTCGATTCGGTGCAGGGCGACAAGACACGCGCGGCGCAGTTGCTCGGTGTTTCGCGCCGAACACTCGAACGCCGAGTGGCGGAGTGGGCGAGCTTGTGACCGTTTGGCGCACGCCGCGCTGGCTCGCCAGCTCGGTCCGCAACAAGTTGCTGGCCATGGCGCTGCTGCCGCTGCTGGTGGCGTTTCCGCTCATGGCGCTGGTGCTGGTGCTGTGGGGCAACGCGGCCTACGACCGGCTGCTGATCACCAAGGTGCGCAGCGATCTCGCGGTGGCCCACGGTTACTTCGAACAGGTGCTGAGCGAGGTCGGCTCGGGCACGCTGGGTGTGGCCGGTTCGCAGGCGCTGTACGCGGCCTTGCTGCCCGCGACGCCCACCGACCGCAACGGCCTGGGCGAACAGCTGGCGCTGGCGCGCGAACGGCTGGGCCTGGACTTCCTGCTGCTCTACGACGCGCAAGGCCGGGCGCTGGCGCGCGCTGTGCCCACAGGCCTGAGCCGCGCAGACGCCACCGCGCCCATACCGCCCATGCCCGCGGCGCTCGGCGCCGCGCTGCAGCCTGTTCGTACCAGCGCGCAGGCACGGCTGCTGCTGCTGGAGCCCGACGCGCTCGACGCGTTCGCGCCCCACCTCTCGCCACGCCTGCGCATTCCGCTGGTGGCCACGCGCAACGCCGCGCCCGCCACGCGCGAGGCCGAACACCGCGCCATGGTGATGCTGTCGACCCACCCCGTGCTCGACACCAAAGGCCGGACCATCGCGGTGCTGGCCGGTGGTCTTCTGCTCAACCAGAACCTCGATTTCATCGACCACATCAACCGCATCGTCTACCCCGACGGTGCCCTGCCCTTCGGCAGCCAGGGCACGGCCACGCTGTTCATGGACGACGTGCGCATCACCACCAACGTGCGCCTGTTCCAGGACCAGCGCGCCATCGGCACGCGCGTGTCGCAAACGGTGCGCGACGCGGTGCTGGGCCGCGGCAACACCTGGCTGGACCGCGCCTTTGTGGTCAACGACTGGTACGTGTCGGCCTACGAGCCGCTGCAGGACGCCACCGGCGCGCGCATCGGCATGCTCTACGTGGGCTTCACCGAAGCCCCGTTTCGCCTCGTGCGCTACGCCATGATGGCCGCGCTGGGCCTGATCTTCCTGCTGGTCACGGTGCTGTCGGCGGTGCTCTCCATCCGCTGGGCGCGCAGCATCTTCCAGCCGGTGCAGCGCATGAACCGCACCATGCAGCTGGTGGAAGACGGCCACAGCACCGCGCGTGTGGGCGAGCTGGAAGCGCGCGACGAACTCGGCGCGCTGGCCGGTCACCTGGACGAACTGCTCGACGTGATCGACGACAAGACCGCCGCGCTGCAGCGCTGGGGCGAAGAGCTCGACCACAAGGTGGCTGAGCGCACGCAGGAACTGGAGGCGAGCAACGCCTCGCTGCAGGTGGCGCAGCAGCAACTGGTGAAAAGCGAAAAACTCGCGGCCATCGGCCAGCTCACCGCCAGCATCGCGCACGAGATCAACAACCCGATTGCGGTGATGCAGGGCAACCTCGATTTGATGCGCGAGACCCTGGGCGCGCACGCGCAGCCGGTGCGCGGCGAACTGCAGTTGCTGGACGAACAGGTGGAGCGCATGCGCCTGATCGTCACGCAACTGCTGCAGTACGCGCGACCCACCGAGTACGCCGGCTACGTGGAATCGCTGGACCTCAACCGCACGGTCAACGACTGCCTGGTGCTGGTGGGGCACCTGATGTCGCAAACCCACATCGAGGTGCAGCGCGACCTGCGGGGCACGCGCCGCGTGGGCTGCAACCGGCAGGAACTGCAGCAGGTGATCATCAACCTGCTGATCAACGCCATCCAGGCCATGCCGCAAGGCGGTGTGTTGAAGCTGGTGACACAGGACTGGGTTCCCGAGGGCCCGCACGGTGTACACGCGGGTGGCGCGCTCTTGCGCGTGGAAGACTCCGGCCAGGGTCTGAGCGCCGAAGCGCAGGAGCGTTTGTTCCGCCCGTTCTTCACAACCAAGAACGACGGCAACGGCTTGGGTCTGTGGATCAGCCAGGGCTTGGTGGAGCGCTACGGCGGCAGCATTTCGGCAGCCAACCAGGTGAACGGCAGCGGCGCTGTGTTCACGGTGCGTCTGCTGACCGACCCTCAAGCACCCTCGGCCACGGCGACCAACGACGGGCGGCCGAGCGGGCTCTGAACGACGGCACAAATGCTGCCGGGGGATTATGGGCAGTGCGGGGGGCATGGGCTGCAATCGCTGGGTTCTCCAGCCCACGTGAAAACCCGACCATGACCACCTTTGTTCACCCCGCTCGCTGCCTGCGCGCTCTCCCGCTGCTGCCCCTGTTGTTCGCTGCCTTGACGCTCACGGGCTGCGGCGGCGGTGATGGCGACAGCAGCGCTCCCCCGCCCACGCTGGTTCTCAACGTGGCCGCACAGGACATCAAGACCCTGCGCCTCAGCTGGGCCGGCACCAACCAGGCCACCGGCTACCGGCTGTTCGTGCAAACCGATGCGGCGGCAGCGCGCGTGCCCGTGGCCACGCTGCCGGCCAACACCACGCAGCACGACGTCAGCGTCTTCCTGCCCGATCAGGTCAACGCCCGCTACATCCTGCAGGCCTGCAACGCCGCTGGTTGCGCCGACGCGGCCAGCGCGAACGTGGAGGCCGCCCTGCTGAACAGCGCTGTGGGGTACTTCAAAGCGTCACTGCCCAGCGGCCGCGCAGGGCAAAGTGTGGCCCTGTCCGGCGACGGAAGCACACTGGCGGTGGGTGCGCCCAACGACAACAACCAAGTCACCAACAGCGGAGCGGTCTACATCTTCAAACGCGGCCCCACCGGTTGGGTGCAACAAGCCTTGGTGAAGGCGGCCACACCCGCCAACGGTGACTTGTTCGGCACATCCGTTGCTCTGTCTTCTGACGGCCAACGCTTGTTGATCGGTGCCAGTGGGCATGCGTCCCACCAAGGCGCCGTTTTTGTGTTCGCGCTCGGCAATGGACTGTGGGTTCAAGAATGGTTCCAGGTCGACCCCTTGCCCTGGACCATCCAGGACGGATGGCGCGAATTCGGCTGGGCCGTGGCCATGTCTGGCGATGGCAACACCGTGGTGGCGGGGCGCAACGACGGGGACCACACCGCGCTCGTCTTCACGCGCGCCAGCGGTCGATGGGAATCCGCAGCGGCCATCCCTGCAGCGGCTGCCTACGATGGCACGGCCTTCGCGCTGTCCGACGATGGCGCCACCCTGGTGGTGGGGCGCCGCAACGCCGCCACCGCCGTCGGAACGGCGGGTGTGGTCGATGTCTACGCGCGCGCTGGCACTGCATGGCA
>JBKBWW010000016.1:30164-43447 GCA_046314475.1 Hydrogenophaga sp.
CCAACCGGCTGACCGCCTCCAACACGGGCGATGGTGATGGTTTCGGCTGGTCTGTTGCCATCGCGGGAGACGGCCAGACCATCGCCGTTGGCGCGATCTTTGAAGACGGCCCGACCAGCGGCATCAACGGCCCCGATGGAAGCGGAAGGCTCAACAGCGGTGCAACCTATGTCTTCGCACGCAGCGGCAACGTCTGGAGCCAGCAGGCCTACATCAAGGCGTCCAACTCCGGAGAATTTGACTGGTTTGGCTATGCGGTCGCACTGTCCGCCGACGGCAATACCCTCGCCGTGACCGCGAATGACGAAGACAGCTCGGCCCAAGGCCTGGACGACGCTCAAGACAACAACGCGACCAGCGCTTCCGGCGCAGCCTATGTGTTCCGGCGCCAAGGTGGTGCTTGGCATCAAAGCCGCTACATCAAAGTCACCAACACCGAGTCGTTCGACCGGTTTGGCGACAGCATCGCCTTGTCGGGCGATGCTCAGAGCTTGGCGGTGGGCTCGGCCAGCGAGGACAGTGCGGCCACCGGCATCGGTGGTGACCAAAACGACAACAGTGGAACAGGCAGCGGGGCCGTCTACCTCTACTGAAAACGCCAGCGAGGCGAGGCCGCCGGCTCAGGCCAGCATGTCGAAGCCCTGCGCCTCCACACCCACGAACGCGCGGGTGAACGCCGACAAGGTGGCGTAGAAGCGGGCCTTGGGGTGCGCAGCGATGTCGTCGCACATGCGCATCACCCAGGGCTGCAGGTGGGTGGTGAAAAACTTCTGCTGCTGCGTGAGGTTGGCCACTTCCACATCGTCGCCCGCGATCAGATAGCGCATCACCTCACAGAGGTAGGCCACGTGGTCCTCGGTCTCGGACATGGTGTCGTCGCGGCCCAGGCCCAGGGCGGCGAGGTCGGTGCGCAGCGCGGCCAGCGGCTTTTCGTTCAGGAAGCCGCTGAGGTAGTGCGAGCCGAACAGGTAGACCTCGGGCTTGCCCACGCCGCCGAACAGCGCGTTGTATTCGGCGGTCAAGGCCGCATCGTCCATCTCGCGCGACATGGCCACCACATCGCGCCACGGCTCTTCCAGAAACCCCCCTGCGGCGGGTGCTTCGGTCACGGCCACGCGCAGCTGGGCCGTCAGCTCGGGTGTCGGCGGCGCGTAGTACAGCGCGGCCAGCAGGCCATAGACCTCGGCGCGGGCGGTTTCTTCGTCCAGGGCGGACGTGATCGGAATGCTGTTGTTCATGGCGTCAATGGATTCACAGATCGGTGATGCGGGTCTCGCCCGGATTGGAGTACAGGTCCACCACGCGGCAATCACCGCACATCTTCAGGCGCTCCAGCGCTTCGCCCTGGAACATGGCATGACCCGAGAGCTTGCCCAGCATGACCTCGATGCCCTTGAGCGTGCCGAAAGGCTTGGCACAGCGGATGCAGTGGTAGGGCTGCGCTTCGTTGAGCACACGCAACTGCTTGCGCTGCTCGCCGATTAGCAGGCGCGGCTGCAGGGTGATCGCGTCTTCCGGGCAGGTGCTGGCGCACAGGCCGCACTGCACGCAGTTCTTCTCGATGAAACGCAGTTGCGGGCGCTCGGTGTTGTCTTGCAGGGCGCTGGCCGGGCAGGCGCTCACGCAGCTCAGGCACAGCGTGCAGGTGTCTTTGTTGACGTTGATGGTGCCCAAGAGCGACGCGCCGGGCAGCGCGATGGCTTCCATGGCAGGGCGCTGGGCGGCGCTGTCCTGCAGCAGGTGGTCGATGGCCAGCTCCACCGTGGCGCGTTTCTCGGCCTGGATGGCAAAGGTGGCGCGGCGCTTGACGGTCTGCGCGGGTGCCCCCACGAGCGCGGCGTCGAGCGCCTGCACATCGGTGGCTTCGATCAGGCGGAAGTGGTGTCCGCTGTAACCCAGGCCCAGCACCAGGGCCTGCGCCACCGCCATCTGCTCGCGCACGGCTTCGCGGTACTGCGGCGCTTCTTCGCCGGTCATGAGCACCCAGACCTGCGAGGCACCGTAGGCAAAGGCCGAGAGCCACACGTCCAGACCCATGGACGCGGTGTGCCACAAGGGCATCGGAATCACGCGAGCGGGCACACCGCGAAACGCTTTGTCGAGCGAGGCCACGCGGCCCAGTTCGTTGACGAGCGCGGTGCCCGCTTCCTGGCTGTGCAACAGGAGCGCGGCGTTCTGGCCACCTGCCTTGGCGTAGGTGGCCAGCAGCGTGCGCAGTTTCACGCCCTGCTCACTGGCGCGCGGGTACGCGTACGACAGCGCACCGGTGGGGCACACGGTGGTGCAGGCGCCGCAGCCCACGCAGAGGTTGGGGTTGACGACGATCTGGTTGCGCTTGATCTCGCTGCTGATGGCCAGCGCCGAGCAGACTTCCACGCAGGCGTTGCAGCCCACGGTTTCGTTGCGGCCGTGCGCGCAGAGCTTTTGTTTGTAGGTGAAGAACTTGGGCTTTTCGAACTCGCCCACCAGCTCGCGCAGCTTGAGCACGGTGGCCATGCCGGCGGCGTTGTCGATGCCGCTGGCCAGGTGGAAATAGCCCTGGGGATGCGCGTGCTGCGTGAACGCCGGCGTGGCCCGCAGGTCCAGCACCATGTCGAACTGTTCACTGTGCTCTTGAGCGTCCCGCTGGAAGTTGATTGCGCCCACCGCGTCGCAGGCTTTCACGCAGGCGCGGTGGCTCTTGCACTTGTCCATGTCGATCTGGTAGTCCAGGCCGATGGCGCCTTCGGGGCAGGCAGCCACGCAGGCGTTGCAACGCGTGCAGAGGTCCAGATCGATCGGGTTGTTCGTGGTCCAGTCCACCGTGAACGCGCCGAGCCAGCCGCGCACCTCACGGACGGCACCCGCCATCACGGGGTAGCGGCGCGTCTGCATGCCGCTGCCGCCGGTGGACATGAGGCTGACCTCCAGCGTGTCGGACACCAGATCGGCCACGCGCTCGGCGTCTTGCAGCGCGCCGATGATCAGCAGGCGGCCCGCGCTTTTGTAGGTGACCGTGGGCACCGGCTCGGCGTCGGGCAGGCGGGCGGCGGCCAGCAGCGCGGCCATCTTGGGCGTGGCGTCTTTGCTTTCACGGCCCCAGCCACCGGTTTCGCGGATGTTGACGAACTTGATCGGCCGCACGTCGAGCGACACCGCGCCCTCGGTCTGCTCGGAGAGTTCGGTGAAGAGGCGGCTTTCCTGGGTGCAGGCGACCACCAGGTCTTCGTTGCTGCGGGCGGCGCGCTGGAACGCCGGGGCGTCGCGGCGGCACAGCGTGGTGTGCAGGGTCAGGTCTTCATCCAGGGCCTCGCCCAGAACCTTCGGGTTCAGGGGCATGGTCTGGTTGCAATTGCAGATCAGCGTGGTCATCGTGGGGGTCCGGAGTCTCGGGTACGGGGGTGTCGTTGTTGTCGTCTGGCAAGGCTTCCATGGCCTCTGGCTCAGCTTGGGCCACCTCTGCGGGCGGCGCGGTCTGCGGCTCTGCGTTCACAGTGGCGGCCGGCTTCGGCTCGTTCGGGTCGTCCACCAGTTTGAGGAACTGCGCGCCGACCATCTTGGCCATGTCCGCAGCAGAAAGCGGGCTGGGCTTGGAGTAGTCGTCGATGTAGATGTCCAGCCCGTCCATGATGTTGTAGTGCGGGTCGGTGAAGAGTTTCTTCACCGCGGCGTTGCGCACATCGGGCGACACGCTGCGGGCCACGAAGGCGGAGTAGTCGGACTCGGGCGTGAGGCGGGCCACATCGTCCAGCGTGAGGGCCGGGGGTGGTTCGGGCGGCTCCGCCACCACGGGCGCAACGGGTGTCGCCACGGCAACAGGCGCGACGGCCACCACCGGCGCGGGAGGCGGCTCGGGGGGCAACGGCTCGCCGGTGCGCACCTGCACCTTGCGGCGCGACCAACGCGAGAAGAAGTTGTCGTCGTCGGCCATGGTCACGGTCTGGGCGGCTGTCCACCGCCGCGCAGTTTTTCGGTGCTGATGCGCACCGGCTGGCCAAAACGGTCTGTCAGGGGCTTGAAGCTCTCGGGACGCTGGCGGCGCTTGGGTTCGGGCTGGTAGGTGGTGTCCACGAAACCGCGCATCCAGTCCACCACCTCGGGCGCAGCAGGCACCTGGTCCACGCGCTCCTGTGCGTCGAGCCATCGGCCGGCGTCGTGGTAGCTCAGCGTCACGATCTGCGGCACGGCCATGGGCTCGCCGTCGAGCAGGCGGGCTTCGTCGGCGCGCCAGAACACCCAGAAGCACGGGTTCGGGCTGCTGAGGTTGAGGAAATAACCTTCGGCGTCGTCGCGGAACAGCATCACGCGAAAACGCGGGAACAGCCAGTGGGTGGTGGTGTCGCCTTCACCGCTGACCGCGTCCACAGGCTCCACCGCCTGCGGCTCGTGGTCGTGCTCCACACCTTCGGCTTCGGTCTCGTCGGGGCTGCCGCGCAGCAACACGTCGGCCAGCACCCAGCGGAACGGCTGCCAGCGGCTCATGGGGCCGCTGACCGGCTCGCGCCGCATCACCACATCGACCTCGATGGCGGGTCGGCTGCGGGTGGGGGCAGGGGTATGGGGGTTGTTCATACGAAGGCAGGAATGTACGGCATCCCGCCCTCCAGCGCACCCGGGTCGGTCAATAGGTTTCGAGATGCAGGCGACCTTCGCGCTTGAGCGCCGCGCCAATGCTGTCCCAGTTGAGCCCGGCACCTTGCGCCACGTCGCGCAGGGCCAGCACCACGCCCTCTTCCATGCTCTTGAGGCCGCACACATAAAAGTACGTGTTCGGGTCCTGCAGCAGCACCGCCAGGTCGGCGGCGCGTTCGCGCATGGCGTCCTGCACGTAGCGCTTGGGCGCGCCAGGCGTTCGGCTGAAGGCGAAGTTGGTATCGATGAAGTCCTTGGGCAGGTTTTGCAGCGGGCCGAAGTACGGCAGCTCTTCCTGCGAGCGGGCACCGAAGAACAGCATCAATTTGCCCCCTTCGAACTTGCCCGAAGCCCGCAGGCGGCGGCGCCACTCGGTCATGGCGCGCATGGGGGCGCTGCCGGTCCCGGTGCAGATCATCACGATGCTCGAACGTGGGTGGTTGGGCATGAGGAAGCTGGTGCCGAACGGCCCGATCACCTCCACCTTGTCGCCCACCTGCAGGTCGCACATGAAGTTGCTGGCCACGCCGCGCACCGGCTCACCATCGTGGTCTTGCAGCACGCGCTTGATGGTGAGCGACAGGTTGTTGTAGCCCGGGCGCTCGCCATTGCGTGGGCTGGCGATCGAATACTGGCGCGCGTGGTGCGTGCGGCCGATGTCATCGACGCCGGGCGGCACCACACCGATGCTCTGGCCTTCCAGCACCGGGAACGGCATGGCGCCGAAGTCCAGCACGATGTGGTGCGTGTCGTAGTCGCTGCCGGCGGTCTTGCCGACCTCGGTGACGCGCACATTGCCGACCACCGTGGCGGTGACCGTCTTCTGCGCGGCCTTGGGGCCGTAGAGGTTGGTGTAGGCGTGTGCGGCCGACCACGGCGGCAGGGTCGCGCCGAAGGCCGACGAATTGAAGACGTCTGCGCCGCTCGGGTCCTTGGCCACGGCCGGCGTGGCGGCGGGTGCCCGCGCCACGGCCCCATCAGCGCCCGCACCGGTCAGGCCTTCAAGCTCTTCCGGCGGCAATTCGGCGGGCAGTTCGTCCCAGGTGAGCTGCTCTTCGGGCGTGTAAGCGCGCACCAGCGGCATGGTGCGCCAGTTGTCGATGGAACCGGTGGGGCACGGCGAGATGCAGTCCATGCACAGGTTGCACTTCGAGGCGTCGACCACGTAGTTGACGTTGTCGTGCGTGATCGCCTGCACCGGGCAGATCGCTTCACACGTGTTGCAGCGGATGCAGATCTCGGGATCGATCAGGTGCTGTTTGATGACAGCGAGTTCGGCTGGGGCGTTCATGGCAAGTCTCCAAAATGGACAAAGCCCGGCAGCGAGCGCGGGCCTCATTCAAGGATGCCGCGGAACTGGCTTTGCCAGGCCGCAGGCATCGCCCCCTTGAGGGGGTGACGCGCCGCAGGCGCGGCGCGGGGGTGGGCCAATTCAACCGGACGTATTCGAAATCCACCGGCTGGCGGTTGATGCCCATGACGGGAGGTGCGATCCAGCCGGCGAACTTGCCTGGATCGACCACACGGCCCATGAGCGAGGCCACGAACGCGAAGTCGCCAGGGGTTGGCAGCCACTCGTCCTTGCGCGCAGCCCATTCGGCTTCGTTGATCACCTTGCCTTCGGGCGTGGTCTTCACGCCGGCCAGCGCACCGATCTGGCGGTTGAACGCCTTGTGCGGCGCCACCAGGCGGTTCGGGATGCCGGCCTTTTCCAGCACACGGTTCCAGCGGCCCACACCGGCCACCGAGTCGCGGATGTAGTCGTCGCGCAGCACTTCGTTGAGCGCGTTGAGCATCGGCACGTCTTTCTCCACGATCTGGCCGTTGTGCACTTCCAGCACCTTGTAGGTCTGGCCCTTGAGCACGTGGTCGTCGCCGCGTTTGCCTTCTTCGAAACGGCCCTTGAGGCCCGAGCTGTAGAAGATGGCGGCGTTGCTCGACTGGTCGGCGCCGAACAGGTCGATGGTCACGCTGTAGTGGAAGTTCAAATAGCGCTGGATCGTGCCGATGTCGATGCAGCCGGCGGCGCGAATCAGGGCCGGGTCGTCGGTCTTGAGCTCGTTCATCACCTGCGCGGTGCGGGTCAACACGCGCGAGATGCCGCTCTCGCCCACGAACATGTGGTGCGCCTCTTCGGTCAGCATGAACTTGGTCGTGCGCGCCAGCGGATCGAACGCACTTTCGGCCAGGGCCGACAACTGGAATTTGCCGTCGCGGTCGGTGAAGTAGGTGAACATGAAGAAGGCCAGCCAGTCGGGTGTCTTCTCGTTGAATGCGCCCAGGATGCGTGGGTTGTCCGCATCGCCCGAGGTGCGCTGCAGCAGCGCGTCGGCTTCTTCGCGGCCATCACGGCCAAAGTGCTTGTGCAGCAAATACACCATGGCCCACAGGTGGCGGCCTTCTTCCACGTTGATCTGGAACAGGTTGCGCAGGTCGTACATGCTGGGCGCGGTCAGGCCCAGGTGGCGCTGCTGCTCCACCGACGCTGGCTCGGTGTCGCCTTGCGTCACGATGATGCGGCGCAGGTTGGCGCGGTGTTCGCCGGGCACGTCCTGCCAGGCCTTCTCGCCCTTGTGGTCGCCAAAGTGGATTTCGCGCTCGGCATCGCCCGGATTCAGGAAGATGCCCCAGCGGTAGTCGCGCATCTTCACGTGGCCGAACTGCGCCCAGCCCTGCGGGTCCACGCTGACCGCCGTGCGCAGGTACACATCAAAGTCGGTCGAACCTTCGGGGCCGACGTCGTCCCACCAGTTGATGAAGTTGGGCTGCCAGCCTTCGAGCGCGCGCTGCAGGGTGCGGTCTTCGCTCAGGTTGACGTTGTTCGGGATCTTGTCGCTGTAGTTGATGCTGGACATGGCTGTCTCTCCAATGGGCAGTTCAACGGTGGAGTCTGTTGCGGTTGCTGCGGGCTCCACCGGGATACCCACCGCACAACGTTTTGGAAAATGCTCAGACGCGGTTGAAGTCGAAGGCCGCTTTGTCGCCCTTGCCATAGACCTTCAAAGCGCCCTTTTCGCCCACGGCGTTGGGGCGGATGAAGATCCAGTTCTGCCAGGCGGTGAGCCGGCCGAAGATGCGCGTGGCCATGTTTTCTTTCTGCGCAAAACGCAGGTTGGCCTCCAAGCCGGTGAGGGCGTCGGGCGACATGGAAGCGCGCTCTTCAAGCGCCATGCGCACTTCGTCGTCCCAATCGATGTCGTCCGGAGCGGCGGTGACCAGGCCGAGTGCCAGCGCGGCATCGGCGTCCAGCGCCTGTCCGATCGCTGCGTGCGCAGCGGCCATCGGGCCGGCTTCTTCATAAAAGCGGCGCTGCAGGCGCGACTGGTCGTTGACCATGGGCAGCAGGCCGAAGTTGAACGCGTCGAGCTGCAGCTTGGGCGCTTTGTCGGCGTCGTCGGGAAGGGCCAGCATGTAGGCGCGGTCGGCGCAGAAGGCCAGCTCGGCAAAACAACCCACAAAGCACGAGCCGGGCTCGATGAGAGCGAACAGGCTGCGCGAAGACACGTCGAGGCGCGCAAAGGTGCGGCGCATCAGGCCCAGCGTTTCGCGCACCAGCCAGTGGTCCTTGTTCGCGAGCATCACGGCGTCGCTGGCCAGCACGGCGGCGGCGTCGCCCTCGGTCTTGAGCAGCCAGGTGCCGATGTCGAGTTCGTTGGTGCGCAGGCACAGGATGGCGTCGTCGAGTTCGCGCGTCATCTGCAGCGGCCACCAGGCGGCGCCCGCGGCTTCAATGGCGGCGATGTCTTGCGGCTGCGCGCCGGTGGGCGCCTTCAGCGTGATGGTGGCGCTGCGCTTGGCGCGGTCGATCGCCACGTTCACAAACGCATAGCCCAGGCCGTTGGCGCTGTCGGTGCGGGTGATGCGCGGCAGGCTCACGCCCTTGCCACCGGCGGGCCGGTCGCTCTGCGCGGCCAGCGCGGCGGCGCGTTCCTTCACGTGGTCGGCGAACTTTTGCGGCTTTGCAATCGAGTCCACCAGGCGCCAGTCGACCGCCTTCTGCCCGCGCACGCCTTCGCTGGTGGTGCAGAAGATGTCGGCCAGGTCGTGGCGCACGTGGCGCTTGTCGGTCACGCGGGTCAGGCCGCCGGTGCCGGGCAGCACGCCGAGCAAAGGCACTTCGGGCAGCGACACGGCCGAAGAACGGTCGTCAACCAGCACGATCTCGTCGCAGGCCAGGGCCAGCTCGTAGCCGCCGCCGGCGCAAGCGCCGTTGAGCGCGGCCACAAACTTCAGGCCACTGTGTTTGGAGGAGTCCTCGATGCCGTTGCGCGTTTCGTTGGTGAACTTGCAGAAGTTCACTTTCCAGGCGTGGCTGGACACGCCGAGCATGAAGATGTTGGCGCCAGAGCAGAACACGCGGTCCTTGGCGCTGGTCACCACCACGGTGCGCACCTCGGGGTGCTCGAAGCGCACGCGGTTGAGCGCGTCGTGCAGTTCGATGTCCACGCCCAGGTCGTAGCTGTTGAGCTTGAGCTTGTAGCCGGGGCGGATGCCGGCGTCTTCATTGATGTCGATGGCCAGCGTGGCCACGGCACCGTCGAACGACAGTTTCCAGTGGCGGTACTGGCTGGGGTCGGTGCGGTAGTCCACCGTGGTGGGGGCAGCAGCGACGGGTGTGGCTGCAACGGGCGCGGTGGCGATGGCGGTATCACTCATGGGGTTGTCTCCTCGGGTCTGCTGGGCTGGATAGGGGCCCGACAAACCGGCATTCAACTGCCGGCGGGAGCCCAATGACGTGAATAATAATTCACAACACCAAAACGGTCAATGCACTTTTATGCATGTTTTGTAACCAAGCCCAACTGCTCACGCACCTGGGTTCGCAGCGCCTGAAACGCATCGTCCAGGCTGTAGGCGCTGGTGTTGAAGCTCATGTCGGCCTTGGAATAGAAGGCCGAGCGCCCGGCCAGGATGCGCTTCAAATCTTCCATGGCTTCCCGGCTGGCCGCCATGGGGCGCATGTCGCCCTGCGCGGCCACGCGGCCCATGTGGTCGGCCGGGTCGGCCTGCAGCCACACGGTGGTGCAGTGGGAGAGCAGCAGGTTGAAGTTGGCCGCGTCCGACACCAATCCGCCGGGCGTGGCGATCACCACCTCGGGATAGATCTGGATGGCCTCTTCGAGCGCGCGGCGTTCGTAGCGGCGGTAGGCCGGCGTGCCGTAGAGCGAGTGGATTTCGTTGATGCTGCAGCCGGCGAATTTTTCAATCTCGCGGCTGAGTTCGATGAAGGCAAAGCCCAGGTCGTCGGCCAGGCGCTGGCCCAGCGTGGATTTGCCCGCGCCGCGCAGGCCAATCAAGGCAATGCGCGAGCTGCGGCCGGGGTCGCCGCCGGGCACGGCACCGCCGCCCAGCAGGCCGCCGATGGCCACGCGCACGCGCCGCAAATCGGCCTCGCCGCGGCCTTCGAGCAGCTCACGGATCAACAGCCATTCGGGTGAGCTTGTGCTCACATCGCCCAGCAATTCAGCGAGCGAACACTGCAGCGCCTGCGACACCTGCAGCAGAACCAGAATGGAGGCGTTGCCGGTGCCGTACTCGAGGTTGGCGAGGTGCCGCTCGGACACGTCGGCCGCCACGGCCACGGCCTTGCGCGTCATGCCGCGGCGCGAGCGCAGCGTGCGCACGCGCTCGCCGAGCGCGACCAAAAAAGGATTTCGGGCTTCCTCGTCCACGGGAACGAGGTCAGCGGGCCGGGCGGTGGCCATCACGCCGGGATCGGCAGCGTCCATGGTGTGCCTGAACTTTCAAACGGTTTCATCGGGCTCGGGAAAAACCCGCCGGGGGCTTGCCAAGTGCGGCAACATGCACTTTAATGCACATCTCGGCGCACGCAAGATAGTGCATTTATAGCGCCATTCTCCACCCGCGAACAGCCCCGGCCACTCGCCCATCCGAATTCACCCACATGACCACCACCCCCTTACTTCCCAACCACCTCGGCGGCCAATGGGTCACCGGCAACGGCGCGGGCACGCCGCTGTTCGACCCGGTGCTCGGCGTCGAACTGGCGCGCGTGAGCAGCGCCGGGCTCGACCTGGCCGCCGGCTTCAACTTTGCGCGTGAACAAGGCGGCGCCGCGCTGCGCGCCCTGAGCTACTTTGAGCGCGCCAGCCTGCTGGGCGCCATCGTGAAAGTGCTGCAAGCCAACCGCGACGCGTACTACGAGATCGCCACCGCCAACTGCGGCACCACCACCAAGGACTCGGCGGTGGACATCGACGGCGGCATCTTCACCCTGGGCTACTACGCCAAGCAGGGCGAGGCCCTCGGCAGCGCACACGCGTTGCTCGATGGCGAACGCATCCGCATGGGCAAGGACCCGGTGTTCCAGACCCAGCACATCCTGAGTCCCACGCGCGGCGTGGCGCTGTTCATCAACGCCTTCAACTTCCCGAGCTGGGGCCTGTGGGAGAAGGCTGCGCCCGCGCTGCTCTCGGGCGTGCCGGTGATCGTCAAACCCGCCACCGCCACCGCCTGGCTCACGCAGCGCATGGTCAAGGACGTGATCGACGCGGGCATCCTGCCGCCGGGTGCCCTCTCGGTGGTCTGCGGCTCGTCCGCCGGCCTGATGGACCAGTTGCAGCCCTTCGACGTGGTCTCGTTCACCGGCTCGGCGGAGACGGCGCGCATCATCCGCAGCCACCCTGCCGTGGCCGAGCGTTCGGTGCGCTGCAACATCGAGGCCGACAGCCTCAACAGTGCGCTGCTCGACCCGAGCGCCACCCCCGAAAGCGAGGCCTTCGGCCTGCTGGTGAACGAAGTGGTGCGCGAGATGACGGTCAAGAGCGGTCAGAAGTGCACCGCGATCCGCCGTGTGTTCGTGCCGCGTGCGCTCTATGACGCAGCAGCACAAGCCATCGGCGCCAAGCTGACCAAGACCACTGTGGGCAATCCGCGCAATGAGACTGTGCGCATGGGCGCGCTGGTGAGCCAGGAACAGAAGACCAGCGTGATCGAAGGCATTGCCAAGCTGCGCGCCGAGGCCGAGGTGCTGTTCGACGGCGGCAGCGCCGCGCTGGTGGACGCGGATGCGTCCTCCGCCTGCGTCGCGCCGGTGCTGCTGGGCTCGCGCGAGCCCACCCAGGCCAAGCTGCTGCACGCGGTGGAAGTGTTCGGCCCGGTGGCCACGCTCATGGCGTACGACAGCCTTGAACAGGCCTATGAACTGATCCGGCGCGGCGAAGGCTCCTTGGTCTGCTCGGTCTACAGCGCCGACCCGGCCTTCATCGCCGCCGCCGCACTCGAGCTCGGCTCGGCCCACGGCCGCGTGCACGCCATCTCGCCCGACGTGGCGGCCAGCCAGAGCGGCCACGGCAACGTGATGCCGATGTCGCTGCACGGCGGCCCGGGCCGCGCCGGTGGCGGTGAAGAACTCGGCGGCCTGCGCGCGCTGGGCTTCTACCACCGCCGCAGCGCGGTGCAGGCCAGCAGCGCTGCACTGGACGTGCTGGCCGCCTCGGCGGTAGCCTTGAAATACTGATCACCGAACGCCCGCAGAGGAGACAAACCCATGATGACCACCACCGTCGTACCACCACCCGAACGCTTCAACTTCGCGCGCCACTTGCTGGACGTCAACGCGGGCCGAGCCAGCAAAACCGCCCTGATCGATGACCAGGGCACGCTGACCTACGGCGAACTCGCCGACCAGGTTCAACGTTTTGCCGGCGTGCTCACCGCGTTGGGCCTGCGGCGTGAAGAGCGCGTGTTGCTGCTCATGCACGACTGCAGCGACTGGGTGGTGGCGTTTCTCGGCGCGCTGCACGCGGGCGTGGTGCCGGTGGCGGTGAACACGTTGCTGACCGCGCAGGACTACGGCTACATGCTGGCCAACAGCCGCGCTCAGGCGGCCATCGTGTCGGCCGCGTTGCTGCCCACGCTGCAGACCGCACTGGGTTTGCAGCCCACGGAGGTGAAGCACTTGGTGGTCTCGCGCGCCACCGAGCCCCTGCCCGCGGGCACGCACGACTTCACGGCCCTCGTCGCCAGCAGCGCGCCTGCCCAGCCAGCCGACACACACGGCGACGAACCCGCGTTCTGGCTCTTTTCCAGCGGCTCCACCGGCGCCCCCAAGGGCACGGTGCACACCCAGTCCAACCTCTACTGGACGGCCGAGCTGTACGGCAAGGCTGTGCTGGATCTGCGCGAGAGTGACGTGGTGTTTTCAGCAGCCAAGCTGTTCTTTGCTTACGGCCTGGGCAACGCCCTGACCTTCCCGCTGAGCGTGGGCGCCAGCGTGGTGCTGATGGCCGAACGGCCCACGCCGCAGGCCTGCTTCAAACGTTTCACAGAACAGAGGCCTACGGTGTTTTACGGCGCCCCCACCGGTTTTGGGGGCATGCTCGCCAGCCCCGACCTGCCCAGGAAAAGCGACGTGGCGCTGCGCCTGTGTTCGTCGGCCGGCGAGGCCCTTCCGCAAGACATCGGTCAGCGCTGGACCAACCACTTCGGCGTCGAGATCATCGACGGCATCGGCTCCACCGAAATGCTGCACGTGTTCCTCTCCAACCGCCCGGGTGACGTGCGTTACGGCACCACCGGCAAGCCGGTGCCGGGCTATACGCTGAAGCTGGTCGACGAGCACGGACAATCCGTAAAGCCCGGCGAGATGGGCGAGCTTCTCATCAACGGGCCCACCAGCGCGGTCATGTACTGGAACAACCGCGAGCGCT
>JBKBWW010000017.1:0-42010 GCA_046314475.1 Hydrogenophaga sp.
GCCTTCGCTTCATCACCGGCAAGGTGCTGCAGGACCGTCACAGCCCCGACGGTGTGCGCGACGACACCGAACAAAGCCTCGTCGACACCGAAGCGCTGATCCAGCGCTGGCGCGGCGTGGACCGCTTGGGTTATGCGATCACGCCGCGCTTCGCACCCACGAGCACGCCTGCGCAGTTGCGCGGCGCGGGGGACCTGGCTGCGAAGTACTCCGATGTGTGGATCCAGTCGCACGTGGCGGAGAACCTCGACGAAGTGCGCTGGGCGGCCGAGCTTTTTCCGCAGTCGCGCAGCTACCTGGGCGTGTACGGCGACTTCGGCCTGCTGCGCGAGCGCGCTGTGTACGCGCACTGCATCCACTTTGACGCCGCCGACCGCGCACTGATGGCGCAGACCGGCGCGGTGGCGGCGGTCAGTCCCACCAGCAACCTGTTTCTGGGCAGCGGCTTCTTCGACTTTGCGGCGGCCAACGCGGCTGGCATGGGTTACGGCCTGGCCAGCGACGTGGGCGGCGGCACCAGCTTCTCGCCGTTCCACACCATGCTCGCGGCCTATTGCGTGGGCCGCGAAGGCCAGAGCAAGGCGGGCTTGAGCCTCACGCCGGGCCAGCTGTGGTGGCTGCACACGGCGGGGGCTGCGAAGGCATTGGGTCTGGCCGGTGTGGTGGGCAACCTGCAGCCTGGTAACGAGGCCGACTTCGTGGTGCTCGATCCGAAGGCCACGCCGCTGCTGGCGCGCAAGACCGCACAGGCCAGCAGCCTGGATGAACTGCTGTTTGCGTTGATCGTGCTTGGAGACGACCGGGTGATCGAGCGCTCGGTGATCGCCGGGCGCTGACCATCGCCCGGGTCAGGTGTAGGTGAGGTCGCGGGCCTTGCCCCAAAAGACGCGGTACATGAAGATCGTGTAGATGACGATCACCGGCAGCGTGATCGCCACACCGATGAAGATCACGGTGAGCGCTTCAGTGCCGATAGCGGCTTCCCACACGGTCATGCGGCCGATCACGATGTCGGGGTAGATGCTGTACGACAGGCCGAAGAAGGCCAGCACGAAGATCAGCACCGTGGACACGAACACCACCCAGCCGTAGCCGGCCTTCACCACCTCGGGGTGGGTGACCACCCAGCGCACGGCAAAGAACGCGATGGCGCAGCTCAACGGCACCGGCAGCAGCGCGAACACTTCGGGCACACCGAACCACTTTTGCACCACCGCCGGGTTCACCAGCGGCGTGGCCGCTGAAATGCCGACCAGCGCCACGCCCATGGGCCAGAGCACGCGCCGCGCCCAGTGCACCGCGCGTTCTTGCAGTGCGCCGTCGGTTTTCATGATCAGCCAGCCCGCGCCCAGCAGGATGTACGCGGCCGGCAGCGTGATGGCGATGCCCAGGCTGAAGGCCAGGCCCAGCGCACCGGGCTGGAAGCCGGTGATGTAGCTGCCCAGCATCCAGCCCTGCGCGCTGCTGGCGAGCAGCGAGCCGGCGAAGAAGGCCTTGTTCCAGAAGTCCTTGAACTGCAGCGGCGCCTTCACACGGAAGTCGAACGCCACGCCGCGCAGGATCAGGCCAATCAGCATCACGGCCACTGGCAGATAGAGCGCCTGCAACACCAGGCCGTGCGCAAACGGGAACGCCACCAGGAGCACGCCCACGCCCAGCACCAGCCAGGTTTCGTTGGCGTCCCAGAACGGGCCGATGCTGGCGATCATGGTGTCCTTCTGGCCTTCCGTGGCCAGCGGCAGCAGCAGGCCGACACCGAGGTCGTAGCCGTCGAGCACCACATAGGCCAGCAGGGCCAGGCCCATCACGGCGAGGAAGATCAGGGGGAGGAGTTCTGCCCAGGTCATGTTCAGACTCCCGCCTTGCCCAAGGCTGCGTTGCTGCCGGGAATGGGTGCGTGCTTGAACGGGTTTTCCGCCATGTACTTGAGCACGCCGATGTAGGTGACCAGCAGCAAGCCGTAGACGATGAGGTAGGCCGTGAGCGTGAGCGCGATCATGGGCGGTGCGATGTCGGTGGCGATCTCGCTGGTGCGCAGCAGGCCGTAGACCATGAAGGGCTGACGACCGATCTCGGTGACGTACCAGCCCGAAAGCGTGGCCACCCAGCCCGAGAACGTCATGCCGGCCAGCACCCACAGCAGCGGCTTGGGCAGGTGGATCTTGCCGTCCGCCATCTCACGGCGCTTGCGCCACAGCTGCCAGGCGGCGAACCAGGCCACGGCCATCATCAGGGTACCCGTGCCCACCATGACACGGAAGGACCAGAACACGGGGGCCACGGGCGGGTGCGCGCCCTTGAAATCGTTGATGCCCTGGATCTCGGCGTCGAGATCGTGCGCCAGGATGAGGCTGGCCAGTTTGGGGATCTTGATCGCGTAGTGGGTCTCGCCGGCCTTCTCGTCGGGGATCCCGAAGAGCGTGAGCGGCGCGCCTTTCTGCGTGTCCCAGATGCCTTCCATGGCGGCCACCTTGGCGGGCTGATGCTCCAGCGTGTTCAGGCCGTGCAGGTCACCGGCCACGAACTGGACCGGGATCACCAGCGCAGCGGTCACGAGTGCGGTGCGCATGGCTTTGTGGGTGCCGGCGGTGGCGCTGCCCTTGATGAGTTGCCAGGCGCACAGGCCAGCGATCAGGAACGACGCGGTGAGGGCGGAGGCCAGCAGCTTGTGCGCAAAGCGGTAGGGGAAGGAGGGGTTGAACACCACGGCGAACCAGTCGGTGGCGTAGAACTGGCCGTTGACGATCTCGTAGCCGGCGGGGGTCTGCAGCCACGAGTTCAGGCTCAGTATCCAGAACGCGGACATGGTGGTGCCGAAGGCCACGAGGAAGGTGGCCGCGAGGTGCACCCGCTCGGACACACGCCCACGGCCAAACAGCATGATGCCGAGGAAGCTGGCTTCCAGGAAAAATGCGGTGAGCACCTCATAACCCAGCAGCGGGCCGGCGATGTTGCCGGTCTTTTCCATGAAGCCGGGCCAGTTGGTGCCGAACTGGAAGCTCATGACGATGCCCGAGACCACGCCGAGCGCAAACGTCAGCGCGAACACCTTGGTCCAGAAATAGTAGGCCTCTTCCCACGCCGGGTCGCGCGTCTTGATGAAGCGCAGCCGGAAGAACAACAGAAACCAGCACATCGCGATCGTGATGGTCGGGAACAGGATGTGAAAGCTGATGTTGGCGGCGAACTGAATTCGCGACAGGATCAAGGCGTCCATGGTGCTCTTTGTGGCGGGTGGGTCGGTGGGTATCCGGGATATCGGCGATCAGGCGATCAAATCAAGCGGCTCTGTCGAGCGGGTCTTTGGGTGGCGGTTTGCGAGCGGGCGACTTGCCGGTCAGGCGGTCCTTGAACTCAAGCACCTTGGTCACCGTGGTACCCATGCCCATGAGCTGCATGGCGGTTTCCGGCGCCAGCTTCTGCACGTCGTCGAACCAGGTCATCAGGCGGTCGATCAGGTCGTGCATCTCGCGCATGCGGTTCTGCGCATGGCGCTCGGCGTCGGTCGTGGGGGTGTCGAGCAGGGCGGTGCGCAGCATGGAGAGCGTGGGCTCCACCTCGCGGCGGCGGCGCTCTTCGGCGAGCACGCGGAATATTTCCCACACGTCGGCGGGCGCTTCAAAGTACTCGCGCCGGTCGCCCGGCTGGTGGCGAAGGCGCACCAGGCGCCAGGCCTGGAGTTCCTTCAATCCCATGCTCACGTTGGAGCGCGAGAACTCCAGCGTCTCGGCGATCTCGTCGGCGTTGAGCGCCTGGGGCGAGATGTAGAGCAGCGCGTAGATCTGGCCGACGGTGCGGTTGATGCCCCACTTGCTGCCCATTTCCCCGAAGTGGGCGACGAACTCGCGGTTGAGCGGGGGGAGGTGGTCTTGAAGGGGCATGGGCAGGAATGTATCTGGTTCGGCCTGAGTTTTCAGTAATTACTGAAATTCCGGGAAGTTCTCGGGGTTTCTGCACGGCACCGACTCGGCGGTTTGAGCGTCTCGAATCCCTACAATCGCGCTCCATGAGCATCAAAAGCGACAAATGGATCCGCCGCATGGCCGAAGAACACGGCCTGATTTCACCCTTCGAACCCGGCCAGGTGCGAGCGGTGGACGGCAAGAAGGTGATCAGCTATGGCACCAGCAGCTACGGCTACGACATCCGTTGTGCGCCCGAATTCAAGGTGTTCACCAACATCCACAGCACGGTGGTGGACCCGAAGAACTTCGACGAGAACAGCTTCGTGGACATCAACAAGGATGTCTGCGTGATCCCGCCCAACAGTTTTGCGCTGGCGCGCACGGTGGAATATTTCCGCATCCCGCGCAACGTGCTCACCATCTGCCTGGGCAAGAGCACCTACGCGCGGTGCGGCATCATCGTGAACGTCACGCCCTTCGAGCCCGAGTGGGAAGGCTATGTGACGCTGGAGTTCAGCAACACCACGCCACTGCCGGCCAAGATCTACGCGGGTGAGGGATGCGCCCAGGTGTTGTTCTTCGAGAGCGACAAGGACGACGTCTGCGAGGTCAGCTACAAGGACCGCGGCGGCAAGTACCAAGGCCAAACCGGGGTGACGCTGCCCAAGGCTTGACCTGCATCAAAGCCGTGCGGGGCATGCGCCGATAGCATCGGTCGTCATGTCCAGCAATCCTGTCTTCCTCGCTTCCCCCGACCCCATTCCCCTCAGTCAGCCCCTGCCGCACCGCAAGGTGATCCGCAGCTGGCTGGCTCCCATCGTCGAACGCCGCACCGCGCGCGCCATCGCCTTGCTGGCGCTGGACTGGGCGATCTTTGCTGCGCTGATGGTCGCCACTGTGCTGCTGTCGGCCTGGTGGGCCAAGCTGCTGTGTGGCCTCGCGGCGGGCTTCATGATCGGGCGCCTCTTCATCATCGGCCACGACGCCTGCCACCAGAGCTACACGCCGCACCGCGGGCTCAACCGGGTGCTGGGCCGCATCGCCATGCTGCCCTCGCTCACGCCCTACAGCCTGTGGGAAGTGGGGCACAACGTGGTGCACCACGGCTACACCAACCTCAAGGGTGTCGACTTTGTCTGGGCGCCGCTGACACGTGCCGAGTTCGACGCACTGAGCCCTGGCCGGCGCAGGCTGGAGCGCCTCTACCGCAGCGGCTGGGGTCCGGCGGCTTATTACCTGGTGGAGATGTGGTGGAAGCGCATGTTCTTTCCGCGCAAGACCTACCTGGGCACGCGGCGCGCTGAATTTGTGTGGGACGGCCTGATCGTGATCGGCACCGCCGCCGTGTGGATCGGCGCACTGGTGGCGTCGGCCCTGGCCACCGAGCAGTCGGTCGCCTTGCTCGTGGGCCTGGGCTTTGGCGTGCCCTTCCTGTTCTGGAACGCGATGATCGGTTTCGTGGTCTACGTGCACCACACCCACACCGCGGTGCAGTGGCACGACGACAAGGCGGCCTGGGCGCGCGCCGCGCCCTTTGTGTCCACCACGGTGCACCTCACCTTTCCCCTGCGCATCGGCGCGCTGCTGCACCACATCATGGAGCACACCGCGCACCACGTGGACATGAGCATCCCGCTCTACAAGCTCGAAGGTGCGCAGCAGCTGCTGGAGACCACTTTGCCCGGGCGCATCACGGTGCAGCGTTTCTCGTGGCGCTGGTATTTCGACACCGCGCGCCGTTGCAAGCTCTACGACTTTGACCGCCGTTGCTGGACCGATTTCTCCGGCCTTCAAACCAGCCCCTGCCAGACGGCCGTCGTCTGAGGTGCGGCGGCCCGGATAATGGGCCGCGCAGCGATTCCCGCTGCGCAGGAGACGCAGCATGAAATGGGAGAACAACCGCGAGTCCGACCAGGTCGAAGACCGTCGCTCGAGCCCGGGCCGTGGGCTCGGTGGTGGCGGCGGACGCAACATCGGTCTGGGCACCATCGCGGTGGCCCTGGTGGCCGGCTGGATCTTCGGCATCAACCCCATGACCATCCTGGGCGCTCTCAGCGGCGGTGATCTCTCGCCGGCGGCCCAGGTGGAAACCACCCAGGGCCCGGCGCAGGCGCCCACCGACGACATGGGCCGCTTCGTGGCCTCCGTGCTCGGTGGCACCGAAGACGTGTGGGGACCCATGTTCCAGCAGGCCGGATCGACGTACCAGAAGCCCCGCCTGGTGCTGTTTCGCGGTGCCACGCCCACGGCCTGCGGCACCGGCCAGTCGGCCATGGGGCCTTTTTATTGCCCGGGCGACCAGAAGGTCTACATCGACCTCAGCTTCTACGACACGTTGCGCAACCAACTCGGTGCGCCGGGCGACTTTGCGCAGGCCTACGTGATTGCGCACGAGGTGGGCCACCACGTGCAGAACCTGCTGGGCATCACCGGCAAGATGGACGAGATGCGCGGCAAGGTCAGCCAGCGTGAATTCAATGCCATGTCAGTGCGGGTGGAGCTCCAGGCCGATTGTTTTGCCGGCATCTGGGCTCACCACAACCAGAAGACCGGCGCCATCCTGGAGCCGGGCGACGTGGAAGAGGCCATGAACGCGGCTGCGGCCATCGGCGACGACGCCCTGCAGCGCAAGAGCCAGGGCCAGGTGGTGCCCGACAGCTTCACCCACGGCACCAGCGAACAGCGCCAGCGATGGTTCAACAGCGGCCTGAAGACCGGCACTGTTCAGGCTTGTGACACCTTCAAGGCGCAGAGTCTGTGAGCATGGGGGCCGGTTTTGGACGAAAAGTCGTCAAAGTGCGACAATCACGGGCTAACTTTGATGCCCATGACCCAATCCTTTTCCGAACTGTCCCTCTCTCCCGCCATTGAGCGCGCCGTGGCCGAAATGGGCTACGAGACCATGACGCCGATTCAGGCGCAGGCGATTCCCGTGGTGCTGCAAGGCCGTGACGTCATGGGCGCCGCCCAGACCGGCACCGGCAAAACGGCTGCCTTCACGCTGCCGCTGCTGCAGCGCATGATGAAGCACGAAAACGCGTCCACCTCGCCCGCCCGCCACCCCGTGCGCGCCCTGGTGTTGCTGCCCACGCGCGAACTGGCCGACCAGGTGGCCGAGCAGGTCAAGCTCTACGCCAAGTACACCAACCTGCGCAGCATGGTGGTGTTTGGCGGTATGGACATGAAGCCGCAGACGGCCGAGCTGAAAAAAGGCGTCGAGGTCCTGGTGGCCACGCCGGGTCGATTGCTCGATCACATCGAAGCCAAGAACTGCGTGCTCAACCAGGTTGAATACGTCGTGCTGGACGAGGCCGACCGCATGCTTGACATCGGGTTTTTGCCCGACCTGCAGCGCATCCTGTCGTACCTGCCCAAACAGCGCACCACGCTGCTGTTCTCCGCCACCTTCTCCACCGAGATCAAACGCCTGGCCGGCAGCTACCTGCAGGACCCGGTGACGATCGAAGTGGCGCGCTCCAATGCCACCGCGTCCACCGTGGAGCAGCACTTCTACAGTGTTGGCGACGACGACAAACGCATCGTGCTGAAGAAGATCCTCGCCGAGCGCGGCCTCAAGCAGGCCTTCGTGTTCGTCAACAGCAAGCTGGGCTGTGCGCGGCTGGCGCGTTCGCTGGAGCGCGAGGGCCTCAACACCACCGCCCTGCACGGCGACAAGAGCCAGGACGAGCGCCTGAAGGCGCTGGAAGCCTTCAAGAGCGGAGCGGTCGATCTGCTGGTCTGCACCGACGTGGCCGCACGGGGCCTGGACATCAAGGACGTGCCTGCGGTGTTCAACTTCGACATCCCGTTCAACGCCGAAGACTATGTGCACCGCATCGGCCGCACCGGCCGTGCCGGCGCGTCGGGTCTGGCCGTGTCCTTTGTCAGTCCGCGCGACGCGCGGCTGATGGGCGATCTGGAAAAACTGCTGGGCAAGAAGCTCGAACTCGAAGCGCTTGAGTTGGAAGCAGACAAACGCCCGGCCGGTCGCTTCAACGATGGTCAGCGCGCCTGGCAGACGCCCGAGGGCGGCGAAGAGCGCCGCGAGCCGCGTGAACCCCGTGAAAGCCGCCCACCGCGCGACCGGGAAGTTCGCAGCGAAACGCGCGGTGAAGGCCGGCTGGCCCCGGTCAGCCGCCCGGTGCGTGCGCCACGCGCGCCGGCCGATCCGCTGTTCGACAAGCCCTACGAACCCAGCGCAACTGGCGACACGCCGCCATCGTGGGAAGCGTCGGCCCGCGCCACCGCGCGCACCGTGTCGCCCAACATCAAGTCCCGCAAGAAAGTGCCGGCACTGTTCAAGAGTGCGCCTGCACCCGTGGTGGCCGAGCCTGTTCCAGCGCCGGTGCAGCAGGACTGAGCGCTGCCTTCAACGGCGCGCGCTCAAAGCCCTTTCCCCGACTTCTGGGTCTCGGGCTTTTGGGTTTGCGGGCAACGCACGGCGATGCGCTCCACCCGCCCGGGCTCACCCAGAATGCGCGCCGCCGTCAGACAGCCTCCCCATACACACCCCGTGTCCAGCGGCAACACGCCATCGCGTTGCACACTCCCCAGCGTCGACCAGTGGCCAAACGCCACCGGCCCATCGGCGGTGCGCCGGCCCGGCACGTCGAACCAGGGCATGAAGCCCGCAGGTGCGCCGTCGGCACCCTCTTTGGACTCGAACTCCATCACGCCCTGCTCCGTGCAGAAACGCAGCCGCGTGAAGGCGTTCACCACGACCCGCAGGCGATCGGCACCCTGCAGCGCATCGCTCCAGAAGGCGGGCTCGTTGCCGTACATCTGTTGCAGGAAGGCGGTCCAGTCGGGGCTGCGCAGCGCGCTCTGCAGTTCTTGCGCGTGCGCCATCGTGTCGGCCAGATCCCACTGCGGCAACACACCGGCATGCACCATGAGCCAGCCGTGTTCAAACAGCGCCATGGGGCGCTGCCGTACCCAGTCGAGCAGCGCTTCGCGGTCGGGCGCTGCGAGGATGTCCTGCACCGTGTCGCTGCGGTGCAGCTTGCGCACGCCGTGCGCAGCGGCGAGCAGGTGCAGGTCGTGGTTGCCGAGGAGGCAGTGCGCAGCGCCTTCAAGGGCCCTGAGCCGGCGCAGAACTTGCAACGAGGCTGGGCCGCGGTTCACCAGGTCGCCCAGCAGGTACAGCGTGTCGCGGCTCGGTGAGAAACCGAGTTCGCCGAGCAGGCGGCCCAAGGGTTCGTCACACCCCTGCACATCCCCAATCATGTAAAGTGCCATCGGCCGATTATGGACACCCTCCTCATTGTTTTTCTCACGCTGCTCAACGGTGCGTTCGCCATGTCCGAGCTGGCCCTGGCCTCCAGCCGCAAGGCTCGTCTGGCCGCCATGGCCGAGGCGGGTGACAAGGGCTCGATCACCGCGCTGAAGCTGCTGGAGAACCCCACACAGTTTCTCTCGTCGGTTCAGGTGGGCATCACCTCCATCGGCATGCTCAACGGCATCGTGGGCGAGGCCGCGTTCAGCGGTGACCTGGGTCTGTGGATGGAGTCCAAGGGCCTCACCGAGGCCACGGCCAACATCCTGTCCACCGCGCTGGTGGTGGTGGTCATCACTTTCATCACCATCGTGTTCGGCGAACTGGTGCCCAAGCGCATCGGGCAGCTCTACCCCGAGGCCGTGGCGCGCTGGGTGTCGCGCCCCATGACCTTTGTGGCCACGGCGGCCAAGCCTTTTGTGTGGCTGCTCACGCACACCACACAAGGCATGCTCAAGTTGCTGCGCATCGACACCAACGCGGTGCAGCATGTGACCGAAGAAGAGATCAACGCCAGCCTGGAGGAGGGTGTGGACGCCGGCATCATCGAAGAACACGAACATCAGATGGTGCGCAACGTGTTCCTGCTCGACGACCGCCAGCTCACCTCCATCATGGTGCCGCGCTCCGAGATCGAGTGGCTGGACGCGCAGGACAGCATCGACGTGGCGGTGCAGCGCGCCTGGACCACCGGCCATTCGTGGTACCCGGTGTGCCGCGGCGGACTCGACGACGTGGTGGGTGTGATCCACCTGCCGCGAATGCTCGCGCTGCAGGCCGAAGGCAACAACGAGACGCTGATGCGCCACGTGCAGCCGGCGGTGTTCGTGCCCGAAACACTCACCGGCATGGAGCTGCTGGAGCAGTTCCGCGAGCGAGCCACGCGCATGGTGTTCGTGGTGGACGAATACGGTGTGGTGCAGGGCCTGCTCACGCCGCTGGACATGCTGGAGGCCATCACCGGCGAACTCTCACCGCACGCCGCGGTGGACGCCTGGGCCACCCAGCGAGAAGACGGCGCGTGGTTGATCGACGGCGCCATGCCGGTGACCGAACTCAAGTCGCGGCTGGACATCGATGATCTGCCCGACGAGGACAAGGGCCGCTACAACACCGTGGCCGGTCTCATGCAGACGGTGGCCGGTGACCTGCTCGCGCAGGCCGACAGCGTGGAGTGCGCGGGCTGGCGTTTCGAGGTGCTGGTGCTGGATGGCCGGCGCATTGACCAGGTGCTGATCTCGCGCCTGCCCGAAGCCGAGACCACCGTCGAATCCGACGGCTGACGCCTCGGCGCAGCGCGACGACCGGGCCGCTGCCCGACGCTGCTACCCCTCCGTTTTTCCGACCGCTCCCACGCCCGGAGCAGGAGCAGACACGCCGTTTCGATTCAGACTTTCTTAATCGAGAGGCCAGTAAGTTTGAATTTACCTTATGTGACATCGTTTCTACAGTCCGGTCATGCCCAGCGTTTCACAACCCCGACCCGAGGAGACAACGTGACCGACAACAACGACGACAGCATCATCACCGATGCCAAAAAGCGCTACAGCGCGGGTGTGCTGAAGTACAAGCAGATGGGCTACTGGCAGCCGGACTACGTGCCCAAGGACACCGACGTCATCGCCATGTTCCGCATGACGCCGCAAGACGGTGTGGATGCCGAAGAATGCGCCGCGGCGGTGGCCGGTGAGTCGTCCACCGCCACCTGGACCGTGGTCTGGACCGACCGGCTGACGGCCTGCGAGCTCTACCGCGCCAAGGCATACCGCGTCGACAAGGTGCCCAACACTGGCCCCGGCACCAAGACCGAGCAACAGTACTTTGTCTACATCGGCTACGACCTCGACCTGTTCGAGGGCGGGTCGATTGCCAACCTCACCGCGTCCATCATCGGCAACGTCTTCGGTTTCAAGGCGGTCAAGGCCTTGCGCCTGGAAGACATGCGCATTCCGGTGGCCTACCTCAAGACCTTCCAGGGCCCGGCCACCGGCGTGATCGTCGAGCGTGAGCGCCTGGACAAGTTTGGCCGGCCCCTGCTGGGTGCCACCACCAAGCCCAAACTGGGACTGTCGGGCCGCAACTACGGGCGGGTGGTGTACGAAGGCCTCAAGGGCGGGCTGGACTTCATGAAGGATGACGAGAACATCAACTCGCAGCCCTTCATGCACTGGCGCGACCGTTTCCTCTATTGCATGGAGGCGGTGAACAAGGCGAGTGCGGCCAGTGGCGAGGTCAAGGGCCACTACCTGAACGTCACCGCCGGCACGATGGAAGAGATGTACGCGCGCGCCGAGTTCGCCAAGAGCCTGGGCAGCGTGATCATCATGATCGACCTGGTGATCGGCTACACCGCGATCCAGAGCATGGCGCTGTGGGCGCGCAAGAACGACATGATCCTGCACCTGCACCGCGCGGGCAATTCGACCTACTCGCGCCAGAAGAACCACGGCATGAACTTCCGGGTGATCTGCAAATGGATGCGCATGGCGGGCGTGGACCACATCCACGCCGGCACCGTGGTCGGCAAGCTCGAAGGCGACCCGATGATGATCCGCGGCTTCTACGACACGCTCTTGGACACGCACACGCCGATGCAGCTGGAGAAAGGCCTGTTCTTCGAGCAGGACTGGGCCTCGCTCAACAAGGTGATGCCGGTGGCCTCGGGCGGCATCCACGCCGGTCAGATGCACCAGTTGCTGACCTACCTGGGCGACGACGTGGTGCTGCAGTTTGGTGGCGGCACCATCGGCCACCCCATGGGCATCCAGGCCGGTGCCACGGCCAACCGCGTGGCGCTCGAAGCCATGGTGCTGGCGCGCAACGAAGGTCGCGACATCTGGAACGAGGGCCCGCAGATCCTGCAGGACGCTGCGAAGTGGTGCTCGCCGTTGAAGGCCGCCATCGACACCTGGGGCGACATCAGCTTCAACTACGAATCGACCGACACCGCGGACTTCGTGCCCACGGCCACCGCAAGCGCCTGAAGGAGAAAACACCATGATGACCAACCACGGCAACCGCCTGACGCAGGGCCAGTTTTCCTTCCTGCCCGACCTCACCGACGCGCAGATCCGCAGCCAGATCGAGTACGCGCTCAAGAACAACTATGCGGTGGGCATCGAGTACACCGACGATCCGCACCCGCGCAACACCTACTGGGAGATGTTCGGCAACCCGATGTTCGACCTGAAGGACCCGGCCGGCATCCTGATGGAGATCAACAACTGCCGCAAGACCTTTCCGCAGCACTACGTCCGCGTCACGGCGTTCGATTCGACGCAGGGCGTGGAGTCACCGCGCATGTCGTTCATCGTCAACCGGCCCGTAAAGGAGCCGGGCTTCGGCCTCGCACGCACCGAGGTGGAAGGCCGTCAGGTGCGGTACCGCATCTCGTCGTACGCGACCGACAAGCCCGAAGGCGAGCGGTACTGACGGACGGGCATCGCCGTGAACGACCTGTCGAAACCGGAGGGGGCCGCGCCGCCCCCACGCACCGTGGCCGATGTCCTGGCGCAAAGCCAGGTCGAGGCGGTCATGGACGAGCTGGACCGAGACCTCATCGGCCTGGTGCCGGTGAAGACACGCATCCGCGACATCGCGGCCTTGCTGGTGGTCGACAAGCTGCGCCTGACCCTCGGGCTGCAGGCGCAGACGCCGTCGCTGCACATGAGCTTCACGGGCAACCCCGGCACCGGCAAGACCACGGTGGCCATGCGCATGGCCGAGATCCTGCACCGCCTGGGCTATGTGCGCAAAGGCCATGTGGTCAGCGTCACGCGCGACGACCTCGTGGGCCAGTACATCGGCCACACCGCGCCCAAGACCAAAGAGGTGCTCAAGAAGGCCATGGGCGGTGTGCTCTTTATCGACGAGGCCTACTACCTGTACCGCCCCGAAAACGAGCGCGACTACGGTCAGGAAGCGATCGAGATCCTGCTGCAGGTGATGGAGAACCAGCGCGACGACCTGGTGGTGATCCTGGCGGGCTACAAGGACCGCATGGACACCTTTTTCAAGTCCAACCCCGGCCTGTCCTCGCGCGTGGCGCACCACCTGGACTTTCCCGACTACGGCCAGGGCGAACTGCTCGACATCGCGGACCGCATGCTCGGCACCATGAACTACCGCTTCGGCGAAGGCGCGCGCGAAGCGTTCGAGAGCTACCTGCAGCGCCGCATTCCCTTGCCCCACTTTGCCAACGCGCGCAGCGTGCGCAATGCACTCGACCGCGCGCGCCTGCGCCAGGCCAGCCGCTTGTTTGTCGACCGCGACCGTGAACTCACGCGCGACGACCTCACCACGCTCATGCCGGCCGACATCCTGGCCAGCCGGCTGTTCAACACCGACCCACCCAACTGAAGCGCGGGCAGCGGCGGCGCCGTGGGTGGACATTTGTCACGCCCCCGCCGGCCTCGTGTGCGAACTCTTTCATGAAGTTGCACGAAAAGGCGCTCCTGTAGCGCCGATGAAGTATGTTGCTGCCGGTCCGAAATGAAGACCATCTGCCCCACCGAACGATCGGCAGTGTGGGCACGCAGCCTGGAGACCTGCCGGATCGTTGCAGATCAACGATTTCACAGGACCTCCACCATGATTTCCACTTTTCGCCTGGCCCTCGCCGTGCCGCTGTTGGCCACCGCCGCCTGGTTGTCCGCCTGCGCGGGTGACAAGACCACGCCGTTGAGCGGTGATCTGTTGGCCCACGTGTCCCTTGAAGGCCTGGGCTTGCCCACCGCCTTCGCACCCGACGCAGGACCCGCATCGACGCACCTGCAGGCCTCGAATGCCGCCGCCGGCGACGTGTTCGGCGCGGCCGTGGCGCTCTCGCGCGACGGCAACACCCTGGCCGTGGGCGCCGAGCTCAAGACCGCACTGGACGCATCCGAAGCCGTGCCCGCCGCAGGCTCCGTGTACGTGTACACCCGCACACCCCAGGGCTGGCGCGAACAGGCACGTCTGCTCGCGCCGGTGCCCACCCGCGGCAGCGGTTTCGGCCACAGCCTCACGCTGTCCGACGACGGCAGCCGTCTCGCGGTGGGGGCGCCGTTCGAATCGCATGCCGCCGTCAGCGCCAGCGAATCGTTGTCGGGCGACCAGGGCGTGGTGTATGTGTTCGAGCGCAGCGCCAGCGGCTGGAGCCAGCCCGCGCGGCTGTTCGCCTCCAACGCGGCCAGCTTCGACTGGTTCGGCATGAGCCTGTCGTTTTCGGGCGCTGGCGATGCCCTGGCTGTGGGCGCGCACCGGCACGACGCCCGCGATGCGCAGGGTGTTCGCACCGACAGTGGCGCGGTCTACGTGTTTGCGCGTACCGCTGCGGGCTGGGCCGAACAAGCGGTGCTGACGGCCGCACAAGCCCTGGAAGGCGCGCAGCTGGGCAAGAGCGTGTCGTTTTCGCAGGATGGCCAGACGCTGGCCGCCGCTGCCCACGCATCGGGCCTGGGCGCGGTACACATGTTCCGCCGCGACGGTGCCCTCTGGCGCGAGCAGGCCGTGGTGGCCGCGGCCAACGCCACACCCCAGAACCCGCTGGGCTCGCAGGTGGCCTTGTCGGCCGACGGCACCACCCTGGCCGTGGGCGCGAGTGCGCCCGAGGGCACCGAGGCCCGCCAGCGCTCGGCCGGCAGTGCCTATGTGTTCGTGAACCAGGGTGGGCAGTGGCGGCAAACCGCGCGCATCCGTGCGTCCAACAGCCGCACGGGCGACGCCTTCGGCGAACGACTCAGCCTCTCGGCCGACGGCCGCGTGCTCGCCGTGTCGGCGGTGAACGAATCGAGCGCGGCGCGCGGGCTCGGTGGCAAGCAGGCCGACGCCACGGCGCAGGCGGCCGGGGCCGTGTACGTCTACAGCCGCCAGGGACAACGCTGGGACCAGACCGACTATGTGAAATCCAGCCGCACCCGCACGGGCGACCAGTTCGGTTCTGCGCTGGCCCTCTCGGGCGACGGCCGCCAACTGGCCGTGGGCGCGCGCCTGGAAGACGGCGCCTGGAGCCTGCTTGGCTGGCTGCTGGACGAGCGCCCCCAGAACAGCGGTGGCGTGCACCTGTATTCGCGTGGCTGAACTGCGCTTTCAGCCGCGTTCAATGCGCCACCAGGGCGGCAGCAGACCACGCACCTCGGGGCGGGCAAAACGGTCGTCCATCAAGACCACCACACCCCGGTCGTCGGGTCCGCGGATCACGCGCCCGGCGGCCTGCACCACCTTCTGCAATCCGGGAAACAGGTAAGCGTGGTCGTAACCGCGGCCATGCTTCAACTGCAGCCGCGCGCGCAGTTGTTCGTTGAGTGGGTTCACCTGGGGCAGGCCCAGTGTGGCGATGAAAGCGCCGATCAGGCGCTGGCCCGGCAGGTCGATGCCTTCACCAAACGCACCCCCGAGCACCGCAAAACCGATGCCCTGGCTGTCGTCGGTGAAGCGGGCCACAAACGCACGGCGGTCCAGCTCCGCCATGCCGCGCGACTGTGACCACGCTGCAATGTCCGGGTGCACAGCCGCAAAACGCGCCAGCACCTGTTGCAGGTAGTCGAAGCTGCTGAAAAAAGCGAGGTAGTTGCCCGGCATCGAGTGGAACTGCCCGGCCATCACCGCCACCACTGCGTCCAGCGAGTCGGCGCGGTCCTGGTAGCGGGTGGAGATGTGCGGCGTGATGCGCACCTGCAGTTGCGCCGGGTCGAAGGGTGAGGGCACCTCCAGCCGCGCCACATCGGCGGGCATGCCGAGCAGCTGGATGGCGTGCTCCATGGGGCTGAGCGTGGCCGAGAACAAGGTGGCGCTGTGCGCCGCCTGCCAGCGCGGCTGCAGGTGCGGCGCGGGCACGAGGTTGCGGATGGCGAGGCGGGGCCGCGGCGCGCGGCTGCGCGCGGCCGCCTCGGTGCGCGTGATCTCCACCAGCGAGTGGTCGCCAAACACCTCGGCCACGCGCACGAAATGCAGCACCTCGAACAGCCAGGCCTGCACCCGCACGTCGGGCGCCATGGCATCCAGCGCCAGGTGTTCCGAGAGGTCGGCAGCGTGCTGCTGCAGCGCGCCCACCAGGCCCTCGGGCAGCTCGTTCAGCAGCACCTGCTCGGCCGCCTGCCCACGGCCCAGCGTTCCCCAGAAACGGTGCAGCCGATCGAGCGAGGCCTTGAGTCCCTTGGGTGGCGCCTTGCGCAGCGCCGACAGTGTGGCCGGGTCGAGTTCGGCGCTGTACATCAGGCGCGCGCGTTCGATCAGGTTGTGCGCCTCGTCCACCAGCAGGCCCACGCGCCAGGGCTCGCCCACGGTGAGCGCCCAGGCGTGGGCGCTGAGGTCGAAGAAGTGGTTGAAGTCGCCCACCACCACGTCGCTCCAGCGCAGCATGTCCTGGCCGAGGTAGTAGGGGCACACGCTGTGTTTCAGCGCCACTTCTCGCAGACCCGCCTGGTCCAGCCAGGCTGTTTGTGCGGCTTCGTCGCGCGCCTGCGGCAGCCGGTCGTAAAAACCGTTGGCCAATGGGCACGCGTCGCCATGGCAAGCCTTGTCGGGGTGCTCGCAGGCCTTCTCGCGCGCCACGCGCTCCAGCACCCGCAGGCGGCCGGTTGACGCTGCGGGCTGCAGCCGGGCCAGCGCATCGAGCGCGAGCCGGCGGCCCGGCGTTTTGGCAGTCAGGTAGAGCAGTTTGTCGGTGCTTTGCGCGGGCATGGCCCTGAGCGCGCCGAACAGCGTGGCCATGGTCTTGCCGATGCCGGTGGGCGCCTGCGCAAGCAGGTGGCGGCCGTGGCTGTGTGTGCGCCAAGTGGCGCCGGCGAGCTCGTGTTGCCCCGCGCGAAAACCGTCGAAAGGAAAGGTCAGCGTCTGCAGCTGTTCGTCGCGCGCCTGGCGGTGCGCCTGCTCGCTGCGCGCCCAGCCCAGGTAGCGCGAACACAGGTCGTTGAAGTGCAGGCGCAGTTCTTCGGCGGTGTGCCAGTCGGCCAGCACAGTCTCCAGACGGGTATCGGTGTTGAAGTACACCAGCGCCACCTCGATGCGCTCCAAGCCGAGCTGCTCGCACAGCATCCACGCGTACACACGCGCCTGCGCCCAGTGCAGCGCGCGGTGGTTCTCGCGCACCAGCGCCACGTCGCCTCGGTGGGTCTTGATCTCTTCCAGCCGGGGGGCGTTGGGGTCAAAGCCGTCGGCGCGGCCTTGCACCAGCAGGTCGCCGAAACGCGAGCGGAGCGGCACTTCGCGTTGGTAGGGCGCTGCGCGGCGCGCGGTCACCACTTCGTGCCCCGCCACACCGTCCTGCGCGGTGGGTGAGGGTGTGAAGCGCAGGCCCAGGTCACCGGCCTGGGCGGTGAAGGCGCAGAGCACGCGCACGGCGACCTGCAGGGTCTCGGCGGACGGAGCAGTCTCGTTCACGGTGGAAACACGGTCACGGGTGCACCGGGTTGCCATGGCGCGAACTTGTGCATGCAGGTCGCCATCAGCGCGCTCGTTGCCCACGCGTCGTGCCAGCGGCGCGTGGCCTCCCACGGTGACGCAACCCACCAAGCCGGATCCACCGCAGCGAACTGGCGCACGAACGGGAAGATGGCCGCGTCCGCCAGACCCGGCTGGTCGCCGCCGAGCTGCGGGGTGGCGCAGAGGCGCGCTTCCAGCGGGGCGATCAAGCAGGCCACCGCGTCGTCGCGCCACGCCTGTGCGCTGCGCTCGGGGTGGCGCTCGGCGTACTTGTAGCGGTCGAGCGCGTGCTTGAAAGCGCCGTCGCAGGTGTCGGTGAGCGCGCGCTGTTCGGGCGTGTCGCCGCGCGCCAGCCAGCCGTGGGCATCGTGCTGCGCCAGGGCCCAGCGCATGATGTCCAGGCTCTGCGCGATCACCTCGCCCGACGCCAGCTGCAGCACCGGCACCGTGCCCGCCGGCGAGGTCGCCAACATGGCTGCCGGCTTGCGGGACAGCACCACCTCGCGCAACTCCACCGGCACGCCGGCCTGGCACAGCGCCAGGCGCGCACGGATGGCGTAGGGGCAGCGGCGAAAGGAATACAGGATGGGCAGCACGGGCCGCCATGATGGCACGCCCGGTGTCACCCACCGGTCGCGCCTCAGCGCATTCCCCATGGTCAGCCGGGCCTGCCCTCGCCACAATGGCAAAGGGCTTGAATGCCCGAGGAGACACACCATGAAAACCCTCATCGACCACCTCGGCCAGTACGCCGCCTACCACCGCGACCGCCGCAACATCGCCACGCATTTCGTGGGCATTCCCCTGATCGTGCTGGCCGTGGTGGTGCTGCTCGTGCGCCCGAGCTTCGATCTCGCTGGCTGGCCCGTCTCGGCCGCCACCGTGGCGGCGATCGCGGCCACCCTGTACTACCTTCGTCTGGACCGGCGCCTGGGCGCCGTCATGGCGCTGCTGTTGCTGGGCTGCCTGTGGCTGGCGCAGGCCACGGCGGCGCTGTCAACCGGTGCGTGGGCCGCGGTGGGCGTGGGGCTCTTCGTGGTGGGCTGGGTCATCCAGTTCGTGGGCCACATCTTCGAGGGCCGCAAGCCGGCCTTTGTGGACGACATCAGCGGTCTGATCATCGGCCCGCTGTTCGTGGTGACCGAGGCCGGTTTTCTGTTGGGCCTGCGCCCCGAGCTCGAAGCGCAGATCGAGCAGCGCGCGGGGCCAACCCGTTCAGGCCCAGCGGGTTCTGCGCAAGCGCGCTAACCTCGGTCCCTGTTCAATTTCGACCCTGTCGAGGACCCATGGAAGACCCACGCTGCTGCGGTACCGGCACCTGCATCATCAACGACGACGGCCAGTGCTGGTGCGGCCAGACCTGGGACGGCGAACGCATGTGTTTTCCCGAGGCCAGGCCGGCATCCACGCCTCCGGTGGCCAGCACGCCGCCGCCAGCCGACGAACCGGCCAGCTGATGGCGCGTTGGTGGGCGGCCGAGTTGTGTTTGCACACACCATCGGTTGGTCACCGTACAGACATGCTCGGCGAGAAGCCCGAGGCTCTCTTCTTTGCCCGATGGCCGCGTGTCTGCGGCGCATCCCGGAGAAGCCTCCATGCTGTCAACCCGATCCTTGTCCCAACTGCCCGATGTCGCCGCTCCGCAAAACCGGTCAACCGCCGCGCGGACCCTGTTCACGCAGCGCGCCAACGCGGTGGTGCCGCTGCACTGGCTGTCCACCGCTGCGGCGTTCTCCGGCACGGGCGGACTGGTCAGCGGTGACGACCTGGCCGACCTGATCCGCCACCGCTGCGAGGCGGCGGGCTGGTTGCCCGACGCCGAGCCGCTGTCGCTGGTGGCGCGCTGGATCGTGATGCGCGCTGTGGTCCGGCTCGACAGCCCCTGGGGCCCGATGTTTCCGCTGTTCCAGTTCGACCTGCCCACCGCCTCGGTGGTGGATGCCATGGCGCCGCTGCTGGACGAACTGCGCCCGGTGTTCGACGACGTGGAGCTCGCGCTGTGGTTCGTCACGCCCAACGACTGGCTGGCCGGCGCGCGTCCGGTCTCGGCCATGCACCACAGCCTGCCCGCGGTGTTGCAGGCGGCGCGTGCCGACCGTTTTGTGGCCAGCGGGCACTAGCAGCCTCAGCTGCCCAGCAGCCGCCAGGCCACCCCCAGCAGGCCACACACCCCGATCAGGGGCACCACGCCCACCTTGAAGCGGAACAGCGCCACCGCCGCCAGCACGGTGAGCAGGGCCGACGGTGCGTCGAAGGGACCGGTGAACCCCTGTGGCCACCACACGTGGTACGCGAAGAACAAGGCCAGGTTCAGGATCACACCGACCACCGCGGCGGTGATGGCGGTGAGCGGCGCGGTGAACTTCAACTGGCCGTGCGTGGTTTCAATGAACGGCCCGCCCACCAGAATGAACACGAAGGACGGCAGGAAGGTGAAGAAGGTCACCACCGAGGCCGCCAGCGCACCCGACCAGAACAGCGTGTCGGCGCCGAGCATGGGGTGCAGCCAGCCGCCCAGAAAGCCCACGAAGGCCACCACCATGATCAGTGGGCCCGGCGTGGTTTCACCGAGCGCCAGGCCGTCGATCATCTGCTGCGCGTTGAGCCAGCCAAAGTCCTCCACGGCCCCCTGGAACACATAGGGCAACACCGCGTAGGCGCCGCCAAAGGTCATGAGCGCGGCCTTGGTGAAGAACCAGCCCATCTGCGTGAGCGTGCCCTGCACGCCGTAGAGCGCCAGCAGCACCGCCATGGCCAGCAGCCACAGCCCGACGCCGACGATGAGCACCTGCACAAGCCGGCGGCGGGTGAACAGCGCGTGAGAAGGCGTCGGGGTGTCGTCGTCGATCAGGGCCGCTGCGTGGGCCTGCGATCCGCCCGCGTGGCCCGCGCCGGTGGCGAAGACGTGGGGAAAGCGCCGCCCGCCCCAGTGGCCCACGAGTGCCGCCACCAGCACGATGGCGGGGAAGGGTGCGTCCAGCGCGAAGATCGCCACAAAGGCCGCCGCCGCGATGCCCCAGAGCCAGCGGTTCTTCAGCGCGCGGCTGCCGATGCGGTGCGCCGCGTGCAGCACCAGCGCCGTCACCGCCGGCTTGATGCCGTAGAACACGGCGGCCACCACCGGCAGGCTGCCAAAGGCCACATAGATCCACGACAGCAAGACCAGCAGCAGCAAGGACGGCAGCACGAACAGCATGCCGGCCGCGAGGCCACCGCGCGTGCCGTGCATGAGCCAGCCGATGTAGGTGGCGAGTTGCTGCGCCTCGGGGCCGGGCAGCACCATGCAGTAGTTCAGCGCGTGCAGAAAACGCTTCTCGCTGATCCAGCGGCGGCGCTCCACCAGCTCGGTGTGCATGATCGCCATCTGTCCGGCCGGGCCGCCAAAGCTGATGCAGCCGAGCTTGAGCCAGAACCAGAAGGCCTGGATGAAGGGCACGGGGGCGGGACGTTCGCTCATTGGTCCACCTCCGCGCTGTGCGCTGCGGTGTGAGCTGGCTTGGGACGGCCCGGCGCGGCGCTCATTGCTGGAGGGCTTTCATCGTGGCGGGTGTCCAGTTGTGGCGTTCGGTCACGCCTTGCGCTTCGAGTCGGCACCAGGCGTACAGCGCGTCGTAGACCGGCATGGCCGCTTCCAGCATGGCGAGGTCGTCGGTGGCGTGCAGGGCCGACAGGCCCAGCGAGATCGCCAGCAGCCCCGGGGCTTGTGGGGCCAGCTCCAGTCGGTCGGTGTCGGCCGCTCGAACGATGCGCGCCAACGCCGCCAGCGCCGGGTCGTGCTGCAGCTCGAAGGCGCGCAGCAAGGTGTCGAAGCTGCAGAGTTCACCGTCGTGGCTGATGGGCGCGCCGGGAATGTCGAAGGCCACGGCGCCCAGCCGCGAGGCCTCGGTCAACACGCGGTCGGTCGGCACGTAGAGAAAGGTGGCCCGTGGGTCGATGAAACGGCGCACCAGCCAGGGGCAGGCGATGCGGTCGATCTTGGGCCGCTCGCGCGTGATCCAGGTGGAAGCGTTCACGCCGTCCACCCCCAGGTCGGGGCGTTTGCGCAGGGCCAGTGGGCGCACCGCGCGCCACGCGGCGATGTCCTGCGGTGTGTCCACACCGGGCTCGCCACCGTCGAATCCACCCGCCAGAAACCGGGCGTTCCAGCCGGCCTGTCGCAGCGTGGCAGCCGCTTGCTGGCTGACCTCGTGGCCGTGCACGCAGTACACGACCACCTCGCTCGGTGTGTCGCGTTGGGCCAGGGACGCCACCGCGTCGGGCGCGTACCACTGCGCGGTGGCGAGCAGGTGGGTGCTCTCGGCAAAACGCGCGTGGCGCCTCACGTCGAGCAGCAGCGGCGCGCCGGGCGCACCGATGCGCGCAGCCAGCTCGCGGGGCGAGATACCAGAGGAGATGTGGGTGGGGATGGCGGTGTCCATGGAAAGCTCCAACGTGTTGTCAGCACTTGGATGGGACACCATCTGTTCGTCAAGAATCGGGAGGCTGTGTTCCCGAAGGCCGATCGTAACCGCAGCCGCTGAAAAAAGCCTCCCCCTGCGCGGGACTCAGCCGCGCGTTGCCCAGTCCAGCGCGGCCTTGCCACCGGCGGCCGAGGCGGTGCTCACCAGGGTGCCCCAGGCCATGTCGATCAGTGAAAGTTTCCACGGCCAGTCCTTGAGCGTGGCCCAGTTGGTCAGGTCGTAGGTGGCGTAGGTGAAGAAGCCGAACAGCGCAGCCATGGTGAGCGTGGTGGTCCAGCTGTGGGGGGCGGTGTGCGGCGCCACCGCAAAGATCACCAGGCCCACCGCGAACAGCAGGTAAAACACCACGGCCACCGGCACATTGGGCGAGGCGGCCATGAGGTGACCCAGGCCCTGCTGGTACAGGGGTTTGGCGATCACGCCGAGCCAGATCAGGTCGAGCACGACCATCACCGCGGCGGTGCCGCCGTAGGCAGCGAGGTATTTGTTCATGGCTGTGTTCAGGGTCGTTCAGGGTTGGGCGCTCACGCGCCAGATCACGTTGCCCACGTCGTCGGCCACCAGCAGCGCACCGCGCGTGTCCACCGCCACACCGACCGGGCGGCCCAGGGCTTCACCCTGCTCGTTCAGGAAACCGCTGAGCACATCCACCGGTTGGCCCGCTGGCTGGTTGCCCTGGAAGGGCACAAAGATCACCTTGTAGCCGCTGTGCGGACGGCGGTTCCACGAACCGTGCTGGCCGATGAACATGCCGCTGGCGAACGGCGCGCCGAGCGTGTTGCCCGTGGACGAGGCCAGGCCCAGCGAGGCGGTGTGGGGGCCGAGCGCGTAGTCGGGTTTGATGGCCGTGGCCACGAGGTCGGGGCGCGGGGGCTTCACGCGCACGTCCACCGTCTGGCCGTAGTAGCTGTACGGCCAGCCGTAGAAGCCGCCGTCTTTGACCGAGGTGAGGTAGTCGGGCACGAGGTCGCTGCCGAGCTCGTCGCGCTCGTTCACCACCGTCCACAGTGTCTGGCCCGAAGCGTCCCAGGCCATGCCCACGGGGTTGCGCAGGCCGGCACCAAAAATGCGGTTCGCGCCGGTCTTCACGTTCACTGCCCAGATCGCGGCGCGGCCCACCTCGGCTTCCATGCCGCGTTCGCCCACGTTGCTGTTGGAGCCCACACTCACGTAGAGCGTGTTGCCATCGGGGCTGGCCAGCAGGTTTTTGGTCCAGTGGTGGTTCACCCCCGCGGGCAGCTTCACGAGTTCGGTGGCGGGCGCGGTGATGGTGGTGTCGCCGGTGCGGTAGGGGTAGCTGACCACCGCGTCGGCGTTGGCCACATACAGGCGCTCGCCGATCAGCGCCATGCCGAAGGGCGAGCGCAGGTCGCGCAGCAGCACCGAGCGGGTTTCGGCCACGCCGTCGTTGTTGGCGTCGCGCAGCAGGGTGATGCGGTTGGCGCTGGGCACGCCGGCGCCGGCGCGCTTCATCACTTGGCCGGCGATCCAGTCCATCACGCCGGTGCTGCCGGCGGGTTTGGGCGGTGCGTTGCTCTCGGCCACCAGCACATCACCGTTGGGCAGCACCAGCAACCAGCGCGGGTGGTCAAGACCACTGGCGAACGCGCCCACACGCAGACCCGCAGCAGCCACCGGCGCAGCGCCCGTCGGCCAGCCCTTGGCGGGTGCGATGTTCACCGTGGGGATCAGCGTGCTGGCGGGCTCGGGCAGAGTGGGATTGGGGCCGGTGCCTTGCGCCACCGAGAGCCTGGCCGACTCGGCGCAGGCACCCAGCAGGAACACGCTGGCGAGCACGGTGGAGAGCAGCAGGCGAGAGGGCGGCGGGCGGGTTGTGGGGGGGTGATTCATCTGCGCAGCCTAAGCGGGGCGGCGGTGCATGTCCATGCAAAGCCCTTCGGGGTGGTAGCCTCACCCGCTTGTGTGGGCTACCGAACGGACGGGGCCTGTCACCTTGCGTAGGTTCCAAGGTGGCCGCCCGCTTCGGGCTGCGCCGTACAGTGAAGAACACCGATGCCAGAGCAAAGCCCCTCCGACCCCACCCCCGCCGCCGGGCTCCGTGCGCTCTCCGAAGCCGGTCGACGCAGCGCCTTGCTCAAGGCAGGGGCCTTGCAGAACGCCATCCTCAACAGCGCGAATTTCTCGATCATCGCCACCGACGAAAAGGGTGTGATCCAGATTTTCAACGTGGGCGCCGAGCACATGCTGGGCTACCGCGCCGACGAGGTGATCGACCAGGTGAGTCCGAGCGACCTGCACGACCCGATGGAGGTGACGGCGCGCGCCGTGCTGCTGAGCACCGAGCTGGCCACGCCGATCGCACCCGGTTTTGAAGCGCTGGCCTTCAAGGCCTCGCGTGGCATCGAAGACATCTACGAACTCACCTACATTCGCAAGGACGGCAGCCGCTTCCCGGCCATCGTGTCCATCACCGCGCTGCGCGATGAAGCCGAAGGCCTCATTGGCTACCTGCTGATCGGCACCGACAACTCGGCGCGCAAGCTGGTTGAGCTGCAGCTCAACGACGCCGTGGCCGCTGCGGAGAAGGCCAACCTGGCCAAATCCGATTTCCTCTCCAGCATGAGCCACGAGCTGCGCACGCCGCTCAACGCCATTCTGGGGTTCGCGCAATTGATGGAGTCGGGCACGCCGGCGCCCACACCCACCCAGAAGCGCAGCATCGACCAGATCCTCAAGGCCGGTTGGTACCTGTTGGAGCTGATCAACGAGATCCTGGACCTGGCACTCATCGAGTCGGGCAAGTTGTCGCTGTCGGTGGAGCCGGTGTCGCTGCAAGAGGTGCTGATGGAGTGCCGCTCCATGGTGGAGTCGCAGGCGCGCCGGCGCAGCATCGGCATGGCCTTCCCCCGGCTGCCGGCGCAGAGCTATGTGAAGGCCGACCGCACACGCCTCAAGCAGGTGCTGATCAACCTGCTGTTCAACGCCATCAAATACAACCAGCCGTCTGGCCATGTGTCGGTGGAGTGTGCGGAGCTCACACCGGGGACCTTGCGCATCAGCGTGCGCGACACCGGCGCAGGCCTCTCCCCCGAGCAGGTGAGCCAGCTGTTCCAGCCCTTCAACCGCCTGGGCCAGGAAGGCGGCAAGGAGGAGGGCACCGGCATCGGCCTGGTGGTCACGCAGCGGCTGGTGGCGCTCATGGGCGGCGAGATCGGCGCCGACAGCACCCAGGGCGTGGGCAGCGTGTTCTGGGTCGAGATGGCCCTGGCGTCTGCGCCCGGCCTGTCGCTGGAGATCACCACCGAGGAGCCGCGCGTCGAAGTCGCGGAGGGCGCGGCCATGCAGACCGTCCTGTACGTGGAGGACAACCCGGCCAATCTGGAGCTGGTCGAGCAGATCATTGCCCGCCGCGCCAACCTGCGCCTGCTGGGCGCGGCCGACGCCAGCCTGGGCATTGAATTCGCGCGGGTCTACCGGCCCGAGGTCATCCTGATGGACATCAACCTGCCCGGCATGAGCGGCCTGGACGCCATGAAGGTGCTGCGAGGCGATCCGGCCACGGCGCACATCCCTATCATTGCGCTGAGCGCCAACGCCGTGCCGCGCGACATCGAGCGTGGCTTGGAAGCCGGCTTTTTCAACTACATCACCAAACCCATCAAGGTGGGCCAGCTCATGGACGCGATCGACGCGGCGCTGGTCGCATCGGTGCAACGGCAACTCGGCGACAGCCCGGCAGACATCACATGACCATCACCGCCCAAGAGATCCTGCAGGCCCGCGTGCTGATCGTCGATGACCAGCAATCCAACGTGCTGCTGCTGGAGCAGATGCTGGAGAACGCGGGGTACACCAACGTGCACTCCACCATGGACCCCAGCGCCGTGACCGGCATGCACCGGCGCACGCCGTTCGACCTGATCCTGCTCGACCTGCAGATGCCGGAGATGGACGGCTTCCAGGTGATGGAGGGCCTCAAGGCCAACGCGATCGACGACTACATCCCGGTGCTGGTGATCACGGCGCAGCCCGGCCACAAGCTGCGCGCGCTGCAGTCGGGCGCCAAGGACTTCGTGAGCAAACCCTTCGACATGCTCGAAGTGCGCACGCGCATTCACAACCTGCTGGAAGTGCGCCTGCTGCACCAGCGACTGGCCAACCTGAACCACGCGCTGGAGCTCGAAGTGCTGGAGCGCACCGCCGAGTTGCGCGAGAGCGAGGCGCGCTACCGCGCACTCACCGAGCTGGCCACCGACTGGTACTGGGAGCAGGACAAGGAAGGCCACTTCACCCGCGTCTCGGGCCCGGTGCTCGAAATGCTGGGCCTGCGCGTGGACGCGCTGGTGGACGGGCCGGCCGCGCCCGAGGTCGACGACGGGTGGGACCCGGTCCAGCGCGCCGACCTGCAGGCGCGCATTGCGGCTCGTATGCCCTTCCTGGACGTTCTGCTGCACCACGTGTCGGCCAACGGTACGCGTCGCAGCTACCGCGTCAGCGGCACGCCCATGTTCGACAGTGCCTGCACCTTCATCGGCTATCGCGGCTTCGGGGTCGAGATCCTCAGTTGACTGGCCAGGGCGTGGTGTCGTCAGCCCAGACCAAACAGCCGGGCACCCACCCAGCCCACGGTGCCGCCCAGACCCAGACCGAGCAGCACATCGCTGGGGAAGTGGGCGCCTGCGTAAACACGCGCCCACGCGGTGGCCAGCGCCATGCTGCCCAGCACCGCCAACAAGGGATGCCCGGGCGCAGCCACTGCCATGAAACCCACCACCGAGCCCATGACGGCCGCGTGGGTGCTCGGCAGACCAGCGCGGGGACCGTGCTTCAGGTGGTTGTGGCTGAGGCCAATGGCAAACGGACGGGGCGCGGCCCAGAACGCCGCGCATTGTTTGCTCATCACCTGAGCAATCACGGCCATGCCCAGCACCTGCAGCAACGTCCATCCCCCCGAGGGCAGGGTGGACGCCATGGCCAGCAGCGTGAACAGCATCGGTGCCCAGCTGCGGTGGGCGATGGCGCACGCCACCGGCAGCAGACGGGGACGCGCACCGTGTCCGGCCCGCATCCAGCGAAACAGCCGCACGTCGATCTGCCGGTAGCCCCAGGCGCTCTGTGCGGGGTCGAAGGTCGCGTTTTTCATGCGGGCATTGTTCGTGGCCCCGGTGTCGTTCTCATGACAGGCGAGGCCTTTGCATATCCGGCAAACTGCTTCGCCTGGATCCGCCCTCCCAGCAACCTGGACACCGCATGACCTTCCACTGGACCAACCCCTACCCGACCGTGCGCAGCCCCGTGATGGCGCGCAACGTGGTTTCCACCTCGCACCCGCTGGCGTCCAGCGCCGGCCTGCGCATGCTGCACAAGGGCGGCAACGCGGTGGACGCGGTGATCGCCGCCGCTGCGGCACTCACCATCGTGGAACCCATTTCCAACGGACTGGGCAGCGACAACTTCGCCATCCTTTGGGACGGCGAGCAGCTGCACGGCCTGAACTCGTCGGGCGTGGCGCCGGCCACCTGGAACACCGACTACTTCGCGCGCCGCCACAGCGGCAAGATGCCCGAGCGCGGCTGGGACTCGGTCACCACGCCGGGTGCGGTGGCGGGCTGGGTGGCCTTGTCCGATCGTTTCGGCAAGCTGCCGTTTGCCGACCTGCTGGAGCCCGCCATCGAGCTGGCCGAGCGCGGCCACGGCGTGGGCTGCATCACCGCCGACAAGTGGGCGCGCCAGGTGCCCATCCTGAAAAACCAGCCGGGTTTTGCCGAAGCCTTCATGCCGCACGGCCGCGCCCCCACCCCGGGTGAACGCTTCACCTTCAAGGCGGCGGGTGCCACGCTGCGCAAGATCGCGGACACGCGTGGCGAGGCCTACTACCGCGGCGAGATCGCCGAAGCGCTGGTGGCCCACGCCGCCGCGAACGGCGGCACGATGACCCTGGCCGACCTGGATGCCTACCGCCCCGAATGGGTGCTGCCCATCCAGAAGAACTTTGCCGGTTACACCGTGCACGAGATCCCGCCCAACGGCCAGGGCATCGCCGCGCTCATGGCGCTGGGCATGCTGGAGAAGCTCGACATCGCGCGCCTGCCGGTGGACAGCGTGGAGTCCCAGCACCTGCAGATCGAAGCCATCAAGCTGGCCTTTGCCGACACCTACCGCTGGGTGGCCGATGCGGGCCACATGCGCGAGGTGAGCGCGAGCGACCTGCTGAGCGACGCCTACCTGGCCGAACGCGCCAAGCTCATCCAGGCAGGCAGGGCCGGCGACTTTGCCCACGGCACACCGCCGCGCGGCGGCACGGTCTACCTCACCGCCGCCGACGAGCGCGGCCAGATGATCAGCCTGATCCAGTCCAACTACATGGGCTTTGGCAGCGGCGTGGTGGTGCCTTCCGTGGGCGTGAGCCTGCAGAACCGGGGCTTCGGCTTCACGCTGGCCGAGGGCCACCCCAACCAGGTGGCCGGCGGCAAGCGGCCCTTCCACACCATCATCCCGGGCTTCGTCATGAAAGACGGCCGCCCGCAGATGAGCTTTGGCGTGATGGGCGGCAACATGCAGCCGCAAGGCCATGTGCAAACCCTGGTGCGCATGCTCGCGCACGGCCAGCAGCCGCAGGCCGCGTGCGACGCACCGCGCTGGAAGGTGGGCACCGGTTTGAACGTGGACTTCGAGTCGACCATGGCGCCTGCCTTGCTGCAGGGCCTGAAGGATCTCGGCCACCGCTTCGAGCCCGCCGCCGATGCCTACATGGACTTCGGCAGCGGCCAGTTCATCTGGCGCCTGGCGGACGACATGGAGGCGGGCTACGTGGCCGCGAGCGATTCGCGCCGCGACGGCCAGGCCGTGGGCTTCTGATGTCGCGCCCCCTGTTCAATCCTGCGGCCGCGCTGCAGTTCGTGGTCAATGGCCAGGCCGGCCACGGCGATGCCGAGGCCACGCGCGAGGCGATCGAAGCGGGCCTGCGCGAAGCGGGGCGCACCGGTGCGGTGTTGTTTGCAGCGCCGGGCGAACTCGCGCGGGTGGCCTTTGATGCCGCGGCCCGCGCATTCGCCGAGGGGTCGGCGGTGGTGGCGGTGGGCGGCGACGGCACCATCAACACCGTGGCGCAGGCGGCCCACGCCGCGGGCTGCACCCTGGGCGTGATTCCTCGCGGCACTTTCAACTACTTCGCACGCGAGCACGGCGCCCCCACCGAGACCCTTGAGGCGCTGCGCTGGTTGCTTGACGCGCGGCCCGAGCCGGTGCAGATCTCGGCCATCAACGAACAGGTGTTTCTGGTCAACGCCAGCCTGGGCCTCTACCCCGACCTGCTGCAGGACCGCGAAACCTGGAAAGCGCGTTTCGGCCGCAGCCGACTGGTGGCGTTTGGCGCGGGCATGGCCACGCTGCTGCGCGCGCAGCGCCGGCTCAAACTCTCCATCGAATGGGAAGGGCAGCAGCGCGAAGTGCGCACGCTCACGCTGTTCGTCGGCAACAACCGCTTGCAACTGGAGCAACTGGGTCTGGGCACCAGCGGCGATCAGTCCGAAGGTGCGGCGACCGACGGCCACGTGACCGCCGTGATCCTCAAACCCGTCGGCACGCTGGCCATGCTGGGGCTGATGTCGCGTGGCGCGCTCGGGCAGCTCGGTGAAGCCAGCGGCATCGAGCGCTTTGTGTGCCAGAGCCTGGTGATCAAGCCCTCGCGTTTGATGGGGCGGCGCAAGGTGAAGGTGGCGTTCGACGGCGAGGTCGACTGGATGCGCGCACCGTTGACCATTCGCGTGTTGCCCCAGCCCTTGTGGCTGCTCAAGGCGGCGCCTGCGGTGGCGACACCATGAGCGTTCTGCTGCAGGTCTCTGACCCCCACTTCGGCACCGAAAGAACCCCCGTGGTCGACGCACTGGTGGCGCTCGCCACGCAGCTGCGGCCCGACCTGGTGGTGCTGTCGGGCGACATCACGCAGCGTGCCCGCACCGAGCAGTTCAGCGCCGCCCGCGCCGCCATGGACCGGCTGGGCGCGCCGCTGCTGGCGCTGCCTGGCAACCACGACATCGCGCTGTTCGACCTCTGGAGCCGCCTCACCCGCCCCTACGCGCGCTACAGCGCGGCCTTCGGGCCCGATCTCGCACCCGTGTTTGTTTCAAACAATCTGCTGGTGATCGGCGTGAACACCACGCGCGCGCGGCGCCACAAGGACGGCGAAGTCTCCGGCGAGCAGATCGACGCGGTGGCGCAGCAACTGCGCCAGGCCACAGCCGAACAGCTGCGAGTGGTCGTGGTGCACCAGCCCATCGACGTCATGCGCGCAGAAGACCTGCCCAACCGCCTGCACAACCACACGGCCGCGCAGCAAGCGTGGGCCGCAGCTGGCGCCGACATCGTCATGGGCGGCCACATCCATTTGCCGTACGTGATGCCCTTGCCGGGTCTGCCACGTCCGATGTGGGCGGTGCAGGCCGGCACGGCGGTGTCCAGCCGCGTGCGCAGCGGCGTGCCGAACTCGGTGAACGTGGTTCGCTGGTCGCCGGACGCCGGTTGTGTTGTGGAGCAGTGGGACTACTCAGTGGCCGCCTCGGCCTTTGCGTGTGCTGCCCGCACGCCGCTCACGCCGCAGCGCGGCTGACCTGCGTCAGTAGTGCGGCGGCAGTTCGTCGCGCGGATCGCGCGGCCCGGCCGACTGGCCGTCGTCGCCACCGCGCTGGCGAAGCCGGCTCACCTCGCGCAGCAACAGGTCGATCTGTTCTTGCTGCCTTGCCACCAGGGCATTCAAGGTGTCGAGCAGGTCGTCGGCGTAGCTGGCCTTGATCTCCAGATCGGTGAGGCGCTGGTCGGTGTCGGGGGAAGCGTGCAAGGGTTGGCTCATGCCGCCATTGGACCGCATTTGCAGCGCGAAAAAAAACCCGCGCCGGCAGGACGTGGTCCTGCATGCAGCGCGGGGAAGGGGGGGATCTGTCGGGTGTGCGGACGATCAGGTGCGCGGTTCGCCGTTGGCGTTGACCAGGATGGTGCGGCCGGGCTGCGAGGTCATTTGGACGCGGTGGCCGATGCCGTTGAATGTGTAGGTCACGTCCCAGTACTCGGGTTGGCCGTTGCTGGCCTGGGTGCAGCGCTGCACGTCCTGGGTTTGCGGTTGGTTGCCGTAGCCGTTGCGACCCACGTTGGAACCCACGGCCGCACCGGCCACGGCGCCGCCTACGGTGGCGATGTCGCGACCGCTGCCGTTGCCGATCTGGTGGCCCAGGATGCCGCCGATCACCGCACCGGCGATGGCGCCGGGGATGTTGCGCTGGGGTTGCTGCACGACTTCTTCACGCTCGATCCAGCAGCGTTGGCCGCTGTTGGGGCCGACCACCGCGCGCACCGAGGTCACCGGCGCCTCGTACAAGGTCTCCTGGTTGCGGCGGCGGTAGTCGCGGCGGTCCGGTTGTTGCTGCTGCGCTTGCGGGTATTGGCTGGGGTACTGGTACACCGGTGCGGGCTGCGCCACCGGTTGTTCGTACACCGGGTAGGGGGCGGCACAGCCGGCCAGGCCCGCCACGGCCAGGGTGGCCAGTGCGGTGAGGCGCAGCAGGGGCGATGAGCGTTTGACAGTGGGGTTCATGGTGTTTACCTGGTGTGACAGCCGGATGGCGAAGACCGGTGCGAAGACATGTGTCTGTGTTGCCGGCCGATGGGTTGAAGCATGTTGGATGCTGCGCCCATGGTCTGTTCGGTAGCGCGCACGAACGGTGTCTGTGCGGTAAAGAAAGTCACCATTGCTTGCAAGCTCAATGGTCCGTGGGTGTGTCACCGAACAGACCCCGGTTCACCAGAGCTTTACAAAGGTGTTCACCTCCTCGGACTCTTTCCGCTGGCGTGTCAATCAGGAGAAGCCCATGCCGAAGTCCACCGCCTTTGCTCCCAGCTGGAACACTTCGTCGTTCGGGCACCCGGCCGACACCTCACCCATGGAATGTTCTGCCCTGGCCGATCACCTCTCGGTGTGCAGCCGCTCGCGCGGCCCCTGGCCTGCCTTGCGCACCGGCGCCGCCGTGGTTCGCGGTTTTGTGGTGCCCCGACTGGTCACCACCGTGTTTTTTGTCGCCATCATTGCCGGCACCACGTGGTTCGTTTCGTAGGTGACGGAGCGCGAAACCACCAGTCAGCCCGACTGGGTACCGCAGCCTGTGCGGCGCATGCTGGACCCTGCGCTGGGTCCGGCGCTGGAGCCCATCCGGTCTGAAATCTTTGGCCTGGCGCGGTTCGAGCAACACGGCCGCAGCCTGGCCGAGTCGCACCACGCCGCGCGTGCCGTGTTCGGCAGCACCACGTTTTATCCGCGCCTGCAGAGCAACATCCAGAGCCTGCGCGCCTCGCACGAGCACATTGCCAGCCACGCCCTGAGCGGGCAGGACATCAGCCCTGGCGCCGAATGGTTGTTCGACAACTTCCACCTGATCGAAGACCAGCTGCGTGAGATCCACGACGGTTTGCCCGCGCGTTACTACCGCACGCTGCCCGTGTTGCAAGACGCGCCGCTGCAGGGCCTGCCGCGCATCTACAGCATTGCCTGGGCGTTTGTGGCGCACACCGACGGCGCGTTCGACGAAACCCTGCTCACCCACTTTCTCAACGCTTACCAGGAGGTACAGGAACTCAGCCACGGCGAGCTGTGGGCACTGCCCACCACGCTGCGTGTGGTGCAGGTGGAAAACCTGCGCCGCCTGGCCGACCGCATCGCCAGCCACAAGGCCGCGCGCGAACTCGCCAGCCTGATCGCGCACCGCGTCGACGAGCTGGACCTGGCCACCGTGCAGGCGCTGCACACGGTTGCCGAGCAGCGCGGCGTGGGCCGCGTGTTTCTCTACCACCTGGCGCAAAACCTCGACGGCCACCGCCCGCCCACGGGCGATGTGTTCCTCCACCAGGTGCGTCCGTGGTTGAAGGACGCCGTGCCCGATCCTGCGGCCCTGCAGGCCCAGCACCACGCCGATCAGGCGGCCGACCACCTGAGCGTGGGCAATGCCATCACCTCGCTGCGCCTCATCGGCGCGGCCGACTGGTCGGGCGTGGTGGAGCGCACCAGCCGCGTGATGCAGCTCATGCTGTCGTCCAGCGTTTTCGCGGCCGAAGACGACGCCACGCGCAGCACCACGCTGCACCGCATCGAGCGCCTGGCCGTGCAGAGCCAGCGCAGAGAAACCGAGGTGGCCCGCACGCTGCTGGTGCTGATGCAGGACGACGCCCATGCCGGCCACTGGCTGGCGGGTGGTGGTCGCGGTGCGCTGGAGCAGCGCCTGGGCCTGCGGCATCGCGGCCGGGTGTGGCGGCGGTTGGCATTGCGCACCGCGCGCGTGCCCACTTACCTCACCGTCATGCTGGCCGGCTCGCTGGGTCTGGTGGCGGCGGTGTACGCCGCCGCCGCGCTGCCGGTCGATGGCTGGCTGGGCCATGCGGTCACGGCGCTGGTGTTGTTGCTCATGGTGTTCCCTGCCTCCGAGACCGTGGTGGCGGTGGTCAACCGGCTCATCAGCGAATCGGCGCGGCCCGCGCACCTGCCGCGTTATCTGCTGGCCGAGGGCATACCGCCCGAGGCGCGTGTGATGGTCGTGATGCCGGCGCTGCTGGGCAGCCCGCGGTCCGTGGCGCCGCTGGTGCACCGGCTGCACCTGCACTTTCTGGCCAACCCCGAGGCCCACGCGCAGTTCGCGCTGCTGAGCGACTTTGCCGACGCCGACAGCCCCGTGCTGCCGGGTGACGAGACGGTGCTCGCCGAGGCGCAGGCGCAGATCGCCGCGCTCAACCACCGCCACCCGGTGGCCGCGGGCGAGCCACCGCGTTTTTTGCTGCTGCACCGCGCCCGCACACTGAGCACCACCCAGGGCCGATGGATCGGCTGGGAGCGCAAGCGCGGCAAGATCGAGCAGCTGATGGCGGCGCTGGTGCACGAAGTGCCCGGCCCGTTCCTGCGGCTGGGCGAGCTCTCGCGCATGGCGAGCGGCACGCGCTATGTGCTCACGCTCGACAGCGACACACAACTGCCGCCCGGGCGCCTGCGCGCGCTGGTGGGCGTGGCCGAACACCCCGACAACCGGCCCCGGCTCGACGCCACCGGCCGCCACGTGGTGCAGGGCTACGGCATCCTGCAACCGCGCGTGGTGCCACCACTGCCCGAGACGTCGACCACCTCGCTGTGGCAGTGGCTCACCGCTGGCCAGCGCGGTCTGGACCCCTACAGCGCGATGAGCTCCGATGTTTACCAGGACGTGTTCGGCGAAGGCAGCTTCACCGGCAAGGGCCTGCTGCACGTGGCCACCCTGCACGCCGTGCTGGGCGACCGCCTGCCCAACGACCGCGTGCTCAGCCACGACCTGCTCGAAGGCGCGCTCGTGCGGTGTGCGGTGGTGACCGACATCACTCTGATCGAAGCCGACCCGGAACACGCCGACGTGGCCGCCTCGCGCCTGCACCGCTGGACGCGGGGCGACTGGCAGTTGCTGCCCTTCCTGTTGCGACCGCGCCGCTGGCAACTCTCGCCCATCAACCGCCTGAAGCTGCTGGACAACCTGCGCCGTTCGCTGGTCACGCCAGCGTCGTTGTTGCTGCTCTTGCTCGCCATGTGGGGTGTGGGCCTGAGCCTGAGCGCGGCCCTGTGGCTGGCGCTGGCCGCGCAGGCCGCCGCGCCGGTGCTGGGCGCGCTCGCCGGCTGGGTGCCGCACCGCGCCAGCCTGCTGGGCGAACGCTTCGCCCGCGCTGCAGCGGCCGACACATGGCGCGCGCTGTTGGGCGGCGTGTGGCACATCGTGCAACTGCTGCAGCAGGCGCTGCGCGCTGCCGATGCGGTGGTGCGCACCGGCTGGCGCATGGCGGTGTCCAAACGCCAGCTGCTGGCCTGGACCACGGCCGACGCGGCCAGCGCGGCCTTGCGCCCGGGCCTGTGGCCCTCGCTCCGGCGCCATGCGCTGGAGCCTGCGGTGGCCTTGCCGCTGCTCGCGCTGCTGTGGTTCACCGCGCCGCAGCCGCCGGTGTGGGGCTTGGCGCTGCTGGTGCTGTGGGCACTGGCCCCGCTGGTCTCGTGGCTGGCCCACCAGCCGTGGCCCGGCAGCGCGGAGCGACCGCTCGCCACCGCCGACCGGGCACTGCTCGACGAGCTCGCGCGCGACACCTGGCGTTTGTTCGAACGCTGTGTCGACCAGCAAAACCACTTTCTGCCGCCCGACAACCTGCAGATCCTGCCGTACGACATGGTGGCGCACCGCACCTCGCCGACCAACATCGGCCTGTACCTGCTGAGCACGGCGTGCGCGCGCGAGTTCGGCTGGATCGGCACCCAGGACCTGCTGCAGCGCATGGAAGCCACGCTGGCCAGCCTTCAGCGGATGGAACGCCACCGCGGCCACTTTCTGAACTGGTACGACACCCAGACCCTGCAGCCGCTGCTGCCGCGCTACGTGTCCACGGTGGACAGCGGCAACCTCAGCGTGCACCTGCTCGCGGTGGCCCAGGCCTGCCGCCTGCTGGCGCGCGACCCCCACGCCACGCAGGCCACCGCGCAAGCCCTGCAGCGCAGCCAGCAGCGGCTGGAGCCGACCTTGCAGCACCAGCAGGCCTGGCTCGAAGCCGCGCTGGCACAGCCGCTGGCCCAAACCGCGCTCGGCCAGGTGTTGCACGCCCCGCTGCCCGACCCGCTGGACGCCGAGGCCAGCGCGGCCTTCGCCACCCTGCTGGACGCCGCCTCGCTCGAACTCGTGCGCATCCCGCACCCACGCCCCGAGCCCGACCCGGCGCGCACCGGTGAAAAAGACGAAATCGCACGCGACCACGACAGCCTGCACGCGCTGCTGGGCGACCACCTCAACACCCTGCGTTCGGTGGGCCAGGATCGCAGCGCCGCCGCCGAGGGCGGTGGGCCACGCGCCACGCGCCGCCTGCTTGATCTGGCTGCGTCTTTGGAGCAACTCGCCTGGGCGCCCGAGTTCAGTTTTCTGTACCACCCCAAACGCCACCTGCTGCACATCGGCTTCCGGCTCGACGACCAGGCGCTGGACAAATCGTTCTACGACCTGCTGGCCTCCGAGTCGCGCAGCACCAGCCTGCTGGCCATCGCCAAGGGCGACGTGCCGATGAAGCACTGGGCCGCGCTGGGCCGTCCGCTGTTTGCCAACGGGCGCCACGCGGTGCTGCGCTCCTGGTCGGGCTCGATGTTCGAGTACCTCATGCCCACGCTGGTGATGGCCGAGCCGCCGGGCAGTGTGTTGCGTGAAGCCGGCTGCTCCGCGCTCATGGAGCAGATCGCGCATGTGCAGGGCAAGGCCATGCCGTGGGGCATTTCGGAGAGCGCCTACGCCGGGCGCGACCACACGCTGGCCTACCAGTACGCCCCCCAAGGTGTGCCCCGGCTCGCGCTGCGCCGCACGCCGCTGGACGAGCAGGTGATTGCGCCGTATGCCACCACGCTGGCCACGCTGGTCAACCCGCACCTGGCCTGCCAGAACCTGGGCCACCTCACCCGCCTGGCCGCGCGCGGTCGTTACGGCTTCATCGAGGCGCTCGACTTCACCGCCGCGCGCCAGACGCAGGGCGGCCGCTGCACGCCAGTGGCCACCTACATGGCCCACCACCAGGGCATGACCATCGTGGCGCTGGCCAATGTGCTGCGCGACAACGTGGCGCAGCGCTGGGGCATGGCCCACCCCAGCCTGGAGGCGGTGTCGTCGCTGCTGCACGAGCGCACGCCGCGCGCCTTGTCGGCGCTGGTGCACCAACCCTTGGCCAACCTGCCGCTGCAGGCCTTGCACCGCCGCGCGCAGGACCATGTGCGCACGGTCTTGCCCGGCGCGCAGGCGCTGGAGCCCACGCACCTGCTGTCCAACGGCCACTACAGCGTGAGCCTGCGCGCCAACGGCGCGGGCTGGAGCCGCTGGGGGGCCACCGGCATCACGCGCTGGCGTGACGACGCGCTGCGCGACGCCTGTGGCAGCTTCGTCTACCTGCGGCTGGACCCGCGCGCCGCACCGGTGTCGGTGAGCAGCCACCCCGCGCCCGACCCGGCGGCGCAGTACCTGAGCACCTTCCACACCGACCGTGTGGTGCTCGAAGCCCAGTGGCCCGAACTCAGCGTGCAGACCACGGTGTGGGTGAGCCCGGAAGACGACATCGAGCTCAAGCGCGTGGTGCTCACCAACCGCAGCAGCGAGGTGATCGAGTTGGAGCTGATCTCGGCGATGGAGGTGACACTGGCCCGCGCCGCTGCCGACGAAGCCCACCCCGCGTTCTCCAACTTTTTCGTGCAGGCCGACTGGCTGGCCGACCAGCAGGCCCTGCGTTTTGTGCGCACGCCGCGCCTGCAGACCGAGACCACCGTGCAGGCCGCGCACTTTGTGGCCGATGTGCGCGGTGAGGTGCTGGGCCTGCTCTGCCAGACCGACCGCGCCCACTGGCTGGGCCGCAACCACAGCGCCAACCAGCCGCTGGCGCGCATGAACGCGGTGCCCACCGCGTCCACCGCGCTGGAAACCGGCCTGGACCCGGTGGCGGCGTTGGGCGTGAAGCTGCGCCTGGCGCCCGGTGCGCAGGCCTGCGTGACGTTTGCCACCGCCGCCAGCGACCACCCCGCGCAACTGATGGCCATCGTCGACAAGTACCGCCAGCCCAGCTCGGTGGAACGCGCCTCCGTCATGTCGGCCACGCTGGCCAGCATCCAGCTGGCGCCCGGGCGCCCGCGCATGGAGCATTTGCCCGCCTTCCAGTCACTCACCACGGCGCTCCTGATGACGCTGCCCAAGGTGGACCTGCCGGTCACCGACAGCAAGGCCCACCGCGTGTGCGATCGCCGCACGCTCTGGCCGCTGGCCATCTCGGGCGACCGCCCGCTGGTGCTGGTGAGCGCGGGATCGCCCCAGGGCCTGGGCCTGCTGCGCAGCGTGGTGCAGGCGCTCAACGAGTGGTCGCGCACCGGGGTGGCCTGTGATGTGGTGGTGCTCAGCAGCGAAGCGCATTCGTACCAGATGCCCTTGCAGCGTGAACTGGCGCTGCTGCGCGAACAACTGCATGCGCCGCATGCGGGCGCGCCCATCGGCACCTTGCACCTGCTGCGCCCCGACGCGTTGACGCCCGAGCAGCTGTCCACGCTGGACGCGCTGGCGCGCATCCACCTGCGGGCCAACGGCGTGAGCTGGACGCAGCAGATCCAGACCTGGAGCGCGCGCTTCGATGCCGCGCAGGCGACCTTGCGCAGCACGCCGCACGAGCGTGTTCCCACGCACGCACCGATGGCCGAGCCCACGCCGTCGGCCGGCGCGTTCGAGGCCAGTGGCCGGCGTTTCGAGTTCGAGGTGTCGGCCACCCGGCGGCCACCCCGGCCCTGGGTCAACGTGCTGGCCAACCCGGCGTTCGGTGCCATCGTGTCGGAGACCGGTGGTGGCAACACCTGGGCCGGCAACAGCCGCCTGAACCAGCTCACCCCCTGGGGCAACGACCCGGTGGCGGACACGCCGGCCGAGTGGTTCCTGCTGCAGGACCGCCGCACGCACGAGGTCTGGAGTCTCACGCCGTCGGCCTGGGGCGACGCCGAGGCGAAGCACACCGTGGTGCACGCACAAGGCCGCACCACCATCAGCCACCGGCGCGGCGATCTCGACATCGCGGTGCACTGGAGCGTGGACGCCGAGACCGCCGTGAAGCAGGTGCGCATCGAGATCGTCAACCGCGGCCGCCAGATGGCGCACCTTCGCACCGTGGCCATGGTGGAGTGGCTCATGGGCGAGAAGCGCAGCGACCGCGCCACGCTGCACACGCGCCGCTGCATGGTGGACGCGCCCGCCGGCCTGGTCGGCCTGATGGCCACGCAGACCGAGGCCGGTGCCGGCTGGGGCGGGGGCACCGCGTTTCTCGTGGAAGCGCTGGCCACGCCGGGCGGCAGCGAGGGCCTGGACTGGACCTGCGACCGCGCGGCCTTCTTTGACGCGCAGGGCCAACTGCGGCTGCCGCTGCGTCTCGGCCAGCGCCGTGGCCGCGGACTCGACCCCTGCGCCGCGCTCTCGCGCCCGGTGACGGTGCGCCCCGGCGCCACGCTGGAGCAGGTCTACCTGCTGGGCTTTGCCGCCTCGCCCGCCGCCGCGCACGAGCTCGCGGTGCGCGCCATGAAACGCGTGCCGCGCGAACGCGAAGAGGCCACCAAGGCGCGTTGGGACGCGCTGCTGGGCGCCACAACCGTGGTCACACCCGACCCGCTGTTCGACGCCATGACCAACCGCTGGCTGCTCTACCAGACCGTGTCCTCGCGCCTGTGGGCCAAGGCCGGCTTCTATCAGGCGGGTGGTGCCACCGGCTACCGCGACCAGCTGCAGGACACCATGGCCTTGAGCTGGGCCGCGCCGCGCCTGCTGCGCGATCAGATCGTGTTGTGCGCCTCGCGCCAGTTTGCAGCGGGCGACGTGCAGCACTGGTGGCATTCGCCGGGCGGTGCCGGTGTGCGCACGCATTTCTCCGACGACCTCTTGTGGCTGCCGTTTGCCTGCGCGCACTACCTGCGCACCACGGGCGACGCCGCCGTGCTCGACGAGAGCGTGCCCTTTCTCGAAGACCTGACGATCCCGCCCGGCGCCGAAGACGCCTACGACACGCCGCGCATCAGCAGCGTGATGGCCAGCGTGTTCGAACATGCCGCGCGCACCATCGACCGCAGCCTGCCGGTGGGCGCCCACGGTCTTCCACTCATGGGCACGGGCGACTGGAACGACGGCATGAACCGCGTCGGGCACGAAGGCCGGGGCGAGTCGGTGTGGGTGGCGTGGTTCCTGTGCGCCGTGGTGCGCGACTGGATTCCGCTGGCGCGCGAACGCGGTGAGGTGGAACGCGCCGAGCGTTGGGAAGCCGCACTCGCGGGCTGGAGCCAGGCCCTGGAGACCGAAGCCTGGGACGGCGACTGGTACCGCCGCGCTTTCTTCGACGACGGCAGCCCGCTCGGTTCACACACACAGCCCGAGGCCCGCATCGACCTGATCGCGCAGGCCTGGTCGGTGCTCAGTGGGCAGGCCCCGCTGGCGCGCCAGCGCAGCGCCATGGAAGCCGCGGCGGCGCAGCTGTTCAACAACGACGCGGGGCTGCTCCAACTGCTCGCGCCGCCGCTGGCCCAGGCCCGACCGAGCGCGGGCTACATCCAGGCCTACCCGCCGGGCGTGCGCGAAAACAGCGGTCAGTACAGCCACGCCGGTGTGTGGGGCCTCATGGCGGTGGCGGCCCTGGCGGTGCAGGAGCCGGCCGATTCACCCACGCGCGACGAGCCCTACCGCCACTTCACCTGGTTGAGCCCGGCGCACCGCGCCAAAAACCCGGTGTGGGGTGCCGCCTACGGCCTGGAGCCCTACGCCATGGCGGCCGACGTGTACAGCCAACCGCCGTATGTGGGCCGAGGTGGCTGGAGCTGGTACACCGGCGCGGCCGGGTGGCTGCACCGCGCGGCGATCGAGTCGATCCTGGGTCTGAAGATGACCGCGCACGAGCTCAGCTTCATGCCCTGCCTGCCGGCGCACTGGCCTCGCGCCGAGATCACGCTCGTGCGCGACGGGCGCACCCTGCGCTTTGTGCTGCTGCGCCAGAGCGCCGACGCCGTGCGTGCCACCTGGGGCAGCCAGGGCGTGGGGTTCCTGGCGGTGGGTGAATCGCTTGCCTGGGCCACGCTGCCGGCCCACAGCGTGTTCGTGGTGTCGCTGGAGGACCCTTTCAAGGGCTGATCGGCCGTTGAACATTTATATGTTCGCTCCCGTACGGACGCGTGGGCAAATACCTGTCATGCTCGCTCGGTCACCGATCAAAAGCCATACCAAAAGCTCCTTCGGCATCTGTTACCACAGCCATCCCGGAGGAAAGCCAATTGACCCAACCCGACTCGCCGCGCCAGAACCAGCTGTTGGCGGCCTTGCCCGATGCGGAGTGGGAGCGTTGGGAGTCCCAGCTTGAGCTGGTGGAGTTGCCGCTGGGCAAGGTGTTGTACGAATCCGGCGCGGCCATTGCGCATGTGCATTTCCCCACCAGTGCCATCGTCTCGCTGCTCTATGTGCTGGAGAACGGCTCGTCTGCCGAGATCGCGGTGGTGGGTTTTGAGGGGGTCGTGGGCGTCTCCACGTTCATGACCAGCGGCTCCATGCCCAGCCGCGCCGTGGTGCAGAGCGCGGGTCAGGGTTACCGCTTGCGCGCCGACGCCATCCGCTCCGAATGCGACCGTTCGGGCGCGGTGCTGCGCCTGATGATGCGTTACACGCAGGCGCTGATGGCGCAGATCAGCCAGACCGCCGTGTGCAACCGCCACCATTCGCTGGACCAGCAGCTGTGCCGCTCGCTGCTGCGCAGTCTTGACCGCTTGAAAGGCAATGACCTGGTCATGACGCAGGAGCTGATTGCCAACATGCTGGGTGTGCGGCGCGAAGGCGTCACCGAAGCGGCGCTCAAACTGCAGACCGCCGGCCTCATCCGCTACGCGCGTGGCCACATCTCGGTGCTCGATCGCCTGGGTCTGGAGCACCGCACCTGCGAGTGTTACCGGGTGGTGAAGAAGGAATACGACCGCCTGTTGCCCGCGCGCCAGGCAAGCTGACACATTCCTGCTGTCTCATTCGGACCTTGTGTACGGTGGAAGACAGTCGGCGGGCACAACAAGGCCCACAGTGATTCAGGGATTGCCGGGCAGCCTGCCCGTGTGACCCGCATGAGTTCACCCTGGGAGGGGCTCGCTTGTGTACCAGGCGGACCCCATGTCAGACACCCAGAACCAGCTCATCGAACGCCTGCCCAAGGGCGTTCAGAAGCGTTTCATCGCGCGCTGCGAGACCTTTGAACTCTTGCTGTCGGCTGAGTTGAGCGCACGCGGCTCCTTGCTCACCCACGCCTACTTCCCGGTCACGGGGTTCATCTCGCTGGTGATCGACATCGACAGCCACCCGCCGCTGGAGGTGGGCATGGTCGGGCGCGAGTCCATGTTGGGCTCCGAACTGGCACTGGGCGTGGCCAAGACGCCCTGGCGCGCGGTCGTGCAAGGGCCGGGC
>JBKBWW010000018.1:0-41394 GCA_046314475.1 Hydrogenophaga sp.
GGTAGGGCGAGCCCGCGACCGGCTGGCGCGCCAATTGCTCCACCGCTCGCAACGAATCCTGCAAACCCTGAGAGGCACTCAAGTTCGCCGTGCGCAGGGCAATGGGCAACCATCCATTGCAGGTCTGCCCCTGCACCGCGCCACAGCCGGTGGGTTCTGCTGACAGCAGCTCGCTGTGGACGATGACCAGCAGCCGCCGCTGCACATCTGGACGCATGGTCTGGGGTGGAGCAACGGGCAAGAACACGTGCTGCCTCACGGCGCCGTCCGACAACATCATGTTGTCGACGAATTTGGGCGACATGAGCACAGGGATCGCAGTCGACGCACCAATGACAGCGCGGTAGCAGCGGTCGCGCAAAGCAACAGGCTCGATCTCTCGGCTCAGTCGGGTCATGTCGATCTGAAGAAACCGACCGCTGTCCAGATCGGTCACGCCCACGTAGAGAAATCGCCCAGGTGGCTGCTTCGCCACGGCATCAATCACGCGTGAGGTGAGCACGGTCTCTCTCTGATTGCGGTCTTTCCCCGCATCGTCCAGAAACGCGTTGGACCACAGCAGTGAGAAATAGCGCTTGCCAAACAGATCGTCTTGCCCGATTTGTGGCAAGACTTCGTGCAGGAACGGCTCGTCGCCAATGAAAAGATGCGTGGCGAGCAAGGCGCCGGCACTGACCGCTGTGACGACATGTACCCGGCTCAGTGGCACGGGGTGCGCCGCCGCACCGGCCTCACGCCACCCGCGCAAAAAACCTGCGCCGTACACGCCGAGCTCACCACCCGCCGACAGGGCCAGAACATTGAATTCCTTCGGAGTCTCTGCGCGCTGTGCTTGGGCACCCTGATGGGCCTGAAGACCGCCGAACACATCTGAAACAACGAATCGCTGCAGGTCACAGGCCAGGTGATCGTCTGAATCGGGGCTGGGCCTGGATGCGCCGCAGCCCATCAACAGAACGAGTAGCAAGGCGCAAAGCGCGGCGCTCCTGAACATGGTTGGGGCCTCCAGAGGTTGTCGTGCCGAGATGGTAGGCAAAAGAGCGCACCTTCCCGGGCTTTGTCTGTTCGACCGGCTCGCTTTTAGCAACGTTTAGTACGCGCATGGGTCGGCTAAAGGACGCCTCCCGAGGTCTTGGAAATACTGCACCGACCGGACCCCAGCGGTTTTCACCGGCAGACCAACACCGAGGAGCAGACATGAGCAAAGGAAGACACGGTACCAACGAATATCTGGTCGGTACCCAGATTCGAACCATGGACGCCAACGGCGATCCCGTCCTGCGGCCAGCAACGCCCGAGGAAAAGAGCGCCAACTTCCTCTTCTCAGGATTTGTGGCCGATGACTTCCAGGGGATACCCAACAGCGATGCGCTGATCGCTCAGGTGGCCGTGGCCATGACCCACCATGTCGGCGCCAAGGGTGCGGTCGACCAGCGGGTGCCGGCGGGCTACACCTACCTCGGGCAGTTCATCGACCACGACCTCACGCTGGACGACACCGAGCTTGATCTACAAACCACCGTGGCAGGCAGGCTGAAATCGAAGCGCTCGCCCACGCTGGACCTGGACAGTCTGTATGGCGACGGACCTGACGACATCAAAAGCGCTGTGTTCTACCAAGCGGACGGCGTTCAACTTCTGACGAATGCCCCCGCGCGCGTACCCCCCGAGTTTGGGGACATGGCCATCGAAGATCGCAGCGGTTTCGATCTGCCGCGCCGGGGCGATGCCAAGGATGGCGTTTTGCGCACCGCGCGCGAAGCCAAGATTCCAGACATCCGCAACGATGAGAACCTCGCGATTGCGCAGTTGCATGCGGCCATGATCCGCTTTCACAACAAGGTCGCAACCAACATGCGCGGCACCGTGCCGGATGCGGACCTGTTCGAGCGCGTTCGAGAGCGCGTGACCCACCACTACCAATGGGTGGTGCTGCACGACTACCTGCCCAGAATCATGAGCCAAGACGTGCTGAACGATGTGTTCACCCACGGGCGCCGTGTGTTCGAGAAGAACAGTCCAAGTCCCCTGGGAACCATGCCGGTTGAGTTCTCGGGCGCGGCATTCCGGCTTGGCCACAGCATGATCCGAACGACCTACGAGTGGAACAAAAACTTCGGCTCGCAGCCAGACGCTCTGGACAGTGGACACATCTTCCGCTTGTTTCGGTTCAGCGGCACCAGTGGAAAACTCGTGCCCACACGTGCCGATCCAGGCTCTGCGGAAGACCTGCGAGAGCTGGAAGATCCTGCTGCAGATTCAGCAGATCAGCTGCCCTCCAACTGGGTTGCTGACTGGCTTCGCCTGTTTGATTTCAGCCGATTCGAGGCAAGCGACCCGGCCTTCAAGCCCGCGGCGTTCAACCACGCGTTCGCCATCGATACGCACTTGGTGGACCCTCTTGCAACGCTGCCGATGGGCAGCTTCGGTGCCACCGAAGTACCTTTGCTCAAAAAACGCAACCTGGCCTTTCGCAACTTGGCGCGCGGACGCATGTTGAAGCTTCCCTCCGGGCAGCAAATGGCCACGGCATTGGCCGCAGCGGGCTGCATTTTGACACCGTTGACCGCGCAGCAGTTGCTCGAAGGTGGACCTGGTGGTGTGTCCTTGGCCCATGCGGATACACAGGTTCGCACCGAACTGGTGAGCAACACACCCCTGTGGTTCTACATCCTGCGGGAGGCCGAGTTCAATGACAAGAAGCTGGCCGGTGTCGGCGCGCGGATCGTGGGAGAGACCATGCACCGCGCGCTGGAAGGAAGCCGCTACTCCATTCTGGGCTCCACCTTCAAGCCCACGCTCGGCCCCGGCGCAGCTCAGGGGCGTTTTGACATGGCAGACCTGCTGCACACCGCTTTTGACGGCCAACCCCAGTTGCTGAACCCCTTCTGAACTCAACTGAAAAGGAGGCATGTCATGGACTTCTATTTGCCAGAGCCGGATGCGCCAAGAGCAGTCGATCCGTTCCAGTTGAACACCTTTGACCTGGAGATCGATGCCTTGCTGGGCGCCCCAAGGGCGAGAACGCAGTTTCAAGTGGATGGCAGCGGAATGACCGTCGCCGTGCTGGACACCGGGTTGCGGGTCAGCCACCGCTGCTTCAAGGACCGCGTGATCAAGGTGCGGAACTTCACCCCGGCCGACGGCGGCGATCCGGACAAGGTGACCGACACCAACGGGCACGGCACCAACGTGACCGGGATCATTGCAGCGGGAACCAGAGACGAACGCCGCGGCATTGCCCCCGGCGCACGCATCGTGGTCGCGAAGACACTGCCCGCGCCCAGCCTCGCTCCGCTGCTCGCCGCGCTGGACTGGATCTCAAATGAGGCGGACGCATTGGGTATCTCCGTGGTCAATCTATCGTTGGGTGTTCCCGGTATCAACCTGACCGATGACGCCAAGGCTCGCAGCGAGTTTCCAACGCTGCACAAGCGCCTGGTTGAACTCAACCACCGACGCATCGCCGTGGTGGTCGCGGCAGGGAATTCCTACGGTGCGTTTCAGAACGAGGGCATGAGCATGCCGGCGATTTTCCGGGAAGTGCTTTCGGTGGGTGCGGTCTACGATGCCTCCGTGGGTCCACGCGACTATGCCGGTGATGTCAGTGCCTTCACAACCCACGCCGATCAGATCACGCCGCTCTCACAGCGTCTGTCCAAGGAGACGAGTCCGGAGTGCTACACCGACGTCCTGTCCGCAGGCGGTGCGGCCACCTCCGCAGGCGCCAAGCACGACGATGACACCTCGGTGCAGGACGGCACGAACCAGGCCGCGCCCACCGTCGCTGGCATCGTGCTGTTGATGCAGCAACACCACAAACGCCTCACAGGCTCTCTCCCTCGTGTGGAGTTGCTGCAAGAGGTATTGCGTTCGACATCAACCTGGGTGGTTGACGGCGACAACGAGGACGACAACGTCCACCACACGAAACAGCGCTACGCATCGGCGACTCGGGACGTCTTCAAGGATGACGGCGTGCAAGAGTTGGATCTTCCACTGGTCGGCAGGTAACGAGCCCACTCAAATGAGTGCCCAATCCTCTGCCGCGCCCACCCAGGCGATGTCACGCATGAGCACCTGTCGGCATTGCCTCGCCGAAATGCCACTGGGTGCCTCCATCTGCACCCAATGCCACCAGCGCCAGCCTCGCTGGCGCAATTCGATCGCAAGCGCATCCGAGCTGGCCACCACCATTTCATTTCCCACATCAAGCTGGAAGCTTCGCATCCATCCGGCAGGCCCCTGTTCTCTCGCACTATCCAGATTGACAAAGTCCTGGAGCGGGGAAAGTTTCTGTTTTCAAGCGGTGAAGATGCCAAACTGAGCGGAGCAAGTCTGGCCATTGCCACCCACAGTTCAGCACAGGATTTCAGCGTTTCTCTGGACGGCGCGGACGATGTGTCCAAGGCCCTCGCCGGGAAAAAGTGCTTCCTGTTCGTTGTCTACAAGGCCGACAGCCCCCTGTTGACCACCTACAAGAAGAGCATGGGAGACAGCCTGTTCGCCTTTCCGGTCAGCGCCGAGTTGAGCTACTGCTCCTTCGGCATGAAGAAGCACTTCACCCAACCATTCGAGGTCACTGGCCTGCTCCACAAAAGCGGACATGCCAACTGCACAACCCAGCAGGTGGGGCAATGAGCCTCGTGCCCGGGCTCTTGAATCGGCCCGATCCAATCCGTTGGACGATCACTCCCACTCGATCGTGGCCGGTGGCTTGCTGCTCACGTCGTAGGTCACACGGTTGATGCCGCGCACCTCGTTGATGATGCGGCTGGATACCTTCTTGAGCAGCGCGTACGGCAGCTCGGCCCAGTCGGCGGTCATGAAGTCGCTGGTTTGCACCGCCCGCAGCGCCACCACGTAGTCGTAGGTGCGGCCATCGCCCATCACGCCCACGCTCTTCACCGGCAGGAACACGGTGAACGCCTGGCTGGTGAGGTCGTACCAGCTCTTGCCGCTGGGGTGGTCGATGGTGGAGCGCAGTTCTTCGATGAAGATCGCGTCGGCCCGGCGCAGCAGGTCGGCGTATTCCTTCTTCACCTCACCCAGGATGCGCACGCCCAGACCGGGGCCTGGGAACGGGTGGCGGTAGACCATGTCGTGCGGCAGACCGAGCGCCACGCCGAGTTCGCGCACCTCGTCCTTGAACAAATCGCGCAGCGGCTCCAGCAGTTTCAGCCCCAGCTGTTCGGGCAGGCCACCCACGTTGTGGTGGCTCTTGATGGTCACGGCCTTCTTGCTCTTGGCACCGCCAGACTCGATCACATCCGGGTAAATAGTGCCTTGTGCCAACCACTTGGCGCCTTTTGTTGATGCACCACTTGAAATCAGTTTGGCGGCTTCGGCCTTGAAAACCTCGACGAATTCCCGGCCGATGATCTTGCGTTTGGCCTCCGGCTCGCTCACGCCGGCCAGGTGGCCAAGGAACTGGTCGGCCGCGTCCACGCGGATGACCTTGGCGTGCAGCTTGCCGACGAACATGTCCATCACCATGTCGCCCTCGTTCAGGCGCAGCAGACCGTGGTCGACGAACACGCAGGTGAGCTGGTCGCCGATGGCGCGGTGGATCAGCGCGGCGGCCACCGAGGAATCGACGCCGCCGGACAGGCCGAGTATCACTTCCTCGTCACCCACCTGCTCGCGGATCTTTTGCACCGCTTCGTCGATGTGGTCGCGCATCACCCAGTCGGCCCGGGTGGCGCAGATGTCGAGCACAAAGCGCTCCAGCAGCGCCCGGCCCTGCACCGTGTGCGTGACCTCGGGGTGGAACTGCACCGCGTAGAAATGGCGGGCTTCGTCGGCCATGCCGGCGATGGGGCAGCTGTCGGTGCTGGCCATGAGCTTGAAGCCGGGCGGCAGCTCGGTGACCTTGTCGCCATGGCTCATCCACACCTTGAGCATGCCGTGGCCTTCGGGCGTGTGGAAGTCTTCGATGCCCTTGAGCAGGGCCGTGTGGCCCCGTGCGCGCACCTCGGCGTAACCGAACTCGCGCGAGTTGGAGCCTTCGACCTTGCCGCCCAGCTGCTGCGCCATGGTCTGCATGCCGTAGCAAATGCCCAGCACCGGGATGCCGAGCTCATAGACCGCATCGGGTGCCTTGTCGTCCACCTCGTACACGCTGGCGTGGCTGCCGGAGAGGATCACGCCTTTGAGCTGGCCGTCGGCGGCGAACTCGCGCACCCAGTCGCTGCTGACGTCACAGGGGTGCACTTCGCAGTACACATGCGCCTCGCGCACGCGGCGGGCAATCAGCTGGGTGACCTGGGAACCAAAATCGAGGATGAGGATTTTCTGGTGCTGCATGGCGGTGTCGGGTTGGGCGGTTCAGAAAGCAAAAAGGCCGTCCATCAGGACGGCCGCTGGCGCTGGGTGGTTCACTCCGCGCGGTAGTTCGGGGCTTCTTTGGTGATCTGCACGTCGTGCACATGGCTCTCGCGGATACCGGCCGAGGTGATCTCGACGAACTCGGCCTTGTGGCGCATGTGCTCGATGCTGGGGCAACCGCAGTAACCCATGGCCGCGCGCAGGCCGCCTGCCATCTGGAAGATGATGGAAACGACCGAACCCTTGTAGGGAACACGGCCTTCAATGCCTTCGGGCACCAGCTTGTCGGCGTTGGGGTTGCCGGTGCTGCTTTCCTGGAAGTAGCGGTCGGCGCTGCCCTGCTGCATGGCACCGATGGAGCCCATGCCGCGGTAGCCCTTGTAGCTGCGGCCCTGGAACAGCACGATCTCGCCCGGCGACTCTTCGGTGCCGGCGAACATGCCGCCCATCATCACGGTGTTGGCGCCAGCGGCGATGGCCTTGGCGATGTCGCCGCTGTAGCGAATGCCACCGTCGGCAATCATGGGAACGCCCGTGCCTTGCAACGCGGTCGCAACGCTGTCGATAGCCATGATCTGCGGAACTCCCACACCGGCCACGATGCGCGTGGTGCAGATGGAGCCCGGGCCGATGCCGACCTTGACCGCATCGGCACCCGCCTCGACCAAAGCCATGGCAGCGCCACCGGTGGCGATGTTGCCGCCGATCACGTCGATCTGCGGGTAGTTCTGTTTGACCCAGCGCACGCGGTCGATCACGCCCTTGCTGTGGCCGTGCGCGGTGTCGACCACGATGGCGTCCACGCCGGCTTTCACCAGCGCTTCCACGCGCTCTTCGGTGCCTTCGCCCACGCCCACGGCGGCGCCCACGCGCAGGCGGCCCGACGGATCGCGTGCGGCGTTGGGGAAGTTGAGTTGTTTGGTGATGTCCTTCACCGTGATCAGGCCCTTGAGCTCGAACCCGTCGTTGACCAGCAGCAGGCGTTCGAGCTTGTGCTTGTTGAGCAGGGTCTTGGCTTCGGCCGGCGTGGTGCCGTCGGGCATGGTGATCAGGCGTTCACGCGGCGTCATGATCTCGCTCACCGGCAGGTCGTAGCGGGTCTCGAAACGCAGGTCGCGCCCGGTGACGATGCCGACCACGCGGCCTGCTTCGACCACCGGAAAGCCGGAGATGCCGAGCTCGTCCGAGAGCTTCATGACCTGGCGGATCGTGGTTTGCGGCGTGATCACCACTGGGTCGCGCAGCACGCCCGACTCGTAGCGCTTGACCTTGGCCACCTGGGCCGCCTGCTCTTGCGGTGTGAGGTTCTTGTGGATGATGCCGATGCCGCCTTCCTGGGCGACAGCGATCGCCAGGCGGGCTTCGGTGACCGTGTCCATGGCCGCGGAGACCAAGGGCAGGTTGAGCTGGATGTTGCGGGAAAACTGAGTGGCGAGAGAGGTGTCCTTGGGCAGGACCTGGGAGTACGCTGGCACCAGCAACACGTCGTCGAAGGTGAGCGCTTTGCCGAGTAGGCGCATGGGAAAGCTCCAAAAGCGTCGATTGTAGCCGCCCACCCTCCGGGCAAACCCGCATGTGGGAACACACCGGCTTGACCGCTCAGTGCAGAAAAACCACCGCTGCGTCTGCTGGTGAGGTGCCTGACCTCCGTGGAGTGGGGTAGCCCGGAAACTCAGGGCTAAACTCGCGAAATGTCACAAGCCCCCACCTTCAAAATGTCTTGGCGAGCCCCCCTGTTGGCGGCCTTGCTGCTCGCCTGCAGCTCCGCTGCCATGGCGCAGTGGCAATGGATCGACGGCACAGGTCGCAAGGTGTTCAGCGACACCCCGCCGCCGGCCAGCATCCCCGACAAGAGCATTCTCAAGAAACCCGGTTCGGGCATGACGCTGCCCGCACTGGTCGCAGAGCCCGCAGCAGCGCCCGCGACCGGCGCAGCGCCGGCCGCACCGCAAATCCCGGCACGCGACAACGAACTGGAAGCCAAGAAAAAACAGGCGGAGCAGGCCGAAGAGGCCAAGAAGAAAGCCGAGATGGAACGTGTGGCCAAGGTGCGCGCCGACAACTGTGAGCGTGCGCGCAAAGCCAAGATCACCATGGACTCCGGCGTGCGGCTCGCCACCACCAACGCCAAGGGCGAGCGAGAGATCATGGACGACAAGGCCAAAGCCGCCGAGACCCAGCGCATGGAAGGCATCATCCGCAGCGACTGCGGACCACTGCCGAAACAGTGATCCGCCTCAGCGCGGCAAGACTTCAGTAGCCGGCCTTCGAGCCGGCTTTTCTTCGGGCAAACAGGCCGGTGCCGCGGGCGCCCTGCCCCACAAAGCGTTCCCGGCGCGCCACCTTCGGGTCCACGCGCAAAGCCCGGTAGACCTCCAGGCGATCGCCGTCTCGCAGCACATGATCACGCCCCACGCGGCGCCCCCACACGCCCAGCGTGAGTGCCGGCGTGGAGAGATCGGGGTAGGCCTTCAGCCAACCCGCCTGGTCCAGCGCCATGTAGGCCGTGCATCCCGCTGGCACCTGCAGGTTGAGTTCCAGCACCTCGCGCGGTGCCGGCGAAAACGTCAAGGTGATGTGCATGCCTGGCTCAGTCTGTGCCGTAGACGTGATCGGCGCGCTTGACGAAGGCGTCCACCAGGTTGCCGGCGATCTTGTCGAACACCGGGCCCACCAACGCAGCCAGGGTGGCGCTGGAGAAGCCATAGCTCAGCGTGAACTCCACCTTGCAGGCCCGTTGCGTGCCGTCGCCCAGAGGCGTGAATGCCCAGACGCCATCGAGCTGGGAAAAAGGTCCGTCAACCAGTTCCATGAGCACCTTGCGGTCGGTCTCGTGGGTGTTGCGGGTGGTGAAGCTCTGGCGCAACCCACTGATGGCCATGCCCACGCGGGCCAGCATCCCATCGTCCTTGAGTTCCAGCACTTCGCCGTGGTCGCACCAGGGCAAAAACTGAGGGTAGTGCTCGATGTCGGTGACCAGTGCGAACATTTCATGCGCGCTGTGGGAGAGCAGGACGGACTTGTGAATCGTTTTCATACAATCGACGTCATTGTATTGGCCTGAAATGGCCGCACCTCGCGCGCCATGGCCACCAAAAACAGCAAAGACACTCCCACCAAAGGCCTCGACAGCCGGATCGCCGACAACAAGAAGGCGTTCTTCAACTACGCCATCGAGGAACGTTTTGAAGCCGGCATGGTGCTCGAAGGCTGGGAAGTGAAAGCCCTTCGCGAAGGCAAGGTGCAGCTCACCGACGGGTATGTGGTCATCCGCACCGGCGAGCTGTTCCTCATTGGATGCCAGATCAACGCGCTGCACACGGCCTCCACCCACGTCAGCCCGGACGCTGTGCGCACCAAGAAGCTGTTGCTGCACAAGGACGAGATTCGCCGGCTCATCGGCAAGGTCGAGCAGAAGGGCTACACGCTGGTACCGCTCAACCTGCACTGGAAAAACGGCAAGGTGAAATGCGACCTGGCACTGGCCAAGGGCAAAGCCGAGCACGACAAGCGCGACACCATCAAGGACCGCGAAGGCAAGCGCGAGGTCGACCGCGCCATGAAGTCGCGCAACCGCTGAGGCCGCGCAGCGCTTTCAGCGAAGGTGCACGAGCGGATGTGCGTCCGTCGCCCACGGGCTCTCGAAGAACGCGGCCACCTGCCCTCTTCCCACTTCTTCTATGCGCTCCGGGTTCCAGCGCGGCTGGTGGTCTTTGTCCACCGCCAGCGCGCGAATGCCTTCCACCGTCTCGCTGGCCGCGCCCGGGCGCAGGTGGAAGCAGCGGTGGACCATACCGCGCTCCATGCGCAGGTTGTCGGCCAGGCCGAGACCACGCGCGCGGCGCACCTGCTCCAGCACCACATGCAGCATCAGCGGCGAGCGGTGGCGCAGCGTGGCGGCGGTGGCCTTGGCCCATTCGCCGTCGCCCGACTCCAGCGTGGAGATGATGGCGTGCACGTCGGGCAGGCCAAACACGCGGTCGATTTCTTTGGCGGGCCAGCTGCCCGCGGCCACCGTGGAGCTGAGGTGGCTGGCGCACCAGCGCTCCACCGCTGCACCGTTTTCGAACGGGGTCTGCGCCAACGAATTCCACAGGCCGACCAGGCGACCGGAATCGATGAACCCGTCGGCCAGTCCAGCGGCCATGGCGTCGCGCCCGCCCAGCACCTGGCCGGTGAGCGCGAGGTACTCGCCCAGGCGGCCCGGGCAACGGCTCAGGAAATAGCCGCCGCCCACATCGGGAAACAGGCCGATGTGCGTCTCTGGCATGGCGAGCTTGCTGCGCTCGGTGACGATGCGCAAGCTTGCGCCCTGGCTGATGCCCATGCCGCCGCCCATGACGATGCCGTCCATGAACGCGATGTAGGGCTTGCGGTAGGTGTGGATCAGGTGGTTGAGTGCGTACTCTTCGGTAAAGAAGTCTTCCAGCGACGCGTCACCCGAGAGCGCCGCCTGGTGGAAGTAGCGGATGTCGCCTCCGGCGCAGAAGCTGCCGAACGGGCCTTCCTTGTTCACGCCGCGAATCGCGACCGCCTGCACCTGGTCGTCGTTGCGCCAGGTCTCCAGCGCTTGCGTGATGCTGCGGATCATGTCGAGCGACAAGGCGTTGAGGGCCTTGGGGCGGTTGAGCGTGATGCAGCCGACACGGCCCAGAACTTCGGCAATGACGTGGGTATCCAGCACTGGGGCGTTCATCGTTGTTCTTCCGAAAAGTCGTTCATTGGGGTTGCTGGTCGACGGTCTGGATGCGCGGGGAGCCCGCGCGGGAACGCCAGCCCAGCAACTCGTTGATCACCAGGGCGCCGATCACCAGGCTACCGCCACGCAGCACCTCGTCCCCCGGCACTTCGTTGGCCCAGACCCAAGCCAGCAGGATGCCGAAAATCACCTCCAGCAAGGCCAGCAGCGAGACTTCGGGCGCCTTGAGCACACGCGCGCACACCACCGACAGCGCGCAGGGAATCGCCAGCTGCACCAGGCCAAGCATGGCCAGCCAGGCCACGTCGCCCGGGGTCGCGGCAAACGGCAGCGCCAGGGGCAAGGTGAGCAAGGAGGAGATCACCGCGCCCAGCAACACCGAAGGCACAAGATCGATCTTTTCGCCGTGGGTCTGGCTGCGCTGCACCACCGTCCAGTTGATGGCGCCGGCAATCGGCACACACAAGGCGGTGAGTGAGCCCAGCAGCAAACCGCCGGTGTCCATCTCGGGCCGGGTCAGCGCCTGCACGAACTGGCTGCCGTACATGTAGGCAATGCCCGCGCCGGCCGCGAGGATGGCCAGCCAGGTGCGTGCGGCCAGCCGCTGCCCGATGAAGATGCGGGCCACCAGCGCCGTGAGCAGCGGCCCGATCGACATGATGATCAGCACGTTGGCCACGCTGGTGAAGGTCAGGGCCAGCATGAAGGCGGTGAACATCACCGACCAGCACACGCCCGAAATCCAGAACGCCGACGACTCGGGGATCAGGCCCCAGTGGCGCTTGAGCCAGCTGCGCAATGAGGGAACATCGGTCAATTCGTCAAGCCGCCCCTGGCTGCGGTCAACCTGGCGCCAGACGGGCAGGATGACCAGCAATGAAAGCGCGGTGAACGCACTGCGCCAGAACGTGACCTCGAACCGCGCCGCCGATTCGAGCTGACGCGATACCACACCGGCGATCGACCACATGAGCGTGACCGCCAGCATGAGAAAAACCGCCTGCGTGTGGGTCAGGCGGTTGAGCGCGCGAAAAGGCATGGCCAGTTCCGATTGGAGCGGCCGCAACGCGGGGCTGCGGCCCGCCGGATCAGCTCTTGGAGGCGCGCTTGCGGTCGCTTTCCTTCAGGAAACGCTTGCGCAGGCGCACGCTCTTGGGCGTGATCTCGACCAGTTCGTCGTCCTCGATGAATTCCACGCCGTACTCGAGGTTGAGGTCAACCGGGGGCGTGATCTTGATCGCGTCTTCCTTGCCGCTGACGCGGAAGTTGGTCAGCTGCTTGGTGCGGGTGGCGTTGACGATCAGGTCGTTGTCGCGGTTGTGGATGCCCACAATCATGCCTTCGTACACCGGGTCGCCGGCGCGCACAAACATGCGGCCGCGGTCGTCCAGCTTGCCCAGGGCGTAGGTGAAGATCTCACCGTCGTCCATGGAGATCAGCACGCCGTTCTTGCGGCTGGCGATGTCGCCCTTGTGCGGCTCGTAACCGTCGAAGATGTTGGCGATCAGGCCGGAGCCGCGCGTCAGGTTCAGGAATTCGTTGGTGAAACCGATCAGGCCACGCGCCGGAATGCGGTACTCCAGGCGCACGCGGCCACGGCCATCGGGTTCCATGTTGGCCAGTTCGCCCTTGCGCTCGCCCAGTGCCTGCATCACGCCGCCCTGGTGCTGCTCTTCAATGTCGGCCGTCACCATCTCGATGGGCTCGTGGCGCACGCCGTCGATGTCGCGGAACACCACGCGTGGCTTGGACACCGCGAGTTCGTAGCCTTCGCGGCGCATGTTTTCCAGCAGGATGGTCAGGTGCAGTTCGCCGCGGCCCATCACTTCGAAGATGCCGTCTTCGTCGGTCTCTTTCACGCGCAGGGCCACGTTGTGCTGCAGCTCTTTCTGCAGGCGGTCCCAGATCTGGCGGCTGGTCACGTACTTGCCTTCGCGACCGGCCAGCGGGCTGGTGTTCACGCAGAAGTTCATGGTCAGCGTTGGCTCGTCGATCTTGAGCATGGGCAGCGGAGCCGGGGTCAACGGATCGGTCACGGTCACGCCGATACCGATGTCGGGGATGCCGTTGATCAACACGATGTCGCCCGGGCCGGCCTCGGTCACCTGCACACGGTCCAGACCCTGGAACTTCAGCACCTGGTTGACACGGCCCTTGACGACCTTGCCGTCCACACCTTCCATCACCACCACGTCCATGTTGGGCTTGATCGTGCCCTGGCTGATGCGGCCCACGCCGATGCGGCCGACGAAGGTGGAGAAGTCCAGCGCCGAGACCTGCAGCTGCAGCGGCGCGGCCGGGTCACCATCTTGCGGCTTCACGTGCTTGAGCACGGTGTTGAACAGGGCCGACATGTCGGGGCCCCACTGCTCGCCCGGCGCACCTTCGACCAGCGAGGTCCAGCCGTTGATGCCCGAGGCGTACACCACGGGGAAATCGAGCTGCTCGTCGTTGGCGCCGAGTTTGTCGAACAAGTCAAAGGCGGCGTTGATCACCGCATCGGGACGGGCGCCAGGCTTGTCCACCTTGTTCACCACCACGATGGGCTTCAGACCCAGGGCCAGCGCCTTCTTGGTCACGAAGCGCGTCTGTGGCATCGGGCCTTCCTGCGCGTCGATCAGCAGCACCACACCGTCCACCATGGACAGGGCGCGCTCGACCTCACCACCGAAGTCCGCGTGGCCGGGAGTGTCGACGATGTTGATGTGCGTGCCTTCCCAGCTCACGGCGCAGTTCTTGGCCAGGATGGTGATGCCCCGCTCGCGTTCGATGGCGTTGTTGTCCATCACCGTGTCCACGATTTTTTCGTGCTCGGCGAAGGTACCCGACTGGCGAAGCAGCTGGTCCACCATGGTGGTTTTGCCATGGTCAACGTGGGCAATGATGGCGATGTTGCGGATTTGTTTGCTCATGATGCGAGTTCCGGTGAGGTTTCCAGGATTTGCTGTATTTCGATGGGGCTCAGCAGCCGCCCCGGGATCAGTTCACCCGATTGGGTGTGCGCACTGCCCAGCAGCACGGCTTCGTGTGAAAGCGATTCATCGCCGGTCGACGCGGGTCCGAACACGGCCACGCGGTCAAGGTCGGGCCAGGCGCCGCGGCGGCGCACGCCACTGAGGAAGCGCCCCGAATCCTCGGCGTCCAGCGTGACGGACTCGTGTCCGACCAGCAAGGTTTGTACGGGCAGCAACAACGCCTTGCGCTCAGGCTCGTCCAGCGCTTCCAGGGCTTCGAGCGTGATGCACTGCGACGCCCCGAACGGGCCGGTTTCTGTGCGGCGCAGCATGCTCAGGTGACCGCCACAACCCAGGGCCTCGGCGATGTCTTCACCCAGCGTGCGGATGTAGGTGCCCTTGCTGCAGCAAACGCGCAGGCGCAGAAACGGTGCGTCGCCCTGCAGCTGCATGTCCAGCAGGTCCAGGTCGTGGATAGTGACGTGGCGCGCTTCGCGCTCCACCGTCTCGCCCTGGCGCGCGTATTCGTAAAGCGGCTTGCCGTCCTTCTTCAAGGCGCTGTGCATGGGTGGCACCTGGGCGATCGGGCCCATGAAACCGTCGAGCGCTTCGACCACCTGTCCCGGCGTGCAACGCACGTCGCGGATCTGGATCACCTCGCCCTCGGCGTCGCCGGTGCTCGTTTTTACACCCAGGCGCACCACGGTCTCGTAGGTCTTGTCGGCGTCGAGGTGGATCTGGCTGAATTTGGTGGCCGCGCCAAAACACAGCGGCAACACACCGCTGGCCAGCGGATCCAGCGTGCCGGTGTGGCCCGCCTTCTCGGCGCGCAGCAACCATTTGGCTTTTTGCAAGGCCTGGTTGCTGGAGAGACCCAGCGGTTTGTCGAGCAACAGCACCCCGTGCACAGGGCGCCGTTGCACCCTCGTGCGTGGCGCGTGCATCTTCACTCTTCCTTTGAACGAGAGGAAACCGCCTTGGAGATCAAGGCGTTCATGTCGGCCGCGCGCTCGGTGGTGCGGTCAAACACAAAATGCAGCGTGGGCACCGTGTGGATGTGCAGCCGCTTGAACAAACCGCTGCGCAGGAATCCCGCCGCCGCATTCAGGCCTTCCAGCGTTTCGGCAGGATCACCCGTGAGCAGGCTGAAGAATACCTTGGCGTGCGCGTAGTCGGGCGTGACCTCGACCGCATTGATCGTGACCATGCCCACCCGCCGGTCTTTCAACTCGCGCGCGATCAGCTCGGCCAGATCGCGCTGGATCTGGTCGGCCACGCGGAAACCGCGGTTGGGAACGGATGAAGCTTTGCGTGGCATGGTTTACAGCGTGCGCGCCACTTCCTTGACCTCGAAGAATTCGAGCTGGTCGCCTTCTTTGATGTCGTTGTAGTTCTTCAGCTTGATACCGCACTCGAAGCCTTCCTTGACTTCGCGCACGTCGTCCTTGAGGCGCTTGAGGGTGTCGATCTCGCCGGTGTAGATGACCACGTTGTCGCGCAGCAGGCGGAAATGCGCGCTGCGGGTGACCTGGCCAGCCGTGACCATACAACCGGCAATGGTGCCGATCTTGGTGGCCACGAACACGGTGCGGATCTCGGCCGAGCCGATGACCTCTTCGCGCTGCTCGGGGGCCAGCATGCCGGACATGGCCGCTTTCAACTCATCGACAGCGTCGTAAATGATGTTGTAGTAGCGCAGGTCCACGTCGTTGCCTTCGGCCAGCTTGCGTGCACCCACGTCGGCGCGCACGTTGAAGCCGATGATCACCGCCTTGGAGGCAATGGCCAGGTTCACGTCGGACTCGCTGATGCCACCGACACCGGCGAACACCAGCTGCACCTTGACCTCGTCGGTCGAGAGCTTGAGCAGCGACTGGGCCAGCGCTTCCTGCGAACCCTGCACGTCGGACTTGACGATGATGGGCAGCAGCTTGACTTCGCCGGCCGACATGTCGGAGAACATGTTCTCCAGCTTGGCGGCCTGCTGGCGTGCCAGCTTGGTATTGCGGAACTTGCCGGCGCGGTAGGTGGCGATCTCGCGCGCACGGCGCTCGTCGGTCATCACCATGAAGTCGTCGCCAGCTTGTGGCACTTCCGACAGACCTTGAATCTCCACCGGGATCGACGGGCCGGCCGACTTGATCGGCTTGCCGTTCTCGTCCAGCATGGCGCGCACGCGGCCGGAGGTCTGACCCACCAGCACCACGTCGCCGGTTTTGAGCGTGCCGCTTTGCACCAGCACCGTGGCCACGGCACCGCGGCCTTTGTCCAGGCGGGCTTCAATCACCAGGCCCTTGGCCATGGACTCCACCGGCGCCTTGAGCTCCAGCACTTCGGCCTGCAACAGCACTTGCTCGAGCAGCGCGTCGATGCCCACGCCGGTCTTGGCGGACACGCCCACGAAAGGCACGTCACCACCGAACTCCTCGGGCACAACTTCTTCTGCCACGAGTTCGGAGCGAACCTTCTCCAGGTTGATGCCCGGCTTGTCGATTTTGGTCAGCGCCACGACGATGGGCACGCCCGCCGCCTTGGCGTGTTTGATGGCTTCCTTGGTCTGCGGCATCACACCGTCGTCTGCCGCGCAGACGAGGATGACGATATCGGTGGCCTGGGCACCGCGGGCACGCATGGCGGTGAACGCCTCATGACCGGGGGTGTCGAGGAAGGAAATCATGCCGCGCTCGGTTTCGACGTGGTACGCCCCGATGTGCTGCGTGATGCCGCCGGCTTCGCCCGCGGCCACCTTGGCGCGGCGGATGTAGTCCAGCAGCGAGGTCTTGCCGTGGTCGACGTGGCCCATGACGGTGACCACAGGTGCACGCGGCAGCAACTCGTGTTCCTGCTGCGAGGTTTCGTCGTCGGCAAAAGCCTCCGGGTCGTCCAGCGCAGCCACTACGGCCTTGTGGCCGAGTTCTTCCACCACGATCATGGCGGTGTCCTGGTCCAGCGGCTGGTTGATGGTGACCATCTGGCCCAGCTTCATCAGCTGCTTGATGACCTCGGACGACTTCAAGCTCATCTTGTGCGCGAGCTCGGCGACCGTGATGGTTTCCGGCACGTGCACTTCAATGATCTTGACTTCGGTGGGCGCCACGAAGTTGCTCGCGCCGGTGTCACGCGAGTCGCGCGAGTCGCGGCGGCCGCGTGGGCCTCCGCGCCAGTTGGTCGAGCGACCGGCGCTGGTGTCGCCGCGCGTCTTGATTTCCTTCTTCTTGGCCGCGTCGTCTTTCCACGTGGAAGACAAATTCTCGGACTTGATCTCTTTTTTGCCGGCCACGCCCGCGGCGGCGGTGCCCGCAGCGGTGGTGGCGGGCTTGCCGGGTGTGCCGGCAGGCTTGTGCAGCGTGCCCTTGATGCCAGCCTTGGGGTCGGCCACCGGGGCTGGCTCTGGCTTCTTGGCCACCAGCGTCTTGGCGGGCGCCGACATCATGGCGCGGATGTTGGCGGCTTCGGCCTCGGCCTTGCGGCGGCGCTCCACCAGATCCTGCGCACGCAAATCGTCAGCGCGCTTGCTCTCGGCGTTGCGGTCGGCGATCACGCGGGCCGCGGAATCGCGCTCCAGCGAATCGGTCTTGGCCTTGGCATCCTTGGCAGAGCGCGCCGCAATGGCTTCGGCGATGCCTTCGGGCGAAGCGGCTTCGGCAGCGGCACGGGCAGCGGCTTCGGCAGCGTCGGCGGCGGCCGATGCAGCACGCTCCTGCTCGACAACGGCTTGCGCCTGGCGGGCTTCTTCGGCCTCGCGGGCCTGACGCTTCTCGTTGAATTCTTCTTCCTGGCGACGCAGCAGCTCGGCCTGGCGGCGCGCGTCTTCCTCGCGGCGGGCCAGCTCTTCGGTGTCGATCACCGGTGCGGTCGCGACCGGTTCTTCCATCGCCTCGGGCACAGCCACTTCGTCGTCGCGCTTGATGAAGGTGCGCTTCTTGCGCACTTCCACCTGGATCGTGCGGGCACGACCGGTTGAGTCGGCCTGCTTGATCTCGGAGGTCGATTTCTTCACCAGGGTGATCTTCTTGCGCTCACCGCCGGCTGTGCCGTGGCTGGCTTTGAGGTGGCCCAGCAACGATTGCTTGTCGGATTCGGTGACCGGATCGGTCCCGGATGACTTGGGCACGCCCGCTGCGGAGAGTTGCTCCAGCAGGACGGTGGTGGGCTTGTTCAGCTCGGCAGCCAGTTCGGCGACGGTGGTACTTGTCATAGGTCTCTATTCTCCGATGGGCCTCCGCTGGTCAGGTCGTGGATTGCGCTTCGTCACCGGTGAACCAGTGAGCGCGTGCCAGCATGATCAGCGCGGTGGCCTCTTCAGGCGTCTGTGCGGTGATGTCGGTGAGCTCGTCGGTGGCCAGATCGGCCAGCTCGTCGCGGGTGTGGATGCCGCCGTCGGCCAACTTGGCGATCAGCTCGGGGGTGACGCCGTCGAGGTCGCGCAGGTCTTGCGAAACTTCTTCGACGCTCTCTTCGCGAGCGATTTCCATGGTCAGCAATGCATCCTTGGCGCGGGTGCGCAGCTCATTGACCGTGTCTTCGTCAAAAGACTCGATCTCCAGCATTTCCTGCAGCGGCACATAGGCCACTTCTTCGAGGCTGGTGAAGCCTTCTTCGATCAGGATGTCGGCGATCTCTTGGTCCACGTCGAGCTTGGCCATGAAGATCTTGCGGATGCCGTCGGCCTCTTCGGCCTGCTTCTGCGCCGACTCGTCGGCCGTCATGATGTTGATGCGCCAGCCGGTCAGCTCGGATGCCAGACGCACGTTCTGGCCACCGCGGCCGATGGCGATGGCGAGGTTTTCCTCGTCCACCACCACGTCCATCGCATGGCGCTCTTCGTCCACCACGATGGAGACCACGTTGGCCGGGGCCAGTGCGCCGATGACGAACTGCGCCGGGTCTTCCGACCACAGCACGATGTCCACCCGCTCGCCGGCGAGTTCGTTGGTCACACCGTTGACGCGCGAACCGCGCACACCGACGCAGGTGCCGATCGGGTCGATGCGTTTGTCGAAGGTGTGCACGGCGATCTTGGCGCGCGAACCCGGGTCGCGGGCGCAGGTCTTGATCTCCAGCAGTCCCTGTTCGATCTCGGGCACTTCCTGGCGGAAGAGTTCGATCATGAACGACGGTGCCGAGCGCGACAGGAGGATGGGTGCGCCGCGCAGCGTCAGGTCCACGTCCATGATCATGGCGCGCACACGGTCGCCGGTGCGGAAGTTCTCTTTCGGGATCATCTCGCCGCGCTTGAGTCGGCCTTCAACCCGGCCGCTCTCGACGATCAGATCGCCCTTGTCCATGCGCTTGACGGTGCCCACAAAGATCTTGTCGCCGCGCGACATGAAATCGTTGAGCAACATCTCGCGCTCTGCGTCGCGGATCTTCTGCAGGATCACCTGCTTGGCGGCCATGGCACCGATGCGGCCGATCGGCACGCTTTCCACCGGCTTTTCGATGAAGTCGCCTTCTTCGATGTCGGCGAGTTCGTCGCGGGCGTCGGTCAGCAGTTCTTCCGCGTCGGGGTTCTGCAGGCCGGCCTCATCGGGAACCACCAGCCAGCGGCGGAAGGTCTCGTAGGAGCCGGTGTCCGGGTCCATGGCCACACGGATGTCCACGTCGCCCTTGTAGAGTTTTTTGGTGGCCGAGGCCAGCGCCAGTTCCACGGCGCCCAACACGACGTCGCGCTCGACGTTCTTCTCGCGCGAGATCGCATCGATCAGCATCAACATTTCGCGGTTCATTTCACTCGCCCACCTTTCCGAATTGCACAATCTGGGTCACTTTGATTTCTCTCATTCATCACTGTCTGAAGCCTGCGCTCCAGGGGCCTGACGGCCCTTGAAATTCACGATGGGCGCCAAGCGCGCCTGCTGGATGTCGTCCAGCGAAAAGGTCATGGCCTGCATGGGCACGGGCGCGCGCTTCTTGCTCACCCGGGCGCCGGGCTTGGGCTCGGGCGCATCGCTCCAGACCACCTGCCACTGCACACCATCGTCGGCACGCTCCAGCGTGCCCCTGAATTTTTTGCGGTTCGCCGCCACGTCGGTCCCGGTGGCGCCGATCGGCGCCTTCAAGGTGAGGTCGATCACGTGACCTTCAAACCGCACGAAATCAATCTCGCGCTTGAGCGGCCGGTCAATGCCCGGCGATCCCACCTCCAAGCGGCGGTATTCCAGGCCCTCGACTTCCAGCAGGTATTGCAACTGACGCGTGATCTTTTCGCAATCTTCGACCGTGACAAAACGCTCCACCGGCATGGGTTGGCCCACAACGGGCGCCTCCCACGGCAGATCGATCGTGACCTTCAGCAAGCCGCTGCCCGAGCGCTCCAACTCCACCAGGTCAAAACCCAGTCCGGTGACGGTCTGCTCTACGATCTCTTGCCAAGCCATGCTGATGGTGTCTGCCCAGGGTGGACCAATGAATCAACCCTGTGGATTACCCCAGGGTCAAAAGCGTTCGGCCAAAAAAAATGGGCCGGTAGTTACCCGCCCATTTGGTCGTGAAGCTCGCATTGTAACGCCTGCAAAGGCCGATTGGCAACCCAATCAACAGTTCAATGCTGAACGCCGTTCAAATGCCCAGAATCCATTGGATGAGGTTCTTGGCCAGGAACCCCAGCATGCCGAACGACAGCACGAGAAACAGCACGAAGGTGCCGAACTTGCCGGCCTTGGATTCGCGGGCCAGGTTGAACACGATGAACAGCATGTACAGGATGAAGGCCCCGACGCCGAAGGTCAGGCCGAACTGGGCGATCTGGCCCTCGGTGAAGCCGAACAGGGTGTTGCCCATGATTCAGTGCCCCAATCGATGGGCGGTCAGATCGCGGTAGGCGTGCCAGCTGGCGTGGGCCAGCAGCGGTATCAGCACGATCAACCCGAGCAATGCCGTGGCCATGCCCAAGCCGACCAACAGGCCGATCACCACCGCCCACAGCACCATGGGCCCGGGGTGGCTGGCAACGGCGCGCCAGCTCTCGGCCACCGCTTCCATCACCGAGGCGCGGGTGTCCACCAGCATCGGCAGGGCGACCACGGTCGAGGCAAACACGGGGGCGGCCAGCAAGGCGCCCAGCAGCAGCCAGGCCTCGAACAGTCCGATGTCGCGCACCAGCACCACGTGACGCAGGAAATCCACCGGCTTCTGGATGGGCGAGGGCGACCACAGCGTGATCAGCCCGGCCGAGGTGAGTACCCAGCCGGTGCCGGCTAGGCCGAGCAGCAGGCCGAACTTCACCAAGCGGCCATCGCCCGATCGCCAGAGTTGAATCACCTCGCCCAACCCGGCGCTGCGCTGGCGGCTGATCTGGTACAGACCGGTGGCCAGGATGGGCGCGACGATGAGGAAACCCGAGAAGGCGCCGGCCAACAGCCAGAACTGGTCGCGCGCAGCCCACAGCAGCACCCAGCCAAAAACCGTGAGCAGCAGCCCGTGAACCAGACCGGGCACGGGGTTGCGCCGCAAGTCTGCCCAGCCGAGCGCCAGCCAGCGCCAAGGCGAATGCAGCGAGACGGGGCGTGTTGAAGAGGGAGAGGGATCGGTCATGAGCGACGGTTATACGCCGCCCATCTCGTCAGCGGCCTGATGCAGGTCAAGCCGGTGAGCGCATCAGGCGGCCGCCTGAACCAGGGTGCGGGTGTAAGGGTGCGCGGGTGAGCGCAGCACCTGCTCGACCGGGCCGCTTTCGACCACCGCACCGTCCTTCATCACGATCACTTGGTGCGCCATCGCCTGGATCACGTCCACATCGTGTGTGATCAGCAGATAGCTCAGGCCGCGCTCGCGCTGCAAGCGCTGCAGCAAGGCCAGCACCTGCTTTTGCACCGTCACATCCAGCGCGCTGGTGGGCTCGTCGAGCACCAGCAATTGCGGATCGATGATGAGCGCGCGGGCGATCGCCAGTCGCTGGCGCTGCCCACCCGAAAACTCGTGGGGGTAGCGCTGCAACCAGTCGCCGCCGCGCCGCGGATCGTCGACCAGGCCCACATCGGCCAGAGCCTTGACCACACGGTCGCGGCGCTGCGCCACCGAGAGGCCTGGCTGATGCACCAGCAGGCCTTCGCCGACGATCTGCTCGATGGTCATGCGAGGGGACAGCGATGAAAACGGGTCCTGGAACACAACCTGCACCCGCTGGCGCAGCGCCCTGCTCTCGCCGTTTTTCAGGGCTTGCGTCCAGTCGGATCCTGTGACCTGCAAGTTGCCCCGGTAGGGCAGCAAACCCAGCGCGGCCAGCGCCAACGTGGACTTGCCCGAACCCGATTCGCCGATCACGCCCAGGGTCTGGCGGGGCGCCAGGTCCAGGTTGGCGCCTTGCACCGCAACGAACTCACCTTTCTTGAACCAGCCACGCAAACCAGGCAGCGGCACCGGATAACTGACACGCAGGCCACGGGCTTGCAGTACCGGCTCGGCGTCGGCAGCCGGCGGACCAGCGGGCACCACGTCTCGTTCGGGTTTGCTGGCCAGCAGCATCTGGGTGTAGGCGTGCCTCGGCGCAGCAAACACGTCGCTCACCGCGCCCTGCTCCACCAGATGGCCTTGCTCCATGACCGCCACACGGTCGGCAAAACGGCGCACCAGGTTGAGGTCGTGCGTGATCAGCAGCACCGCCATGCCGTGCTGGCGCTGCAGGTCGGCCAGCAGGTCCAGGATCTGGCCGCGCAGGCTTACATCGAGCGCGGTGGTGGGCTCGTCGGCCAGCAGCAGCTTGGGTGCACTGGCCAGCGCCATGGCGATCATGGCGCGCTGGCGCTGGCCGCCGCTGAGCTGGTGCGGGAAGGCGTTGGCGCGGCGCGCCGGCTCCGGGATGCCGGTGGAGGCCAGCAGCTCGATGGTGGACGCCAGGGCCTGCCGCGGCGTGAGGCCCTTCTTGAGCTGCAACACCTCGCCGATCTGGTCACCCACGGTGTAGAGCGGATTCAGCGCGGTCATGGGCTCCTGGAAAACGATGGCCACCTCGTCGCCGCGCACGCCACGCAGCTGGTGTTCCGTCATTTTCAGCAGGTCGCGGCCGTTGAGCAGCGCCGAGCCGCTCACGTCGGCGTTGTGCACGAGGCGCAGCAGCGACAAGGCGGACACCGTCTTTCCTGAGCCGGACTCGCCCACCAGCGCGAGTTTTTCGCCGGCCTTGATGGAAAAGTCGATGCCATGCACGACGGCCTGACCGCCGAACGAGACGCTCAGGCCTTTCACTTCGAGGAGCATGGAGGTCGTCATTTGTCCGCTTTCCGCGGGTCGAGCGCATCACGCAGGGCATCACCCATGAAGGTCAGCAGGAGCAGCGTGATCACCAGCACCGCGAAGGTGGAGAGCGAAATCCACCAGGCGTCGATGTTGTTCTTGCCCTGGCTCAGCAGCTCGCCCAGAGAGGGTGTGCCGGGTGGCACGCCCAGGCCCAGAAAGTCGAGCGAGGTGAGCGCCAGGATGGCCGCGCTCATGCGGAACGGCAAAAAGGTGACCACCGGTGTGAGGCTGTTAGGCAGCACGTGGCGCCAGATGATCTGCCAGTTGGACAGGCCCAGCGCTCGCGCGGCACGCACATAGTCGAGCTGTCGGTTTCGCAGGAACTCGGCGCGCACGTAATCGGACAGGCCCATCCAGCCAAACAGACTGAGCAGGATCAGCAACAAGCTGATGCTGGGCGCGAACACGGCCGAAAAGATGATGAGCAAGTACAGCTCCGGCATGGAGCCCCAGATTTCGATGAAGCGCTGAAAGGCCAGGTCGGTCTTGCCGCCGAAAAAGCCCTGGATGGCGCCGGTGACCACACCGAGCAGCACGCCGATGACGGTGAGCGCCAGCGCGAACAGCACGCTCACGCGAAAGCCGTAGATCAGTTGCGCCAGCAGGTCGCGCCCGCGGTCGTCGGTGCCGAACAGGTTGTCCAGCGTGGGTGGCGAGGGGTTGGGCAGCTTGGCGAAGTAGTTCAGCGTCTGCGGGCCGTACGGATTGGGCGCGTAGATGGCCCAGTTGTCGCCTTTGGTGAGCTGTTCGCGGATGAAGGGGTCGAGGTAATCGGTGGTGGTGTCGAAATCGCCGCCGAACACCGTTTCCGCATAGTCCTTGACCATGGGGAAATAGGTCGTGCCCTCGTAGCGCACGATCAAGGGCCGGTCGTTCGACAACACCTCAGCGAAGAGGCTGCCCACCACGAGCAGGCAGAACAGCACAAGGCTCCAGTAGCCCAGGCGGTTGCGCTTGAAGCGGCGCCAGGCGCGCGCACTCGGAGACAACGACGGTGTCACGGCTTCAGTCGAATTTGACACGCGGGTCCACCCAGACGTAGCAGAGGTCGGAGATCAGCTTGGTGACCAGACCGATCAGCGTGAAGAAGAACAAGGTGCCGAGCACCACGGGATAGTCGCGTCGGATCACGCTCTCGTAGCTGAGCAGGCCCAGACCGTCGAGCGAGAACAGGGTTTCGATGAGCAAGGAGCCGGCGAAGAAGGCGCCGATGAAGGCCGATGGAAAACCGGTGACGATGGGGATGAGCGCGTTGCGGAAGATGTGCTTCCACAGCACCTGCCGCTCACTCAGGCCCTTGGCGCGCGCGGTCATCACGTACTGCTTGCGGATCTCCTCCAGAAACGCGTTTTTGGTGAGCATGGCCGTGACGGCGAAGCTGCCCAGCACCATGGCAGTGACCGGCAGGGTGATGTGCCAGAGGTAGTCGACGATGCGTGCGCCCCAGCTGAGTTCTTCCCAATTGGAGGATGTGAGGCCACGCAACGGGAACCACTGCAACTGTCCGCCGAAGATCACCAGCAAGGCCACACCGAGCACGAAACCCGGGATGGCGTAGCCGATGAGCACGAGCAAGGTGGTGACCAAGTCGAAGCGCGAGCCGGCCCGCACCGCCTTGGCCACGCCCAGCGGCACGGCCACGCCGTAGCTGATGAGGAAGGTCCACAAGCCGAGCGTGATGGAAACGGGCAGCTTCTCCATGATGAGTTCGGACACCGCCTTGTTCTGGAAAAAACTGGTGCCCAGATCGAAGCGCGCGAACTGACCCAGCATCTGGAAGAAACGTTCGTGCGCAGGTTTGTCAAAGCCGTAAAGCGCCTTGATCTGCTCGATGCGTTTGGGGTCCACGCCCTGCGCGCCGCGGTAGACCGAGCCACCTTCGGCTCCCGCTGCGCCGGCACCCGCGCGGGCTTCGGCCAGGTACTGGTCCACCGGTCCACCCGGCACGAACTGGATCACAACGAAGGTCAGCAGCAGCACCCCGAACAAGGTCGGGATCATGAGCAGCAGGCGTTTGAGGATGTAGATCCACATGGTGTTCAGCGCTTTGCGGTTGCCGGGTCTTGAGCCCACCAGGTGTCGATGGCCCACACTTCACCCGAGGCGTAAGGGGGCATTTTTTCCGGCCTGGCCAGCCGCCATGCGTTGTAGGCCATGCGATGGGTTGTGGCCGACCATTGTGGAATCAGCACATGGCTGTGCGTGATGGCGCGGTCCAGTGCGCGGCAGGCGGCCAGAAATTCAGGCTGTGTGGGAGCTTCCACCATGCGCTCGATCAACGCATCCACCGCGGGGTTGGCCGTGCCGGTGTGGTTCCCGGAGTCTTCGGTCTTGGCTGCAGCGCTGCCGAACAGGTCGGCGTACTCCGCGCCCGGGTTGTTGGTGCCACCGTAGGCCAGCGAGACGATGTCGAAATCAAAACTGCGCAGCCGCTGCTGGTACAGCGCGAAGTCCACGGGGCGGAACTTGAGTTCAACACCCAGCTTGGTCAGGTTGCGTATCCAGGGCGTGACCACGCGCGCGCCGGTTTCGGCGCTGTCCAGGTATTCAAGCGTCAAGGCCTTGCCCTGCGCATTGCGCAGCTGACCGTCCTGCACCGTCCAGCCCGCCTCGCGCAGCAAGGCCTGCGCACGCTTGAGGTTGCCGCGCAGGGAGTTCGTGCCGTCGGTGCGCGGTGCCGCGTACACGGGGCCGAACACGGCGGGCGGCAACTGCTTGCGCCAGGGCTCCAGCAAGGCCAGCTCCTGGGGGGATGGCGTGCCCTGCGGCGAACAATCGGTGTTGCCAAACAGGCCCTGCACACGCTGGTAGGCGTTGTAGAACATCTGGCGGTTCATCCACTCGTAGTCCATCGCCAGGCCCAGCGCCTCGCGCACGCGAATGTCGTCCAGCGGCGGGCGTCGCGTGTTGAGCACATAACTTTGAAAGCCGGTGGGCAGGCGGTGGGTGAACTCGCCCTTGACGAGTTCGCCGGTATCGAACTTCTTGCCGTTGACGCGACGCGCCCAGTCGCCAGCCGAGAAGAAGCGCATGAGATCGAACTCGCCCGCCTTCAGCGCTTCGAGCCGCGCGGTGTTGTCCTTGTAGATCTTGACGAGGATGCGGTCGAAGTTGGCGGTGCCGCGACGCACTGGCAGGTCGCGCGCCCAGTAGGCCGGGTCGCGCACGTAGGTGATGTCCTTGCCGAACTGCACCGGGCCGATCTTGTAGGGCCCGCTGCCGATGGGAATGTCAGTCACGACCTGGTCGAACGTCTTGCGCTGACCGGTCTTGGGGTCCACCGAATTGCCCCAGGCGCGGCTGAACACCGGCAGGCCACCCACGGTCAGTGGCAGTTCGCGGTTGGGCTTCTTGAAGCGGTAGCGCACGGTGCGTTCACCCAACACGTCCAGCCCGGCCACGTCCTGCAGCACGGTCTTGTAGGCCGGCGAGGTGTGCGGGCCCATGAGGGTGTCGAAGCTGTGCTTCACGTCGGCGGCGAGCACCGGGTCGCCGTTGTGGAAGCGCGCGGTGTTGCGCAACTTGAAGGTGACCGACAGGCCGTCGGGCGCGGTGCTCACGTCGTCGGCCAGCAAGCCGTAGGCTGCGCCGTTCTCATCCAGTGCGCCGGTCAGCAGCGAGTCGAACATCAGGTCCGACAAATAGGCTGGCGCGCTGCCACGCAACGTGAAGGGGTTGTATTTGTCGAAGGTGGACAGCCGGAGGTTGCTCACGAGCCGCAGCTCACCGCCCTTGGGCGCGGTGGGGTTGACGTACTCGAAATGGGTGAAGCCGTCGGGGTACTTGAGCTGACCCCACAGCGCGTAACCGTGGGCAGCCCATCCCAGCGGGCTCCAGAGCATCAGCAAGGCGGCCAGGGACGTCGAGACGAGTCGGTGGCCAGGGCGGATGCGGGAGAAGTGCATGCGACAATTCTGAAGGATTTTTCATTGGAGACAGAAACATGGGTTTTCTCACCGGCAAGAAATTGCTGATCACGGGCGTGCTGTCCAACCGGTCCATCGCCTACGGCATCGCCAGAGCCTGCCATCAGCAAGGCGCCGAGCTCGCGTTCAGCTACGTCGGCGAGCGGTTCAAGGACCGCATCACCGAGTTCGCGGCCGATTTCGACTCCAAGCTCATCTTTGATTGCGATGTGGGCGATGACGCCCAGATTGAAAAGCTGTTTGCCGACCTCGCGCTGGTGTGGCCCAAGTTCGACGGCTTCGTGCACAGCATCGGCTTCGCACCGCGCGAAGCCATTGCTGGTGATTTTCTGGATGGTCTGACGCGCGAAAACTTCCGCATCGCGCACGACATCAGCGCCTACAGCTTTCCCGCCATGGCCAAGGCCGCGCTGCCCATGCTCAACGAGAAATCGGCGCTGCTGACTCTCACCTACCTCGGCGCTTTGCGCGCCGTGCCCAACTACAACACCATGGGTCTGGCCAAAGCCAGTCTCGAGGCATCGGTGCGTTACCTCGCCGAATCGTTGGGCCCCAAGGGCATGCGCGTCAACGGCATCAGCGCCGGCCCCATCAAGACCCTGGCCGCCAGCGGCATCAAGGACTTCGGCAAGCTGCTGGGCATGGTCGCCAGCGCTTCACCGATTCGCCGCAACGTGACCATCGAAGACGTGGGCAACGTGGCCGCTTTTCTGCTGAGCGATCTGGCTGGTGGCGTCACCGCCGAGATCACCTACGTGGACGGCGGCTACAGCCACACCACGGGCGTAAGCCGCGACAGCGACGCGTTGAGCTGATCCCTCTGCGCTTCGGGTGCCGCCATGAGGCGACGCGAGCTGCTTGGCTGGTTGGGCCTGGTCACCTGTGGCCGGTCTGGCCCTGCTTTGGCTGCCGACGCACCGGCCCTGATGCTTGCCAACGTGTACCGGCCAGCTGTGCCGCTGCGCGACTATTGGCTGAGTGAAAAATACGACGGCCTGCGTGGTCTCTGGGATGGTCAGCGGTTGCTGACGCGAGGTGGCGAAGTGATCGCAGCGCCAGCGTGGTTCACCGCCGGCTGGCCCGCCGAGCCCATGGATGGCGAACTCTGGATCGGTCGAGGGAGATTTGAGGAAGCGCTCTCCACCGTGCGCCGTCAAACCCCCATCGATGACGCATGGCGACGCGTGCGTTTCATGGTGTTTGACCTGCCTGCGCACCCGGGCCGCTTCACCGACCGCATCCAGGCCTACCAGGCCCTGGTGCAGCAACTCAAGCAGCCCTGGCTACAGGCCGTTGCGCAGGAACGCGTGGCCAGCCACGCCGAGCTGATGGCGAGGCTGGACAGGGTGGTGAAAGCCGGTGGCGAAGGGCTGATGCTGCACCGTGGCGACTCGTTCTATCGAGCAGAGCGCAACGAGGATCTGCTGAAGGTAAAGACCCACGAAGACGCCGAAGCACGTGTGCTGCAACACCTGCCAGGACAGGGCCGCCACGCCGGCCGCCTGGGTGCCTTGCTGGTCGAAACGCCCGGAGGCTTGCGCTTTCGACTGGGCACCGGCTTCACCGATGCCCAGCGAGACCAACCGCCCTCCGTGGGCGACTGGGTCACCTACCGCTTTCGCGGTGTCAACGAGAGCGGCGTGCCGCGCTTCGCCAGCTTCGTGCGGGTGCGCCCCGACGCCCCTCGCTGATCTGGTTCAGGCTTTCACGCAGTCGGCAAAGTAACGTTTCTTGCCGTCGTCGCCGACCATCTCCACCAGGCCGTGGATATCGGTCTCGAAGCCCGGGCACTGGGCATTGAACTCGCGCGCGAACTTGAGGTAGTCGACGATCTTCTTGTTGAACACCTCGCCCGGGATCAGCAGCGGGATGCCCGGTGGGTACGGCGTGACCAGGCTGGTGGTGATGCGGCCTTCGAGTTCGTCGATCGGCACACGCTCGGTGGTGCGCTGCGCGATGTGCGCGAACGCATCGGTGGGTTTCATGGCCGGCGTCAGATCGCTCAGGTACATCTCGGTGGTCAGGCGCGCGATGTCGTAGCGGGCGTAGAGCTCGTGCACGTGCTGGCACAGGTCGCGCAGGCCCATCTGCTCGTAGCGCGGGTGCTTCTGGCAGAACTCCGGCAGGATGCGCCACATCGGCTGGTTCTTGGCGTAGTCGTCCTTGAACTGCTGCAGTGCGGTCAGCAGCGTGTTCCACCGGCCCTTGGTGATGCCGATGGTGAACATGATGAAGAAGCTGTACAGACCGGTCTTCTCCACCACCACACCGTGTTCGGCGAGGAACTTGGTGACGATGGACGCGGGAATGCCCTCGGGCTCGAAGCGGCCGTCCAGGTTCAGGCCCGGCGTGACGATGGTGGCCTTGATCGGGTCCAGCATGTTGAAGCCCGGCGCCATGTCGCCGAAGCCGTGCCATTCCTTGGCCGTGGCCTGTGAACCCGCCGGATCGGGGTTGAGCACCCAGTCCATGGCCTCACCCATGCCTTCTTCGGCCAGATCGTCCGGGCCCCAGACCTTGAACCACCAGTCGTCGTCACCGAATTCGGCGTCGATCTTGCGCATGGCACGGCGGAAGTCGAGCGCTTCAAAAATGCTCTCCTCCACCAGCGCCTTGCCACCGGGCGGCTCCATCATGGCCGCGGCCACGTCGCAGCTGGCGATGATGGCGTACTGCGGACTGGTGCTGGTGTGCATCAGGTAGGCCTCGTTGAAGAGGTGGCGGTCGAGCTTGACGTGCTGCGAGTCCTGAACCAGCACATGGCTGGCCTGGCTGATGCCGGCGAGCAGCTTGTGGATGGACTGCGTGGCGTACACCACCGACTCCATCGGGCGCACGCGCTTTTTGCCCATGGCGTGGAAGTTGCCATAGAAGGGGTGGAAGGCCGCGTGCGGCAGCCACGCTTCGTCGAAGTGCAGGTTGGCCACGTAACCGTCGAGCATCTGCTTGATGGCTTCGGTGTTGTAGAGCACGCCGTCGTAGGTGGACTGGGTGAGCGTGAGCACGCGCGGCTTGACCGCATCGGCGTCCACGCCGGCCAGCAGCGGGTTGGCGCGGATCTTGGCCTTGATGGCGTCGATCTCGAACTCGCTCTGCGGGATCGGGCCGATGATGCCGTAGTGGTTGCGCGTGGGCTTCAGAAACACGGGGATCGCGCCCGTCATGATGATGCTGTGCAGGATGGACTTGTGGCAGTTGCGGTCCACCACCACCACGTCACCCGGGGCCACCGTGTGGTGCCACACCATCTTGTTGCTCGTGCTGGTGCCGTTGGTCACGAAGAAACAGTGGTCGGCGTTGAAGATGCGCGCGGCATTGCGCTCGCTCGCACCAATCGCGCCGTTGTGGTCCAGCAGCTGGCCCAACTCTTCCACCGCGTTGCACACGTCGGCGCGCAGCATGTTTTCGCCAAAGAACTGGTGGAACATCTGGCCGACCGGGCTCTTCAGGAACGCCACACCACCCGAGTGGCCGGGGCAATGCCACGAATACGAGCCGTCTTCGGCGTAGTCGAGCAGCGCCTTGAAGAACGGCGGCTGGATGCCTTCGAGGTAACTCTTGGCCTCGCGGATGATGTGGCGCGCGACGAACTCAGGTGTGTCCTCGAACATGTGGATGAAGCCGTGCAGCTCGCGCAGGATGTCGTTGGGCAAATGCCGGCTGGTCTTGGTTTCGCCGTAGATATAGATCGGCACGTCCGAGTTCTTGCGCCGCACCTCGTCGATGAAGTTGCGCAGGTTCAGCACCACCGGGTCGAGGTCGGCGCCGTGGCTGAACTCCTCGTCGTCGATCGACAGGATGAAGGCACTCGCGCGGCTCTGCTGCTGGGCGAACTGGCTCATGTCACCGTAACTCGTCACGCCCACCACCTCGAAGCCCTCGACCTCGATGGCCTGCGCCAGCGCGCGGATGCCCAGGCCCGAGGTGTTTTCGGAGCGGAAGTCCTCGTCGATGATGACGATGGGGAAGCGGAATTTCATGAGGTTCTCCAGCCGCAGGAGGCGCGGCCATCTGGCGAAAGAAAGCGCGAAGTGTACGGACAACGCGAGACACGGTCCCGGTGCATCCGTTCATTTACCGCAGAATGTGGCATTGGTCAGACAAACGCTTCGAGCAAAGGCTTGGCGCGATCGATTCACATCACCGGAGCATGCATGTCGGATTCAACATTGTGGTGGCTGTTGGCGGGTTCCACCGTCGCACTCGAACTGTTCACAGGCACCTTTTACCTGCTCATGCTGGCGGTGGGCATGGCTGCGGGCGCGCTGGCCGCCCACGCCGGCCTGGGGCTGGTGGGTCAATTGATCGTTGCTGCCGTCACCGGTTCGGCGCTGGTGGTGGCCTGGTACTTCGTCAAGAAGCGTCGCGCCAGCGACCCTTCGGTGCGTGCCCTGCGCAGCGTGAACCTCGACGTGGGCGAAATCCTGCAAATCGACGAATGGAACGCCGACGGCACCGCCAGCGTCAAATACCGGGGTGCGCAATGGACCGTGATCCACCGCCCGGGCAATCCGCCCACACCCGGCAGCTACCGCGTGGCCGAGCTGGTGGGCAGCCGCCTGCTGGTCGACAAGGTCTGACAGCCGGACTTTTCACGCGCCTGCGCTACCCCCACCTTTCCCAATTTCATCGAGAACGCCCGCCATGGAAATCGCCATCCTCCTGCTCATCGTCGCTGCCATCTTCATCACACGCTCCGTCAAGGTGGTGCCGCAGCAAAACGCCTGGGTGGTCGAGCGGCTGGGGAAATACCACTCGGCCCTGGCGCCGGGCTTGAACTTCCTCGTGCCCTTCATCGACAAGGTGGCCTACAAGCACAGCCTCAAAGAAATCCCGCTGGATGTGCCCAGCCAGGTCTGCATCACGCGCGACAACACCCAGCTGCAGGTTGACGGCATCCTGTACTTCCAGGTCACCGACCCGATGCGCGCCAGCTACGGCTCGTCCAACTACATCGTGGCGGTGACCCAGTTGGCCCAGACCTCACTGCGTTCGGTCATCGGCAAGCTCGAACTCGACAAGACGTTCGAGGAGCGCGACATCATCAACGCGCAAGTGGTGCACGCCATCGACGAGGCTGCGCTGAACTGGGGAGTGAAGGTGCTGCGCTACGAAATCAAGGACCTCACGCCGCCCAAGGAAATTCTGCTGGCCATGCAGGCCCAGATCACCGCCGAGCGCGAGAAGCGCGCCCTGATCGCGGCCTCCGAAGGCCGCCGCCAGGAGCAGATCAACATCGCCACCGGCGAGCGTGAAGCTTTCATTGCCCGCTCCGAAGGCGAGAAGCAGGCCGAGATCAACAACGCGCAGGGCGAAGCGTCCGCCATCCTGGCGGTGGCCGAGGCCACGGCCGAAGCCATTCGCGTGGTGGCCGAAGCCATCCGCCAGCCAGGCGGCCAGGAGGCCGTTCAGCTCAAGGTGGCCGAGCGCGCCGTGGACGCCTACAGCAAGGTCGCTGCCGACGCCACCACCACGCTCATCGTGCCGAGCAACATGACCGAAGTGTCGGCCCTGATTGCGTCGGCCATGAAGATGGTCGGCACCAGCAAAACCGCCTGATCCCTTCGTCCTTGTCGAGAACACCATGACCCTTGCGCGCAACGTCCTGGGCACCGAACTGCTGCCCTGCTCCTACGATCCGCTCACCGGCTTCTACCGAGACGGTTGTTGCGAGACCGGCCCTGACGACCACGGCACGCATGTGGTGTGCGCACGTGTCACAGCGGCGTTTCTTGAGTTCTCTCGCGAACGTGGCAACGATCTGAGCACGCCCCGGCCCGAGTGGCGGTTTGCCGGACTCAAGCCGGGCGATCGCTGGTGCCTGTGCGTGCAGCGCTGGCAAGAAGCATTGAAGGCCGGTGTGGCGCCACCTGTGGTGCTGGAGAGCACCAACGCCACCACCTTGCAACACGTTTCGCTGGAGGTGCTGCAACAACACGCCTGGCACAAGACCGCCGACGGCAGTCCGACCACCTGAGCAGGTCCACGAGGCTGCTACAATCGCAGGCTTCGCGGAGAGGTGGATGAGCGGTTTAAGTCGCACGCCTGGAAAGCGTGTGTGGGCTAATACCCACCGCGGGTTCGAATCCCGCCCTCTCCGCCAGGGATCAAGCAAACACGGGCCTCACGGCCCGTTTTTCTTTTATGCGGCAGCCTTTGTTGGCCACCGCTGCCATCAGGCTTCCACAGCACGCATGCGCTTGAGGTCACGCCGGTACTTGCCGGCCAGGCTGCTCTTTTGCCGGTCGCTCAGGATCTTGCCCGAGAGCTGGAAGAACTTGGTTTCTTCTTCCTTCAGATGGTGGTGCACCTCGTGCGACAGCTTCTTGGCCAGTTCGGGCCACGCCTCCGGATTCTTCCGTGCCTTGCCCAGTGCCTCAACGCATTCGTCAATCTCATGGTGTTCGGACAGGGCATGCCGCGAAGGCTTGAGGCCCAGATCGTCCAGCAGGATGGGGGCATACAGAAACCGCTCCTCGGCTGCGGCATGGGCCGCGAGTTCGATGCGCAGTTCGCTGAAAATTTCCAGAGCGCGCGGGTCGCCCGCTTTGATGCGCACCAGCTGCCGGCACAGCTTGCGTTGCAACTCGTGGCTCTCCCTCAGGGCTTCGTAGATGTTGTCCATGCCAATGTCCTTGTGTGTTGGGGTGTCGCTTGATCACCTGTGCCGACCTTAGCTGCATTCGGTCGTCACCGGTGTAGGACACCACCCCGCCGTGCAGCGGTGAAGGTCTTGCGCCCGCAACACCGTGTTGGTCGACAACAGGGAGCACACAGGAAAAAGGCCACCCGAAGGTGGCCTTTCAAAGAGAACCGGAAAGCGCTGATCAGCGGATCACGGCCAAGGTGGTGCGGGCACCGGCCTTGTAGGTCATGAGCGTCAGGGCGCCGTTCTTGATGTCGCCTTTTTCATCAAAGGTGATGTTGCCGGTCACGCCTTTGTAGTTGGTGGCCTTCAGTGCGGGCAGGTAGACCTTGGGGTCTGCGGAGCCAGCGGTCACCATGGCGTTGGCCATAACTTTGACAGCGTCATACACGTAGGGTGCGTACACCTGAACGTCAGCACCGAACTTGGCCTTGAAGTCGGCGCGGAACTTGTCCATGCCTTCTTTCTGTTCGCCTTCGACACCGCCGGCTTCGGCGCAATACACCTGGTCGTCGGCCATGCCGTCAGCGGCCAGCTTGGGCAGTTCGCTGGAGCAGATGCCGTCACCACCCATGAACTTGGCGTTGATGCCGAGCTGCTTCATCTGCTTGAGCATCGGGCCGGCCACGGCGTCCATGCCGCCGAAGAACACCACGTCAGGCTTCTTGGCCTTCAGGGTGGTCAGGATGGCGTTGAAGTCGGTGGCTTTGTCGTTGGTGAACTCACGGCCCACCACGGTACCGCCAGCAGCGGCCACACCTTTTTCAAACTCGTCAGCCACGCCCTGGCCGTAAGCCGTGCGGTCGTCGATCACGGCCACGGTCTTGGCCTTGAGCGTTTCCACAGCGTACTTGCCCAGCGTGCCACCGAGGTGCACGTCGTCAGCCACCATGCGGAACACGCCGGCGTAACCCTGGCGGGTGTACTTGGGGTTGGTGGCCGATGGGGAGATCTGGGGAATGCCTGCGTCGTTGTAGATCTGCGAGGCTGGGATGGTGGTACCGGAGTTCAAGTGACCGATCACGCCGGCGACCTTGGCATCCACCAGCTTGGTGGCGGCAGCGGTGCCCTGCTTCGGATCGGCTGCATCGTCTTCAGCCAGCAGCTCAAAGGTGACAGGCGCACCACCGATGGTCAGACCAGCAGCGTTGAGTTCCTCGATCGCCATCTTGGCGCCGTTTTCGTTGTCCTTGCCGAGGTGGGCGATGCCACCGCTGGTGGGACCAACATGACCGATCTTGATGACCTGGGCTGCAGGTGCAGGAGCCGCCGCGGGTGCTGCGACCGGCGCGGCTTCTTCTTTTTTGCCGCAAGCGGCAAGAGCGACGGCCGCCGCAAGAACGGCCAGTTTCAGGTTCAGTTGCATGGTTTTCCTCAAAAAGGATTGAAAAAGTTAAGCGATGGGAACTTTTGCCATCACGCTCATAAAGATACTCTAAAAAAGCCGCGAATTTCACATACGTGACAAGGCGAAAGCGCAATCGAGGGTTTTCAGAGACCACATCACCGCGACGAATGCCGCATTAGCGGCGGTCATACCCCGCGGCCTTGTGGATTCAGTCCGCAGGCGCCAGTTGGAGGTCGTGCCGTTGCGGCTCCAGGCCCAGCGCCTTGTACTGGCGCCACCGCTCCCGCGCCGGGGCCCGGTCGGCCTCGTCAAGCGTCACCACTTCGATGACCCGGTTGAAGGCCGCTGGGTCGTCGGGCATGTCGTGGCGCAAGTTCACCAGGATCAATTGGCCGCGCTCGCCGGGCAGTTGATCTCCGATCTGGATGGGCGAACGGGCTTTTAAAAGTTCGGCATCGTCGGCTCGGCAGTGGGGAATGAATTCGCCCGCGCCCATGGTCCACAACGCGGCATCCAGCCTGACCAGATCGCTCTGCGCCACCCACACAAACAGCCGTGCCTTGCGCAAATAGGCCTTGCGCAGCAACCGGCAGGCGTAGCCCAGCCGATCAGGCGCATTGAAATGAAAGGCAACGTCGGGCAAACCAGCCTCAGGCTTTGGTTGAGCGGCGGGCCGAGGACTTGACCGATAGCGCGGATTTGGCAGGCGCTTCGGCTTGGTCGATCAGGTACTGCAACAACAGTGGCACGGGTCGACCGGTGGAGCCTTTGGCCGCCCCGCTCTTCCAGGCCGTGCCCGCGATGTCCAGGTGGGCCCAGGGCAGCTCGGTGGCGAACTTCTGCAGGAACTTGGCGGCGGTGATGGCGCCGCCGGCGCGGCCCGCCACGTTGCCCATGTCGGCGAAGTTGGATTTGAGGCCTTCGGCGTAGTCGTCGTCCAGCGGCATGCGCCAGCACAGGTCGAGCGACTTCTCCCCGGCACTGGCCAGGGCCTGCGCCAGGTCGTCACGCGCCGAGAACAGCCCGGAGCGCACAGAACCCAGGGCGATCACGCAAGCGCCGGTCAGCGTGGCGATGTCGACAACGCTGCGCGGCTTGAAACGCGCTGCATAGGTCAACGCGTCGCACAGGATCAGGCGGCCTTCGGCGTCGGTGTTGAGAATTTCGATGGTCTGCCCGCTCATGCTGGTGACCACATCACCGGGCTTCACGGCCTGGCCGTCGGGCATGTTCTCGCAGCTGGGAATGATGCCCACCACGTTGATGGCCGGCTTGAGTTCGGCCAGCGCCGCGAAGGTGCCCAGCACGCTGGCCGCGCCCCCCATGTCGAACTTCATCTCGTCCATGTCGGCTGCGGGCTTGATGGAGATGCCGCCGGTGTCGAACGTGATGCCCTTGCCCACCAGCACCACGGGAGCCGCGCCCTTGGCGCCGCCGTTGTAGTGCATGACGATGAAGCGCAGTGGCTCCACCGAGCCGCGAGCGACCGACAGAAAAGATCCCATACCCAGCGCTTCCACCTGCTTGGGGCCGAGCACATCCACCTTGAAGCCAGGGTGCTTGCCGAGCTTGCGCGCGGCTTCGCCCAGCATGGTGGGGGTCGCATGGTTGGCGGGGCGGTTGGCCCATTCCTTGGCGAACTCCACGCCCACCACCTGGGCCTTGCCGATGTTGAAGCCGCGCTGCACGTCAGCGGCCCTGGCCACACCCAGCACCACGTGTTTGACGGTGCGCGCCTTGGCGCTCGGTTTGGTGGTGGTGTAGCAGTAGGTGGCGTCGGCGCAAGCCTGCATGGCGGCGCGCACGGCGTCGTCGGTGGCGTCGATCAGGCTGAACACCACGCCGAGTTTCTGAATGCCGGGTTGTTTGAGTGAGCCCATGGCCGCTGACACGGCCTTGCGCACGGAGGCGGCCGAGCCATCACCCACCCGCACCAGCGTCACGCGCGAGGCCTTGAAGCCCTCGGGCCGATAGCAGGCCAGCAGCTTGGCCACACCGTTCTCAAGATCCTTGCGCTCAACCGCTTGGGCGACCAGCCGGGTCAGGGCCTGGTCGGCGGACTTCATCGTCGGGGTCGTGTCGGGCACCAGCACCAGCAGCGCGTCGACGGGCAGTTGGGCGGCTTGCGCAGCGCTGAGGGATTTGAGTTCGAAGTCCATAATCGTGTTTTCCTTTTAGCAATCGATGTTATTTCATTCTTCCATCCGCAGAGAGCTGGCGCGCAGCTTCGGGGCCACCTTGGTGGTGCTCTTCACCATCGTGCTGACGATGCTGCTGATACGCACACTCGGCCTGGCTTCCCGGGGCAGCGTGAACCCGCAAGAGATTGCGCTGGTGCTGGGCTACACCGTCATCGGTCGCATGCCCACCATCCTCACGTTGGCCTTGTTCGTGGCGATTGTCTTCACGCTCTCGCGCATGTACCGGGACAGTGAAATGATCATCTGGTTCTCCAGCGGCCGCTCGCTCGGGGGCTTTCTGGGGCCGGTTCTGCGGTTCTCGTGGCCCATCCTGGTGGTCATCACGCTGATGGTGTTTTTTGTCTGGCCCTGGGCCAACCAGCAGACCGACAACCTTCGCAGCCGCTTCGAGCGCCGTGGAGATCTCGAGCGTGTAGCGCCCGGACAGTTCCAGGAATCGTCGAGTGGCCGGCGCGTCTTTTTCATCGACAAGGACACGGCGGGTGGCACCGAGGGCCGCAACATCTTCATCTCCAGCACCGAGGACGACGGGCGCGAGACTGTCACCTCCGCCCGATCGGGCCGCATTGAATGGGTCAACGACCAGCAGTTCCTGATGCTCAACAACGGCCAGCGGCTGGAAACGGCGGCCGACGGCAGCGGTTTGAAGGTCAGTGAGTTCGAGAGCTACGGCACGCAGATCGGATCGAGCGCGATCGGCGAGCGCGGTACACAACAACTCAAGTCGCGCAGCACCCTGCAGCTGATCACCGAACCCGACCGGTCCAACCTGGGTGAGCTGGGCTGGCGCATCGGCATGGCGCTCACCGCGCTCAACTTCGTGTTGATCGCCCTGGCCACCACTGCGGGCAACCCGCGCGCCGGCCGCGGCGGCAACCTCTTCTTCACGCTCTTCTCGTTTGTGTTTTATTACAACCTGCTCAACCTCGGCCAGAGTTGGGTGGCCGGTGGCCTGGTGGGCCTGGGCACCTTCATGCTGTTGCTGCACGGCGGCGTGTTCGTGCTCACCGTGCTCTGGCTGACCAAGCGGCACTACAACGTGAGCTTGCGCAGCTGGCTCAACAGCCGCCGCAATGCAGCCGCTCAAGGAGCTCCCGCATGAAGACGATCCGGCGCCTGATCTACGGCGAGATCCTCCTGGCGGTGGGCTTCGTGCTGCTGGCCTTCCTGTCGTTGTTCTTTTTCTTCGATTTCGTGGACGAACTGCCCGATTTGGGCAAACCATCGGCGCTGGACCCCAAGCTGGTGTACGCGGTCCCACACGCCTTGCTCTACGTGGGCCTGCTCATGCCCAACCGCATTTACGAGTTGCTGCCGATCTCGGTGCTGATCGGCGCGGTGTTTGTGCTGGCGCGCCTGGCGCAAGGCTCTGAATACACGATCCTGCGCACCAGCGGGCTGGGGCCCTGGCGCGCGCTGCGCACCCTGCTCGGTCTGGGCGCCGTGTTCGTCGTGCTCACGTTCGCCTTGGGCGACTATGTGGCACCCCTCGCGGACCGCACGGCCCAGCTGCTCAAGGCCCGCTACCAAGGCAACATCAGCATCGGCCAGACCGGGGCGTGGCTCAAGGAGCGCCAGCCTTACAGCAACTTCTCGGTGAACGTGGGCTCCATGTCGCCGCAGGGCGAACTGGGCAATGTGCGCATCTTCGAGTTCAACAACCAGGGCTCGCTGGTGTCCACGCTCACCGCCGCCACCGGCCAGATCGAGGTGGACGACTCGTGGACCCTGCGCCAGGTGCAGCGGCGCGAGTTCGACACCGCCGGCCAGGCCTCGGCGCGCATCGTGCGCAGCGCACTGGAGACCTTCCGCTGGCCCAGCGGGATCAACAGCGAGATGGTGTCGGTGGCCTTGCTCAAGCCCGAGACCATGCGCACGGCCGACCTGTTCGGCTATATCCGCCACCTCCAAGCCAACGGGCAGACGGCGCAGCGCTACGAGATCGAGTTCTGGCGCAAGGTGTTCTACCCGCTCAGTTGCCTGGTGATGGTGGTGCTCGCCCTGCCCTTCGCTTACCTGCACTTCCGATCCGGCAGCATCACCGCGTATGTGTTCGGTGGCGTGATGATCGGCATCAGCTTCTTCCTGCTCAACAACGTGTTCGGCTACATCGGCAACCTCAATGCCTGGCAGCCCTGGCTGGCGGCGGCCTCACCCGCGTTGATCTATTCGGTGTTTTCGCTGGCCGCGTTTGGCTGGCTCGTCTTGCGAAGGTAGTGTGTCCATGCTTGGTGTGATCGTGTTTGCCCATGGGTCGCGCGACCCCTTGTGGCGCCTGCCGGTGGAGTCGGTTGCGCAGCAGATTGCGCGCAACGCCCCGGCCGCCGCCGTTTCGTGCGCCTACCTGGAACTGTGTGAGCCCGACATGGGCACGGCGGTGCGCCAGATGGTCGAGGCAGGTGCCACGCGCGTGCGGGTGCTGCCCTTGTTTTTCGGCATGGGCAAACATGCGCGCGAAGACCTGCCGGTGCTCATGAAAGACCTGGCGGAAGCCCACCCGCAGGTGCGCTTTGAGCAGTTGCCGGCCGCAGGTGAAGACCCCCGCCTGACCGCGCTGCTGGCGCAGATCGCGCTGGAGACCGGGCCATGAACCTGCACCAGTTCCGCTTCGTGCAGGAGGCCGTGCGCCGCAACCTGAACCTGACCGAAGCCGCCAAGGCCCTGCACACCTCGCAGCCCGGGGTGTCCAAGGCCATCATCGAACTGGAGGATGAGCTCGGCATCGAGATCTTTGCGCGCCACGGCAAGCGCATCAAGCGCGTGACCGAACCCGGCCTGCAGGTGCTCAAGAGCATTGAAATCATCCTGCGCGAGGTCAACAACCTCAAGCGCATCGGTGAGCAGTATTCGGCGCAGGACAGCGGCACGCTGTCCATTGCCACCACCCACACCCAGGCGCGTTATGTGTTGCCCGGGCCGGTGGCCGCGCTGCGCCAGGCCTACCCCAAGGTGGCCATCAGCCTGCACCAGGGTTCGCCCGACCAGGTGGCCAAGATGCTGATGGAAGAAGTGGCCGAGATCGGCATGGCCACCGAGTCGCTGGTGAACTACCCCGAACTCGTCACCCTGCCCTGCTACGAATGGCAGCACGTGCTGGTGTTCCCGTTTGATCACCCGCTGCTGGAGCGCGAGCGCATCACGCACGAAGACTTGGCACAGGTGCCGCTGATCACCTACCACCCGAGCTACACCGGCCGCACCCGCATCGACCAGGCGTTTGCGCTGCGCCACCTGCAACCCAACATCGTGCTGGAAGCGATCGATTCCGACGTGATCAAGACCTACGTGAAGCTGGGCATGGGCGTGGGCATCGTGGCCGAAATGGCGATGGCTGGCGACAACCAGACACCCGACCTGGTGTCCCGCCCCGCCGCTGATTTGTTTGGCCACAACCTGGCGCGCGTGGCCTTCAAACGCGGCACCTACCTGCGCCACTTCGTGCTGCGCTTTGCCGAGCTGCTCAGCGAGCGCCTGACCAAGGACCAGGTCATGCGGGCCATGGCCGGCACGCCTGATGACTACGAACTCTGAGCCCATGAGCCTCCATTCGCCCCACACCCCTGCCCTCGCCTCCCGCCTGCCCAATGTGGGCACGACCATCTTCACCGTCATGTCGGCCCTGGCCGCCGAGCACAAGGCGGTCAACCTGGGTCAGGGGTTTCCCGATTTTGATTGCGATCCGGCGCTGGTGAACGCCGTCACTCAAGCCATGCAGGCCGGCCACAACCAGTACCCACCCATGCCGGGCGTGCCGGCGCTGCGCCAGGCCATGGCCGACAAGATGCTGGCGCTCTATGGCCTGCGCTGCGACCCGGCCACCGAGATCACCGTGACCGCAGGCGCCACCCAGGCCATCCTCACCGCGCTGCTGGCCGTGGTGCACCCCGGTGACGAGGTGATCGTGCTGGAGCCCTGCTACGACAGCTACGTGCCCAACATCGAACTGGCCGGTGGCGTACCGGTGCGCGTGCCGCTCACACCCGGCACCTTCCGCCCCGACTTCGACCGCATCGGCGCGGCCATGACGCCGCGCACACGCGCCATCGTCATCAACAG
>JBKBWW010000019.1:0-39860 GCA_046314475.1 Hydrogenophaga sp.
CGGTGAGCAGGCGCGGCAGTATGGCCAGCGCGCCCAGCCGGCCGAACTGGCCGGCCAGCAGCACGTTGAGCAGGCCGTCGTTGGTGCGCGCCGCCGGTGTGGCCGGCATGCCGCTGCCGAAGGTGGGCGTGTTCAGGCTGGAGGCAAACAGGGCCGGGCCGCTGTGCAGGTGTTTGCCGTTGGCCGTGACATCGAGCCGCCAGGTCTGCAGGTGGGCGAGTTCGGCCACGGTGGCCCACAGGTAGCGCGGCAGACCGCTGAGCCAGCGCGGCCCGCTGAGTGTGCGCAGCACCACCGCTGAATCGAAGCCGGCGGTGAAGCTGGAGAGGAACAGCACCCGGTACTCGCGGCCCTGCGGGTCCATCCACTCGGCGCAGCCCACGTCCATGGGGCGCGGATCGGCGTTGAGCGCATGGACCAGCGAAGCCAGCGGCGCACGCCCGTGCAAGCCGAGCGAACGCGCCACGTCGTTGCCGCTGCCCACCGCCACCACACCCAGCTCGTGGCCACGGTGTAGCAGGGCGGGCAACCAGCGGTTGAGCGTGCCGTCGCCGCCCACCGCCACCACGCGGCTGCCGTGCGGCAGTTTCTGCAGCAGTGCGAGGGCGTCAACCAGGTCGCGCGGGGCGTGCAGCACCACGTCGGGTGGCAAGGCCGCCTGCAGCCGCGGCAACAAGGCCGCCGCCCGCCCGCCCTGGGCGTGCGGGTTGAGCAGCACGCAGCGCTGCGGGCTGGATCTCAACGGTCGCTCACATGTTGCGGCGGTACTGGCCGCCCACCTCGAACAGGGCCGAGGTGATCTGGCCCAGCGAGCACACGCGCACGGCCTGCATCAGCACCTCGAACACGTTGCCGTTTTCGATCACCGCCTGTTTCAGGCGCTGCAGCATGGCCGGCGATTCGTCGGCGTGCTTGGCGTGGAACTCGGCCAGGCGCTTGAGCTGGCTTTGTTTCTCGTCGTCGGTCGAGCGCGCGAGTTCCAGCGTGTCGGGGGTCAAGTCGCCGTGCGGGTTGCGGAAGGTGTTCACACCCACGATCGGGTACTCGCCCGTGTGCTTGAGCATCTCGTAGTGCATGGACTCGTCCTGGATCTTGCCGCGCTGGTAGCCGGTTTCCATGGCGCCCAGCACGCCGCCGCGCTCGGCGATTTTTTCGAACTCCTGCAGCACGGCTTCTTCGACCAGCTCGGTGAGCTCGTCGATGATGAAGGCGCCTTGGTTGGGGTTTTCGTTCTTCGCCAGGCCCCACTCGCGGTTGATGATGAGCTGGATCGCCATCGCGCGGCGCACCGAGTCTTCCGTGGGCGTGGTGATGGCTTCATCAAAGGCGTTGGTGTGCAGGCTGTTGCAGTTGTCGTACACGGCGATCAGCGCCTGCAGCGTGGTGCGGATGTCGTTGAACTGGATCTCCTGCGCGTGCAGGCTGCGCCCGCTGGTCTGCACGTGGTATTTCAGTTTCTGGCTGCGCTCGTTGGCGCCATAGCGGTCGCGCAGGGCCACGGCCCAGATGCGGCGCGCCACGCGGCCCAGCACCGTGTACTCCGGGTCCATGCCGTTGCTGAAGAAGAAGCTCAGGTTGGGCGCGAAATCGTCGATGTGCATGCCGCGCGCCAAGTACGCCTCGACAAATGTGAAGCCGTTGGACAGCGTGAACGCGAGCTGGCTGATCGGGTTGGCGCCTGCTTCGGCGATGTGATAACCCGAGATCGAGACCGAGTAGAAGTTGCGCACGTCGTGGTGCACAAAGTACTCGGCGATGTCGCCCATCACCTTCAATGAGAACTCGGTGGAGAAGATGCAGGTGTTCTGGCCCTGGTCTTCTTTCAAGATGTCGGCTTGCACCGTGCCGCGCACGTTGGCCAGCACCCATTCGCGGATCTTGGCGGCTTCGGTGTCCGTGGGCGCGCGGCCGTTCTCGGCTTCAAACTTCTCCAGGTTCTGGTCGATCGCGGTGTTCATGAACATCGCCAGGATGCTGGGCGCCGGGCCGTTGATCGTCATGGAGACAGACGTGGCCGGGTGGCACAAATCGAAGCCACCGTAGAGCACCTTCATGTCGTCCAGCGTGGCGATGCTCACACCCGAGTTGCCCACCTTGCCGTAGATGTCGGGGCGCGGGTCCGGGTCGTTGCCGTAGAGCGTGACCGAGTCGAACGCGGTGGACAGGCGCTTGGCCGGTGTGCCGGCCGAGAGCAGCTTGAAGCGCGTGTTGGTGCGAAACGCATCGCCTTCACCCGCGAACATGCGCGTGGGGTCTTCGCCCTCGCGCTTGAAGGCGAAGGTGCCGGCGGTGTACGGGAAGCTGCCGGGCACGTTGTCCAGCATCAGCCACTTGAGGATCTCGCCGTGGTCCTCGTACTTCGGCAGGGCCACCTTGCGGATGGTGGTGCCCGAGAGACTTTTGGTGGTGAGCGCGGTGCGGATTTCCTTGTCGCGGATCTTCACCACGTACTCGTCGCCCGCGTAGGCCTTCTGCATGTCGGGCCACTGCACCAGCAGCTTGCGCGCGGCCGGGTCCTGGTCGAGTTCGCGCAGTTGTGCCAGGTCGATCACGGCCTCGGCGGCGCGCGAGCGCTCGGGCTTTTCCACGCGCAGCATGGTCGCGCTGGCGGTGAGCTGCTGGATCTCGCGCGCCAGCTGGGCCTGCTCGATTGCCTTCTTTTTGTAGCCGCGCACCGTGTCGCTGATCTCGGCCAGGTAGCGCGTGCGCGCCGGCGGCACGATGGGCGTCTGGTTGGTGCTGTGACGGACCTTGACGATGGGCAGGCGGCCTTCTTTCAGCGGCAGGCCGAGTTCGATCAGTCGGGCCTTGAGGCCCTGGTAGAGCGCGGTCACGCCGTCGTCGTTGAAGCGCGCGGCCATGGTGCCGTACACCGGCATCTGGTCGGGCGGCGTGCTCCAGGCTTCCTGGTTGCGCTGCACCTGTTTGGACACGTCGCGCAGGGCGTCGAGTGAGCCCTTGCGGTCGAACTTGTTGATGGCGACAAACGCGGCGAAGTCGAGCATGTCGATCTTCTCCAGCTGGCTGGCCGCGCCGAATTCAGGCGTCATCACGTACATGGGCAGGTCCACGTGCGGCACGATGGCCGCGTCGCCCTGGCCGATGCCCGAGGTCTCGACCACGATGAGATCGAAGCCGGCGCACTTGCACGCCGCGATCACGTCGGGCAGGGCGGCGCTGATTTCGCTGCCGAAGTCGCGCGTGGCCAGGCTGCGCATGTAGACGCGCTGGCCCTGGCTCCAGGGGTTGATGGCGTTCATGCGGATGCGGTCGCCCAGCAGCGCGCCGCCGCTCTTGCGGCGGCTCGGATCGATAGAGATGACGGCCACGCGCAGGCTGTCGTCCTGGTCCAGGCGCAGGCGGCGGATGAGTTCGTCGGTCAGCGAGGACTTGCCCGCGCCGCCCGTGCCGGTGATGCCGAGCACAGGCACCTTCTTTGCCTTGGCCTGCTCACGCAAGGCGCTCACGATGGCTTTGTCGGCGTTGCCGTTCTCCAGCACCGTGATGAGTTGGGCCAGTGCGCGCCAGTTCATCTCACCCTGGCCTTCAATCGCGGCCAGCGACGTCGGCGCAAACGGGCTGAGGTCGCGGTCGCAGCGCATCACCATCTCGCCGATCATGCCGGCCAGGCCCATTTTCTGACCGTCTTCGGGGCTGTAGATGCGCGTCACGCCGTAGTCTTGCAGCTCGCGGATTTCGCTCGGCACGATCACGCCGCCGCCGCCGCCGAACACCTGAATGTGTTCACCGCCGCGGCGCTTGAGCAGGTCGACCATGTACTTGAAGTACTCAACGTGGCCGCCCTGGTAGGAGCTGATCGCGATGCCTTGGGCGTCTTCCTGCAGCGCGGCGGTGACCACCTCGTCTACCGAGCGGTTGTGCCCCAGGTGGATCACCTCGGCGCCCATGCCCTGCAGGATGCGCCGCATGATGTTGATGGCCGCGTCGTGCCCGTCGAACAGGCTGGCGGCGGTGACGAAGCGCACCTTGTGCGTGGGGCGGTAGTTGGCCAGGGCCTGGTATTCGGCGGCGAGGTTGCTCATGGTGTCTCTCTCTCTCTCTCTCTCTCTGTCGGTGGCGAAAAGCGTTGCCTGAAAAAAGGCAACTTGAACTCAGGCGATCTTCAGTCCGGTCAGCTTCGGGTCTTCGGGGGGAAAGCGCAAGTCCAGCGACTTGAGCGTGTCGCGCACGATGGTCGCGATCATCAGGTTGCGGTGCGTCTTGGAGTCGGCGGGCACCACGGTCCAGGGTGCCCAGGGCGTGCTGGTGGCGTTCAAAAACGCTTCGTAGGCGCTTTGGTAGTCGTCCCACTGCTTGCGCACCTCCAGATCGCCGAGGCTGAATTTCCAGTGTTTTTCGGGGTCGTCCACGCGCTCCTGCAAACGCTCGCGTTGTTCGTCCTTGCCGATGTGCAGCATGAATTTGAGGATGACCGTGCCGGTCTCGGCCAGCAGGCGCTCGAAGTCCTTGATGTGCTCGTAGCGCTGCAGCGTCTGCTGTGGCGTGATCCAGCCATTGACCACCGGCACCAGCACGTCTTCGTAGTGGCTGCGGTTGAAGATCATCATTTCGCCCGCGCCCGGGGTCTTCTGGTGGACGCGCCAGAGGTAGTCGTGGTCGCGCTCGTTTTCGGTGGGTGCTTTCCAGCCCACGGTGTGCACGCCCAGCGGGCTGGTGCGCGCGAAGACGCCGCGCACCGTGCCGTCCTTGCCCGAGGTGTCGGTGCCTTGCAGCACCACCAGCAGCTTGTAGCGACCGTCGGCGTAGAAGAGGTTTTGCAGTGCGTCGAGTTCTTCGGCGAGGGTGGCCACGGCCGCCTGGTCGGCACCTTTGTTGCCCACCGAGAACGGCTTGGCGTCGGGTTTGAACGACTTGAGCGAGACGCCCTTGGGCTTCTTGCCGCCCTGGCCGGGGGGCACCTGCCAGTCTTGCCACGCGCTGCCCTTGCTGGCCAGGATGGCGCGTGTGGGGAAAGGCAGGGGAGCGTCGTTCGGGCTGGGCATGGGGTTTCCGTTCGGTGCGCGGGTGCGGTGTGGCGTGCCCGTTTGATTGACGTTTACGTAAACGTAATGTTAACGCGTCTGGACAAAAAAAGGGGCGCTCGCGCGCCCCTTCGGAACTCCGGGTGTCTGGCCGCTGGATCAGCGGTAGAGCACCTGGGGCAGCCACAGGCCGATGGCCGGGAACTGGTACAGCAGAACGATGGCCAGGACCTGGATGCCCATGAACGGCAGCATGCCGGCAAAGATCTGGTTCAGCGTCACATGCTTGGGCGACACACCCTTCAAGTAGAACGCTGCCATGGCCACCGGTGGGCTCAAGAAAGCGGTCTGCAGGTTCAGCGCCACCAGCAGGCCGAAGAACAGCGGGTCGACCCCGAAGTTGTCCAGCAGCGGGATGAAGATGGGCATGAAGATCACGATGATCTCGGTCCACTCCAGCGGCCAGCCCAGGATGAAGATCAGCACCTGCGACAGGATCAGGAACTCGGTCTTGGACAGGTTCATGCTCAGCACCCAGGTCTCGACCAGTTCTTGTCCGCCCAGCAGGGCGAAGGCCGCCGAGAAGATGGCCGAACCCACGAACAGCCAGCACACCATGGCACTTGTCTTGGCGGTGAGGAACACGCTTTCCTTGACCACGCCGAACGTGAGTTGCCGGTAGGCCGCCGCCAACAGGAAGCCGCCGAACGCGCCGACCGCCGCCGCTTCCGTGGGCGTGGCCAGACCAAACACGATCGAGCCCAGCACGGAGAGGATGAGCACCAGCAGCGGGAAGAAGCTGGAGAGCAGCATCTTGAAGACTTCCAGCCGGGTGAAGCTCAGGATGGCGTAGAACACCACCAGTGCCAGCAGACCCACGGCCAGCCCGATCCAGAAGCTCATGGAGGCGGGCTTGGTGGTGGCCACCGGTTCTGCGGCTGCGGGCGCAGCGGCTGCGGGTTCGGCCACGGCCTCGGGTGCCGCACCGGCTGCGGGTGCTTCTTTCTCTGCGCCGGGCGGCTCGGCCACGGCGTCTGCGTCGGGTGGTTCGGCCACAGTGCCGTCCGACGGCGGTTCGGCCAGGCCACCTTCTTCGGCTTCGGGTTCGGCCAGTCCACCTTCGTTGGTGTTTTCGTCCACGTTGGAGCCGGCGCCCATGGGCTGCAGCTCTTCGTAGGTTTCCACCGGCACCACGGTGGTGGCGCTCTGGTAACTGGCGAAGGCCACGGCGGCAAACAAGATGGCGGGCAGCAGCGCAATACCAAGCTGGCCCAGCAGGTACTTGCTGGACACGTCCTGGTTGCGTTTGCCGTTCAACGCCTTGATCAGGTTGGGCACGGCAGAACGTTCACCGGTGGCGCCGATGGCCGTCAGTGGCGCCGGCAGTGGCACGAAACGCTGCGCCGCGGTCAGCGGGGGTGCCCAGGCCGGCTTGATCTTGGCCATGATGATCACGTACAGGATGTACAGACCGGCCAGCATGATGCCGGGGAAGAACGCGCCGGCGTACAGCTGCACCACCGACACACCGGCGGTGGCGCCGTAGACGATCAGCAGCACCGAGGGCGGGATCAGGATGCCCAGGCAGCCGCCGGCGGTGATGACACCAGCGGACAGGCGCACGTCGTAGCCCGCGCGCAGCATCTGCGGCAGGGCCAGCAGGCCCATGAGCGTGACGACCGCGCCCACGATGCCGGTGGCGGTGGCGAACACCGCGCAGGTCACCAGCGTGGCCACGCCCAGCGAGCCGGGCACACGGGCCAGGGCCAGGTGCAGGCTGCGGAACAGCTTGTCGATCAGGTTGGCGCGTTCCACCAGGTAACCCATGAACACGAACAGCGGGATCGAGATCAGCACGTCGTTGCCCATCACCGAGAACGCGCGCTGCACCATCAGGTCCAGCGTTTGTTGCATGGCGCCGCCGGCGGTCTGTGTGCCGGAGTGGTAGGCGAAGAACGCGAACATCATGCCCATGCCCATGAGGGTGAAGGCGGTCGGGAAGCCCAGCATGATGGCCACCACCACCAGCGAGAGCATGAGCAGGCCGTAGTGGCCGTTGGTCATGGTCTCCACGCTGAGCACCATGGTGAGTGCGGCCGAGCCGATGAGGGCCATCAGCGCAAAGCCGAACCAGAGTTCCTTGCGAATCTTCATGGCTGGCCTCCCTGCTTCACCACGAGGCTGTCCAGCGCTTCAATGTCGGCATCTTTCACATTCACCATTTCTTTGAGTTTGTCCACGTCCACTTCTTCCACGTCTTGCGCGCGCTTGGGCCATTCGCCGGTCTGCAGACACATGATGCAGCGGATGATTTCCACGATGCCCTGCAGCAGCAGGAAGGCGCCGGCGATCGGCACCACGAACTTGAACGGGTAGACCGGCAGCGGATCGGCGTTGAAGGTCTGCTCGCGGATGGCGAGCGACTCGTTGGCGAAGAACCAGCCGGCGTAGGTGAGGGCCACGATGCCGGGCAGGAAAAACAGGATGTAGAGGGCGAGGTCCCAACCGGCTTGTGTGCGCGGGCTGAAAAAGCCATAGAGCACATCACCGCGCACGTGACCGCTCTTGGCCAGCGTGTAGGCGCCCGCGCTCATGAAGAGCACGCCGTACAACATGATCTGGGCGTCGAGCACCCATGCGTGGGGGTTGTTGAGCACATAACGGGAAAACACTTCCCAGGTGATCAACAGAGTGAGTCCGATGACGGTCCAGGCGCAGGCCTTGCCGAACCAGGTCGACAGGCTGTCAACGGCCAGTAATAGTTTTTGCATGCGAATTTCCAGAAACAGAAAGGGGCGCCCGCAGGCGCCCCGAGTTCAGAAAAGCCCGATCAGGACTTCTTGGCACCCTTGCCGAAGTAGTGGTTGTAGGCCATCTTGAAGTCGACCAGGTAGTCGTTCTGCCATTGGCCGGCGCGCTGGGCAAAGGCCTTTTGCGAGTCCAGCACCTTCTTGAAGATGGCGTTTTCGGTGGACTTCTTGGCAATGGTCTTGTCCCAGGCCTCGAGCTGCGCACGCAGGATCGCATCGGGGGTCTTGTAGAACTTCACGCCTTGCTTCTTCAGCTCGATGTAGTCGTTCGAGTTGCGCTGGATGGCTTTCCAGCTCATGTCGGCGCTGGCCGCTTGCACGGCGTAGTCGACGATGGACTTCAGCTCGGTCGGCAGGGCGTTGAGCTTGGTCTTGTTGAACAGGATCTCGAACTGTTCGCCCGACTGGTGGAAGCTCTGCAGCATGCAGTTCTTCACCACGTCGGGGAAGCCCAGCAGGCGGTCGGAGGATGCGTTGTTGAACTCGGCCGCGTCGATCAGGCCGCGGTCGAGCGCAGGCACGATCTCGCCACCGGGCAGTGGGTTCACGGCGGTGCCCATTTCGGTGAACACGTCAACGGCCAGACCCACGGTGCGGAACTTCAGGCCCTTCATGTCGGCCACCTTGGCCACGGGCTTCTTGAACCAGCCCAGCGGCTGCGTGGGCATCGGGCCGTACAGGAAGGAGGTCACGTCCAGGTTCAGGCTGGCGTAGATCTCTTCCAGCAGGGCCTTGCCGCCGCCGTAGTTGTGCCAGGCCAGGACCATGTTGGGGTCCATGCCGTACGCGGGGCCGGAACCCCACAGGGCCAGCGCCGAGTTCTTGCCGTAGTGGTAAGCCACCACGCCATGGCCGCCGTCCAGCGTGCCTTTGGCCACCGCTTCGAGCAGCTGGAAAGCCGGCACCACGGAACCCGAAGGCAGCACTTCAATCTTGAGCTTGCCGCCGGCCATGTCGTTGACCTTCTTGGCGAAGTCCTGGGCGTACTCGTGGAAGATGTCCTTCGAGGGCCAGGTGCTCTGGAAGCGCAGCGAGGTGGTCTGGGCGGTGGCGATCATCGGCACCGACATGGCGCCTGCCGCGACGGCCGCGCCTTTGAGCATGCCGCGGCGTGACGTCACGGTTTTCTTGTCTGACATGGGTTTGTCTCCAGTCTGGGTTGAGGGTCCCGCATCATGCGGCCCAGGGTGCAATGTTCCCGAGAGGGTTTTCACCGACCACCATGCGTTCGAATTACTTTGCGAAGTTCGAATCGTGAGAAACGCGTACAAAAAGCCACGCCACTAAGGGTTTGCATGCTAACTGTTTGACCGTTTTGCGACGCAATGGGCCGGGTGGTCGATGGGCTGTAAGTCCGGTGCAAGCTTGATTTTTCTTTCAGCGTGCGCAGACGCGAGCTCAGCAGGAGCGCTGCGCCGGTGGCATGCTGTGAACCATGAAACCGATACAGCTTTTTGATCCCGCGTCCAGCACCTTCACCTACGTGCTGTTTGACCAGACCACGCGCGATGCGCTCATCATCGATCCGGTGGACGAACAGATCGAGCGCGATCTGGCCACCTTGCGCGAGTACGGCCTGAAGCTGGTGTGGACGGTGGAGACCCATGCGCACGCCGACCACATCACCAGCGCAGGCAAGCTGGCCGAGCTGGCCGGCGCCAAGACCGCGGCGCCGCAGGGCTGCGGCATCGGCACCGCAGGCGTGCAGCTGGCGCATGGCGACACGCTGAGTTTTGGAGGCGAGGTGCTGCGCGCCCTGCACACGCCGGGCCACACCGCCGGCAGCATGAGCCTGGTGTGGCGCCACCATGTGTTCACCGGCGACACGCTGCTGATCGGCGGCTGCGGTCGCACCGACTTCCAGTCGGGCAGCGCAAAGGACCTCTTCCACAGCATCACGCAAGTCCTGTTCGATTTGCCCGACGACACCACCGTCTGGCCCGGGCACGACTACCACGGGCGCCACCACTCCACCATCGGCACGGAGAAGCGGCACAACGAACGCGTGGCGGGCAAGACCGAAGCGGAGTTCATCGCCTTGATGGAATCGCTCAACCTGCCCAGGCCGCGGCGCATCGACGAAGCGGTGCCGGCCAACCTGATGTCGGGCCAGCGGCACGACGCCGGGGGTGTCCTGTTCACGCAGCCCCGGCCCGCCGCCGGTCCGCACGCGGGCAGCTACGCGGGCGACGTGACCCCCCAACTCGCCTGGCAGTGGATGCAGGCCGGCGAGGCTGTGATGGTGGATGTGCGCACCGACGCCGAGCGAGAGTGGGTCGGCTTTGTGCCCGGCGCCGTGCCGGTGGCCTGGAAACAATGGCCCGGCATGGCCATGAACCCCGACTTCGACGCCCAGGTCCGCCAGGCGGCCGCCGGCAAGAAGATCGTGTTGCTGTGCCGCAGCGGCGTGCGCTCGATCGCGGCGGCCAAACGCGCCACCGAACTGGGCCTGGAGGCTTACAACATCCTCGAAGGCTTCGAAGGCGACCCCGATGCGCATGCGCACCGCGGGCAGCAAGGCGGCTGGCGCCACCATGCGTTGCCGTGGCGGCAGAACTGAGCCGCCTTTCGCCGGCGCCCGCCGGGCGCTCCAACCGCCGGTCGGTTTGCATGCGGGCAAACTGAGAAGAAAGATTCACAGCCCCTGTCAGGCTTGACAGGGCTCCCGTGATTTTTCGCACATTTCTTTTTTCAATGGGGTTTTCCATTTCCAAAGGATTCCCCCATGACGTCGTTGGCCTGCACCCGCGAGAAAGCACCCGCCTCCCCACCGATCTCCGAGCATCTGGCCGGGCGCATACAGCGTGAATTCACGACCCGCTGGGACACGCTCTGGAGCGGGCGCTCACTGCTGCACGGGCGGGAGGCCGGCCCTGGAGCTGTTCGCCTCAACGGCAACGACTACCTGAGTCTCACCGGCCACCAGGACATCGTCCAGGCCCAGACGCTGGCCATCAAGACCGACGCCGAGTTCGTCATTCAGTCGGGCGTGTTCCTGCTCGACGAGCACCCGGCCCGCAAGCTCGAACTCAAGCTCGCGCACATGCTGGGTCAGGAAGACGGGCTGATCTGCCAGTCGGGCTACGCCGCGAACCTGGGCCTGCTGCAATCGATTGCGGACGAGAAGACCGTGATCTACATGGACACGTTGGCCCACACCTCGCTGTGGGAAGGCGCGCGCCGCGCCGGCGCCACCACCCACCCGTTTCGCCACAACGACGCCGAGCACCTGGACCGGTTGGTGCAACGTCATGGCGCAGGCTTGATCGTGGTGGACTCGGTGTACAGCACCACCGGCGCTGTGGCTCCACTGGTGGCGGTGGTGGAAGTTGCCGAGCGCCGGGGCTGCATGACGCTGGTGGACGAGTCCCATTCGCTGGGCACCCACGGCCCACAAGGCGCCGGCCTGTGCGCCGAGCTCGGCCTGAGCCACCGTGTGCACTTCATCACCGCCAGCCTGGCCAAGGCGTTCGCCGGGCGCGCGGGTTTCCTCAGCGTGCCGGCCGCCATGCGCAACTACGTGCTCAGCACCAGCTACCCCAACATGTTCAGTTCGTGCCTGCTGCCGCACGAGATCGCCGCGCTGGACGCCACGCTGGAGGTGATCCGGCGCAGCGACACCGAGCGCGCCCGCCTGCACGCCCACACGCGCCAGCTGCGCGGCATGCTCAGCGACCTGGGCTACCCGATCCACCAGGGCACCGAGCAGATCATTGCACTGGAGGCCGGCACCGAGCCCGCCACCATGGTGCTGCGCGACCTGCTGGAAGAGCGCGATGTGTTCGGCGCCGTGTTCTGCGCGCCGGCCACCAGCCGCAACCGCACCATGGTGCGGCTCACGCTGCACGCCGCGCTCACCGAGGCCGAGCTTGACCACGTGGCCGCTGCGGCGCGCGAGGTGGCGCCGCTGGTCAAACCCTGGGACTGGCCGATTGCGCGGCGCGCCCGCGCGGCCTGCGCTCAGTTGTCCTGAACGGTGCGGTGGCCCTCGGCGTCCAGAAAGCGCCGGTAGCCGTAGATGGGTTGGGGCAGGTCGGCGGTGTCGAGCGAAAACACCGCTCCCGTGACCAGCTTGTCGTCCCCCAGCGCGAAGGCGGGGGCGGTGCGGATCGGGCCGCTCAAGCCCAGCTGCTGGTGCAGCTCCACCGCCGCCAACTGGTGGCCTGCCTGCACCGCGCGCACCACATCGAAGCCCAGCCCGGCCGAACCGGCCAGCTCGGCCAGATCGCCCAGGCTGCTCGTGGGCTCCAGTTGCAGCCAGTGGGCATCGCCCGCGCCGTCCAGACCGATGAGCCCGAACGGCTCGCCCAGCACCGCGTATTCCACCCAGTTCTGGCTGGTGAAGGCTTGCAGCGCCTGCGCGATCGACGGGATCTGCAGCAGCGACTGCTGCGACGGCTGCATGGCGCCGCGCCACAGCGTGTTCAGGCGCGGGTGCGGCGCGTGCATCAGCTTGCGCAGCACGCCCAGCAAGTGGCGCGTGATGTCGGTCGTCTGCTTGGGCACGAACTGGTCGATCAGGCCGTTGTTGAAGGCCTGGATGGCGATCTGCTCGTCGGCCTGGCCGGTGAGCAAAACGCGCGAGCCTGGCCAGTCGAGCAGGGTGTTGAGCACCTTGAGGCCGTCGGTGCCCGGCATGGCGTAGTCCACCACGCAGGTCTTGACCAGCTGGTAGCGCGCTGGATTCACAGCCCAGTAACGCAGGATCTGCGGCAGCAGGGGCTGGCCCTGGCGCCAGCGCTCGATCATCTGCAACTGCACCATGGCGTCGGCCTCCCAGCGGGCGGGCTCCTGCTGCATGCGCTGAGAAAAACCCGACGGGCGCGAGAACAACTCCACCTGCCAGTGCGTCGGGATCACCAGCCCGAGCATGTCCAGGTAGTCGGTGTCGTCGTCGAGGAACAGGATGCTGCCGGGACGGTGGAAAAGGGGAATCGTCAGTGCCATCGTGTCGTCAGCGTGGGGAAAATGAAGCGGTGGAGGCTGAAGCGGAGGCGAGCGGGTTCTTGAGCGGGAGATCGATCATGAAGACCGCACCCAGACCCGGTTCGGAATGCACGCTCAGGCTTCCCTGGGCCGCTTCCACCACGTTCTTGCAGAACGTCAGGCCCAGGCCGTTGCCGGCGCCCGCCAAGGTCGAGAAGAACGGTTCGAAGATTCTCGCCTGCTGTTCGTGTGCAATGCCGATTCCGTCGTCAGATACTGCAATGCGGCCCTTGCCGTGGTGCACGCCCACGTCCAGCCGGAGGTCGCCCGGGCTGGGCGCCTGGCTGGCCGAGGCCAGCGCGTGCAGCGCGTTCTTCATCAGGTTGGTGAGCACCTGCGAGAACAGCGGGCGCGAGGCCACGAAATGAAAATCTTGCTGGATGTGCACCTGCACGCAGTCGCGCTCGCGCGAGGAGCGGTAGGGGTAGTTCAACACCACCTCCTGCACCAGCTCGGCCGCGCGGATCAAGGACTGGTCGCGCGGCAGTCGGGTCAGCTGTGCGTTCGAGATCTGGGTGTCGATCTGGCGGTTCATGCTGCGCACCAGGTTCTGCAGGCGCGTGGCCAGCTCGTCGAACTTCTTCTGCTTGGACTCGGGCAGGTCGTGCTGCGAGAGGTTGCGCAACACGTCGCCCATCAGGTTGACCGTGGCCAGTGGCGTGCGCAGTTCGTGCGCCATCACGCCCATGGTGCTCAGGGTGTTGATCAGCCGCGTTCGGCGCAGGTTGGCGCTGGAGGCCCCCAGCATCACGGCCGCGCCCCAGGCAAATGCCAGCACCACCAGATGGTCGGCCTCGGTGGCCTCGGCGCTCAGCTCCACCTGCAGGCTTCGGGCCAGCGCCAGGCTGACAGCGATACCCGCGACCGTGCCCAGGGTGGCCAGGCGCCAGTCGGTGAGGTGGTAATAGATCACCAGCATGCAGGCCATGCTGGCGAGCCAGACGTCGTTGCCGCCGTTGAGCCAGTACATCAGGGAGAAGAACATCGGCAGTTGCAGCCAGCAAGCCATCGAATAAATCCAGATCGTGGCCTGCGACGTGAGGTCGCGGTTGAACACGCCGATCAGCAAGGGAATGCCCAGGCTGGCCATGGCCAGGCGGAGGGCCAGGTTCTCAAAGGGTTGCGGCAAGAGGGCGATCCAGATCCATCCGAAGGCGATGTGACCCAGGATGGTGAATGCGCCGAGGTACTGCAGCCGTGCACGGGATGGGTGCAAAATCGGCTCCAGCGGTGCGTGCACCACTTCATCCAGCAGCCATCGCCACAAACGCGCCTTGGTGCTGAGCAACCTCAACCGGTCCAGAGGCAATATGTACTCCTTAGATTGCAGAACATCCGTTGCCCGTGCCGGTTGCCCCAATGCCCGGTCCATTGTGTCTGCAACAGAGTGTTTGCGGTCATGACCTTGCCTGTCAACTTTGACAGTGTGAGCCTGGACAGCATCCTGGCCGATTGGGTGTGTGCCTTGCACGACCAAGGGGTGGAGTCCGTGATGGTGCTGGGTCCGGCGCCCACCGGGGGGCGCGACGAGCGCGAAGTGCTGGCGGTGCACCCGCCCCGCCTGCTCTCGGCCGCCCAGGCCCTGGCCGACAGCGCCGATTTTGGCGCCGGTTGGCGCGACAGCGATGCGCCCCTGGTGGCCTGGCAGGACATTTCCAAATCGGTGTTTGAACAGTCCAGCCGCTGGCGGCGCCTGTGGCTGGCGCACGGTTACCAGACGCTGGTGCGGGTGGCCTTCAGCCTGCCGGCGGGCCGCGCCTTCGAGTGCTTCATGTTCAGTCCCCGCGCTTTTGCCGATCGTTCGGAGGCCGCAGCCCTGGCGTGGTCGGCCTTCAACATCTGGCCCATGCTGCGCCGCGCCATCGCCGAAGCCCGGGTGAACCTGAGCCCGCGGGAGCTGGAAAGTCTGAACATGGCCTTTGAAGGCCTCACCGCGCGTGAGACCGCCCTGCGCATGGACTGTTCCGAGCGCACGGTGAACTACCACCTGGCCAACGCCATGGCCAAGCTCAAAACCGACAACAAGCTCGCCGCCGTGCAGCGCGCTTGCTGGATTGGATTGATCTAAGGGCTGTTCGCCCCCACGCTCCCCCGCTGCGCGTGGTCCGCTGCCCTCGCAGGGGGCCGAGCCTGCCTTGGGGCGGCCCGTCGCCGGCTCGCATGCTGCAGTGCGCAAACCCCCACGGGTTTGCGTCGTCATAATCCGCGCATGACATTTCTGGCCCTGGACGTTGGCAACACCCGCCTGAAGTGGGCCCTGTATGAAGAACCGCGTTCCGGTTCGCGCCTGATCGCTCAAGGCGCGCAATTTCTCGAAAACATCGAAACCCTGGCAGAAGGCGACTGGGCCGACCTGCCCGCGCCGCGCTGGGTGCTGGGCTGTGTGGTCGCCGGTGACGCGGTCAAGCGCCGGGTTGAGGAGCAGCTGGAGCTTTGGGACGTGACGCCGCAATGGGTGGTGTCGGGCAACGCCGAGGCGGGGGTGGTCAACGGCTACGACCATCCGGCCCGGTTGGGCGCGGACCGCTGGGTGGCGGTGATCGGGGCACGCCAGCGTCTGGTTTCGCGCGGCTTGAAGCAGCCCTGTGTGGTGGTGATGGTCGGCACCGCCGTGACGGTGGAAGCCATCGACACCGAAGGCCGTTTTCTGGGCGGCATCATCCTGCCGGGCCACGGCATCATGTTGCGCGCGCTCGAGTCGGGCACGGCAGGCTTGCACGTGCCCACAGGCGAGGTGCGCGATTTCCCCACCAACACCAGCGATGCGCTCACCAGCGGCGGCACCTTCGCCATTGCCGGCGCGGTGCAGCGCATGGTGGACAACCTGCGCCGCTACTGCGGCGAAGAGCCGGTGTGTTTCATGACCGGTGGTGCCGGCTGGAAGATGGCGCCCAGCATGGCGCTGCAGGTCGAGCTGGTGGAGGGCTTGATTTTTGACGGCTTGCTGGAGATGGCTTCGCGCCGCCTGGCGCTCGCGTGACGGCAAGCGATCCGGCGCCGGGCCGCCCCAAGCCGGATCAGCCCCCTCGGGGGGCAGCGGACCTCGCGCAGCGGGGGAGCGTGGGGGCAGCGGCTAAGCCTTCGCTTCGCCCCAAGGCAGCATCAGTGTCAACGTGAGGAGTCGACGAAATTCGGGCTCGAACTCGTCAATGATGCGCTGCGGCTCGGGGCACAGGATGGTGTCGGCGATCACGCCGAACTGCACGCCGCCGCCGTAGCTCAGGATCGACACGCCCAGACCCACGGTGCCCGTCTGCGGTACCCAGAACATGGTCTGCTCCAGCGTGGAGCCGCACACCTGGAGTTTGGTGGCCGGGCCGGGCACGTTGGTCATCACCGCCGTGGTCTTGCGGCCGAACAGGCTGAGCATGGCGTCTTGCGCAGGCTTCACCAGCAGGCCCGCCACCGAGAGCAGACCAAACGTGAGCAGCGGCTGCAGGCTGCCCTTGAGGTTGTTCATGCGCGAACGCACGGTGAACACACGCTCCACCGGGTTGCTGCAGCCAATCGGCAGCACCAAGGGCACGAGACCAAAACGGTTGCCGAGTTTCCAGGCGTCTTCCATCGGGCGCAGGTTGATCGGCACCATGGCGCGGATCTCTTTGCCCTGCGTGTCGTCGCCCAGACTTTGCAGGTAGGCGCCGATGGCACCGGCCACACAAGCCAGCAGCACGTCGTTGACCGAGCAGTTCAGTGCCTTGCCAATGGCTTTCACCTCGTCGAGCGGGATCGGTTCGCACCAGGCCACGCGTTTGGTGTTGCCGGGTTGGCCTTTGAGCCGGGTGGGGGAGTCGTCGGGCATGAGCGCGAGCGCGGCGAGATCGCTGGCAAGCTGGCCGCCCATGCGCGCCAGATCCACCGCCTGACCCAGCGAGTCGGTCAGGCTTTGCTGGGGCGAGGCCAGCATGGCGAACGACTTGGCCGCGCCACCGCCCGCGGCTTCCAGCGCTTTGGCGGTGAGGTCGCCAAAGGGCCGGATGAGTGTGTCCACCACCCAGTCTTCCGCGCCGTCTGCGCCGGGCTTGCTGGTCTTGCGGCTCGTGCGTTGCGGCGGTGCGCCGCCGCCGTCGACCAGACTCATCATCACGCTGATGAGCGCGATGCCGTCGGCGATGCAGTGGTGGATGCGCGCGACCAGTGCCGAGCCGCCGCCGTACTGCTCGATCAGCTCGAAGCGCCACAGCGGGTGCTGGCGGTCCAGCGGCTGCATCGCCAGTTCGGCCACGCGCGCCTGCAATGCGTCCTGTTCGGTTTGTGCCCCCGTCTGCGAGAGCCGGTGCGTGACCACGTGGCGGTCGAGGCGAAAATCGGTGTCGTGGATCCAGTGTGCGCCGGCAGCGTCTTCTTGCGCCCGCTGCACAAAGCGGGGGTACGGCAACAGCCGCTCGCGCACCCGTTCGCTCAAGGCTTCGATGGTGATGCTCGGCTTCAGGATCCACACGCCGACGATCATCATGAGGTTGCTGGGCGAGTCCATGCGCAGCCAGGCCGTGTCGACCTTGCTCATGCGCTCGCCTTCCAGCCCCAGCGTGGTGGAGAGCGCCTGCTTCACCGCCGGCAACACGCTGGCCACGGCGGGACGACCGGCGCGCGCTGAAGGGGTGCCGCTGCGGGCGGCAACGCGTTGAACCATGGATGCTCCTCGGGTGGCTGTGCGGGTCTTGGGTTGTGGGCCTATTGTGCAGAGGCCGCCAACCGTAAGATAGCGGGAGAGCCCTTAGCCCGGCGCGTGTTGCCGAGGCGGTTCATTTCAACAACAGGAGCATTCATGGCCGATCTCAAAGCCCTTTTCGACGCCGCGGTGGCGAATTCCAAGAACCTGAGCGAGCGCCCCGACAACGCCACACTGCTGAAGATCTACGCGCTCTACAAGCAGGCCACCGAGGGCGATGTCGAGGGCAAGAAGCCCGGTTTTGGCGACATGGTCGGGCGAGCCAAGTGGGACGCGTGGAATGGCTTCAAGGGCACGGACAAAGAAGGCGCGATGCAGCAGTACATCGATCTCATCCAGGAACTCAGCTGAACCTGGGCTGAGCGCAAGGCCGGTTCTTCAACCGGCCTTTTTCTTTTTGGCGGCGGGCTTCTTCGCCGCCAGCAGCTCGTCGAGGTTCTTGACGATCTCGCCCTCGATGCGGTCCTTGAACGCGCCCAGCAAAAAGCCCAGGCGCGCATCGAGTTCAAACTTGTCCGCCGACACCTTGAGCGTGCCGCTCACGCCGGAGCGGGTGAACTGCACCTCGTCGCAGTCATCACCTTCTTCGTAGGTGCAACTCATGTCGAAGTCGTTTTCTGCCTGTTCGGCCCAGCGCCAGGCGAGCTTGCGCGCCCCGCCCATGCCGAGTTGGTGATCGCGTTCGATGTGGATGTCGGCCATGGTTGTCTCTCGGTGTTGTGGTCAGGGGCGAGCCGTGTCGCTGGCGGCCAGGGCGGTGGGCGCCAGTCCGCGCAGGGCGACCAGCCGTTCTTCTTTCGGCTGGCGGGCCAGCGCGCGCACCGCATCATAAAACCGCGCAAAGTCGCGGCCCTCGCGCTCGAACAAGGCCTCGAACGCAGGCACCCATTCGTCGTAGGCGGCCTGCGCTGCAAAGCTGGCGTTGTTGGCGCGGGTCACGAAGGGGTCGTAGCCGGCGTAACCGTTCCAGCCGGCTTTCAGGCGGTCGTACTGCTGCTTGAAGTCGTTCATGACAATGGCCTTGCGCTGCAGCTTGGTGCTGTCCGGCAGGTCGGCGTCTTCATAGATCGCCTTGAGGCGCTCGCGGGTTGCGCGGGTGAGGGCACGGAAGGCGCGGCGGCGGCTGTCGAAGTTGGCGTAGTCGGCGCGGGCCTGGTCGGTGGACCGGGCGAGCCAGCGCGCACCGCCCAGGCGCTCGACCGTGGTGGCAAACGATTCGTTGAACGCGGTGTCGTTCTGCACATAGACCACCTGGTGCGCGAGTTCGTGAAAGACGATGCGCGCGAGTTCACCTTCGGGGTAGGTGATGAAGGTGTTGAGCAGTGGGTCGCCGCCGGCCCAGTTCATCCAGCCCAGTGTGGAGTAGGCCTGGACCGGGTAGACGGCGACCTCCAGCGCTGGGTCGAGGCCGTCGGCAAAGGCGCGCGCGTCGGCTTCCGAGAAATAGCCGCGATAACCCACGCAGCCCGCCACGGGAAAGCACCAAGTCTCCAGGGTGAGCGAAAGTGCGGGAGCTGCCACCACGTTGTACACCGCAGCGCGGCGCTGCAGGTCGGCGTAGCGGTGGTAGCTGGCGTTGTCGGGCAACGCGAGTTCGCTCACCGCGAACTGGCGGATGCGGAGCGCGTTTTGCAGCCGCGCCTTCAGCGTGGGCGACGTGGCGTCGTCGGCCAGCCAGGCGTTTACCGGGCGGGCCGCCTGCATCAGTTGCAGGTGGCCGGTGACCGACTGCCAGTAGTAACCCACACCGGTGGTGTTGCTGGCGCAGCCCGCGCCCAGCAGGGCCACGAGGGTGAGCACCAGCAGCTTGCTCATGACCGCCATCAGCCCACGCCTGCGACTTCAACCAGGCAGTCGTAGAACACCGGACCGCGGCCCATGTCGGTGAGGTGCTGGCTGGTGACTTCGTTGACGTTGGTGCCCGAGGGTCCGAGCTTGCGCCACCAGATGCCCAGTCCGTTGACCACGCCGGGCCGCGCGCGCGTGGACACCTTGGCCTTGCATCGGTATTCGCCGCGGTCGTTGAACACCCGCACCATCTGGCCGGTTGTGATGCCGCGCGACTCTGCGTCGTCGGTATGGATCTCCAGCAGTGGTTCGCCTTCGATGTCGCGCAGGCTCTGCACGTTGACGAAGCTGGAGTTGAGGAAGTTGCGCGCCGGGGGCGAGATCATGGCCAGCGGGAAGGCGTTGGATGTGCCCTGCAGCTCGTGGTTGGGCAGGTGGTCGGGCAGACCGTCCAGGCCTTGCGCGGCCAGGCGTGCGCTGAAGAATTCGCAGCGGCCCGAAGGCGTGGGGAAGCCACCGTGGGCAAAGGGTGCTTTGGGGATGGGCAGGGTGGCAAAGCCCTGATCCAGGAGGGTCTGGAAATCCACCGTGGTGCCGAACGCGGTGCGGCACAGCGTCTCGTCATCGTCGGCGAAGCACGGGTCGTCAAAACCCAGGCGAGCGGCCAGCGCGCGAAAGACGTCGGTGTTGGTGCGGGCTTCGCCCACGGGTGCGATGGCCGGGCGGTTGAGCAGCACGTCGGTGTGGCCATAGCTGGTGTGGATGTCCCAGTGCTCCAGCTGCGTGGTGGCCGGCAAGATGACGTCCGCATGGTCGGCGGTGTCGGTCTGGAAGTGTTCGAGCACCACGGTGAACAAATCTTCGCGCAGGAAGCCTTGCACCACCTTGCCCGATTCGGGCGCCACGGCCACCGGGTTGCTGTTGTAAACGATGAGCGCTTCGATCTTCGGGCCGAAGGCGGCCGAGCCCGGGTTCAACAGGTCGTTGCCGATGGTGCTCATGTTGATGGTGCGTGGCGTGCGCCCGGCCAGCAACTCGGGCTTGTGCAGGGCGGTGCGGTTCACCGGGAACTGCGCCGAGCTGGAGAGCAGCAAGCCGCCTGCCGGTTGGCGCCAGGCCCCCACCAGCGCCGGCAGGCAGGCCACCGCGCGCACCGCGTTGCCGCCACCGCGCACACGCTGCATGCCGTAGTTCAGGCGAATGGCGGCGGGTTTGGTGGTGCCGTAGTCGTGCGCCAGGTCGGTGATCTGCTGCACCGGAATCCCGCACACCTCGGCCGCGCGCTCGGGCGGCCACTGCAGCGCGCGCTCGCGCAGGCCTTCCCAGCCCAGCGTGTGCTGTGCGATGTAGTCGTGGTCCAGCCAGTCGTGGGTGATGAGCTGGTGCATGAGCGCGAGTGCCAGCGCGGCGTCGGTGCCCGGGCGCAGGGCAATGTGTTCGTGGCACTTCTCGGCCGTCTCACTGCGCCGCGGATCGATGCACACCAGGCGCGCGCCGTTGCGTTTGGCCTGCTGCGCCAGGCGCCAGAAATGCAGGTTGCTGCCGATGGAGTTGCTGCCCCAGATGACGATGAGCTTCGAGTCGGCAAAGTGCTCCACCTTCATGCCGACCTTGCCGCCCAGCGTTTGCGTCAGCCCTTCGCCGCCGGCCGAGGCGCAGATGGTGCGGTCCAGGAACGAGGCGCCCAGCCGGTTGAAGAAGCGCGCCGCCATGCCCTCGCCCTGCACCTGGCCCATGGTGCCGGCGTAGCTGTAGGGCACCACCGCCTGCGGATCGCGCGCGGCAATGGCCTTCAAGCGTTCGGCAATCAGGTCCAGCGCTTCGTCCCAACCCACGCGCTTGAACTGCCCGCTGCCCTTGGGGCCGGTGCGCAGCAGCGGGTGCAGCAGACGATCGGGGTGGTAGGTGCGCTCGGTGTAGCGCGACACCTTGGTGCACAGCGCACCGTCGGTGTGTGGGTGCTCGGGGTTGCCCTGCACGCGCAGCGCCACACCGTTGTCCACCGTGGTGACCAGGGAGCAGGTGTCGGGGCAATCGTGGGGGCAGGCGCCGCGGATCGTGTGCACGGTGGAGTTCATCGAAAGTAGGGTGTCTGGTGACTTTTGACTCGGACTTGGCAGGGCACTTGCTTTACCCTGAGGAGTTCCCAAATCAGCATATCAGGAGTATCTGCATGCAGCGTCGTGAAGCCCTATCCACTGTGTGCAAGTTGGTCGCCTCAGGTGCGCTGGCCTCCTGGGGCGCTGCCGCGCGAGCCCAAAGCGCTGCATTGACCGACACGCGCATCGTCCTGGGGCAGTCCGCGCCGTTCACTGGCGCGGCCGTGCAGCTGGGCTTGCAGTTTCATCTGGGTGCGCAGGCGTATTTCGACACGGTCAACGCCAAGGGCGGTGTCAATGGCCGCACGATCGAGATCAAGCGGCTGGACGACGGTTACGAGCCCGAGCGCTGCGTCGCCAACACGCGCCAGCTCATTGCCGACGACGTGTTTGCGCTGTTCGGCTACATCGGCACACCCACCAGCCTGGCCGCCTTGCCGCTGGCCTCCACCGCCAAAGTGCCGTTCTTCGCGCCATTCACCGGTGCGCAGGCGCTGCGCGAGCCGTTCAACCGCTACGCCATCCACGTGCGTGCCTCGTACTTCGACGAGACGGCGGCCATCGTGCGCCAGATCACCTCCACCGGCATCAAGAAGATTGCGGTCTTCTACCAGGACGACGCCTACGGCAAGACCGGTCTGGAGGGTGTCACCCGGGCCATGACCACCCTGGGCCTGCAGCCTGCGGCCCTGGGCACGGTGGAGCGCAACACCAACGAGGTGTCGCAGGCGGTGAAAGACATCATGGCCCAGAAGCCCGAGGCCATCGTGCAGATCGGCGCCTACAAGTCGGTGGCCACGTTTGTGCGCCAGGCGCGCCGGGCCGGCTTCAACGGCAACTTCTACAACGTGTCGTTTGTGGGCACGCAAGCGCTCATGGACGAACTCGGTGCCGAGGCGCGGGGCGTTTCGGTGAGCCAGGTGATGCCGTTTCCGTACACGCCGGCCACGCCGCTGTCGGGCGAGTACCTGGCCGCCATCAAGGACAAGCGCGGTGTGGAGCCCAACTACTCGGGCATGGAAGGCTTCGTGGCGGCCAAGGTGTTCACGGAAGGCGTGCGCCGCGCGGGGCGTGCGCTCACGCGCGAGGGTTTCATCAACGCCGTGCAGGGCATGCAGAACGTCAACTTCGGTGGCTTCCCGGTGGACTTCAGCGCCAACAAACACACCGGCTCGAAGTTTGTGGAGCTCACGCTGCTCACCGAAGACGGGCGCATCCGCCGGTAGCCGTTGCCTCGAAGGACGCGTTGCACGCTTGCGTCACTTGTTCGGTGTGCGGGCCGGCTGCGTGACACCCGGGTGGCGACCGATGCGGTGGTGTGTCGCTCTCAAGGCATTGGCCGAAATGCATGCTTTGGTGCTTGTTTTTTGATTGTTCGAGCGGATGAAATGGTTCGTATCGATGTAATTTCGGCGCAGGCGGCCCTGCGCCTGCGTGACCTGTGTCCATTCCCCACAGCGCGTTTCGCCCGATTGCCTTCCCAAAGTGTTGCGCTGTAGCCTGTTTGAGTTGGTCGATGAACATTTCATCCGCTCAGGAGGCTTTTCATGCAGTTGTCCGTTCGCCCCGTGGTGGCGCTTTTCTTGTCGCTTGCCTTGGTGCCCGCTTGGGCCCAGGCTCCCGCCGCCGCCGCCGCCGCCGCCGCACCGGCCGCGCCCGACCCCAAACTCATCCGCCTGGGTCTGATCCTGCCGCTCACGGGCGGATCGTCCGACATGGGCAACAGCGCACGCGTGGGCGCTCAGGTGGCGGTGGACGAGATCAACGCCGTGGGCGGTTACCTCGGGCGCAAGCTGGAGTTGGTGATCCGCGACGACCAGGCCAATCCCGATGCGGGTCTCAAACACGCAGAAGAACTGGTGCTCACCGAGAAGGTGACCGCCACCGTGGGCTTCTGCAACTCCGGCGTGGCGATGAAAGCGCTCGATGTGTTCCAGGCCAACCAGCACATTCTGATCGTGCCGTGTGCCACCGGCACCGCCATCACCGCCAAGTACCCGGCGGCCGAGAGCTACATCTTCCGCACTTCGGCACGCGACCAGCTGCAGTCGCAGTTTCTCGTGGCCGACATCGTCAAGCGCAACCTGAAGAAGGTCGCCCTGCTGGTGGACACCACCGGCTATGGCGACGGCGGTCTGAAAGACCTGGAAGCGGCGTTGCAGGCCGTGGGCCTCAAGCCCCACATCGTCGTGCGTTTCAAGGTGGGTGTGAAAACCTTGGCGGACGAGATGAAGCAGCTCAAGGACTCCGGTGCCGATGCGTTGATCGGCTGGACCGTGGGTCCCGAGCAGGGCGTGATCTCGGCCAGCCGCGCCGCGGCGGGCTGGAACGTGCCGCAGTACGGCCCGTGGGGCCTGTCGCACGCGTCGGCCTTTGAAGCGTCCAAGGGCGCGGTCGAGGGCTCGTTTGTAGTGCAGACCGTGCTGCCCAACACCTTCATGGAGCGCAACAGCACCTTCCTGCGCGGCTACGCCAAGATTTCCAAGGAGCGCCCCATCGGCTCCATGATGTCGGCCGCACAGACCTACGACTCGGTGCACCTGCTGCTGCGCGCCATGTTCCTCACCAAGGGCAACATCACCGGCAAGGGCTTGAAGCAGTCGCTGGAGAATTTGCAGCAGCCCTACCGCGGCGTGGTCACGACCTACGACCGCCCGTTCAGCAACACCGACCACGACGCCATTTCGGCCAACATGCTGTGGCTGGGCACCTGGCAGGGTGGCGAGCGGGCTTATGTCTACAAGGACGACGCGGCCCGCGCCAGCGTGATTCGACGCAAGGAGTGAGCGGCCTCACGCCCGCGATCGACCCATTGGACCCTGGGGCTGTCGCGTGCGTGGCCCCGCTGCCGCGCGGATCGTGGCTACCATGGACCTTTGTTGTTTCCGCCGTTGCCACGGCACACAAAGACCCCCATGAAACTCATTGACTCCATCCTCACGCAGGCCGCGAGCATCGCCGCCGTGCGCCGCGACATCCACGCCCACCCCGAGCTGTGTTTTCAGGAAGTGCGCACCGCCGACGTGGTGGCGGCCAAACTCACCGAGTGGGGCATTCCGGTGCACCGCGGCATGGGCACCACCGGTGTGGTGGGCATCGTGCACGGACGCGACGGCGGTGCCTGCGGTCGCGCCATCGGCCTGCGCGCCGACATCGACGCCCTGCCCATGCAGGAGCACAACACCTTTGCCCACGCCAGCCAGCACGCCGGCAAGATGCACGCCTGTGGCCATGACGGGCACACCGCCATGCTGCTCGCCGCAGCCCAGCACTTTGCCAAGCACCGCAACTTTGACGGCACGGTCTATCTGATCTTCCAGCCGGCCGAAGAGGGCGGCGGTGGTGCGCGCGAGATGATCAAGGACGGCCTGTTTGAGCAGTTCCCGGTGGAGTCGGTGTTCGGCATGCACAACTGGCCCGGCATGGCGGTGGGCACGTTTGCCGCCAGTGCCGGCCCGGTCATGGCATCGAGCAACGAGTTCCACATCGTCATCCGCGGCAAGGGTTCGCACGCCGCCTTGCCCCACAACGGCATCGACCCGGTGCCGGTGGCTTGCCAGATGGTGATGGCCTTCCAGACCATCATCTCGCGCAACAAGAAGCCGGTGGACGCGGGCGTCATTTCGGTCACCATGATCCACACCGGCGAGGCCACCAACGTGGTGCCCGACAGCTGCGAGATCCAGGGCACGGTGCGCACCTTCACCTACGAGGTGCTCGACATGATCGAGCGCCGCATGCAGGAGGTGGCCGAGCACACCGCTGCCGCGTTCGGTGCCACGGTGGAGTTCAAGTTCAAGCGCAACTACCCGCCCACCATCAACCACGCCGCCGAGACCGCGTTTGCACGCGAAGTCATGGCCGACATCGTGGGCGCAGACCGTGTGGTGGAGCAGGAGCCCACCATGGGGGCTGAGGACTTCGCCTACATGCTGCAGGCCCGCCCGGGCTGCTACGCCTTCATCGCCAACGGTGACGGCGCGCACCGCGAAATGGGCCACGGTGGTGGCCCCTGCATGCTGCACAACCCCAGCTACGACTTCAACGACGACCTGATCCCTCTGGGCGCCACCTACTGGGTGCAGCTGGCTGAAAAATGGCTGAGCCGCCCGCGTCCGGGGGCGGCCGCTTGATCGCGCCAGCCGACGCGTTTTCCCCCTCGTACGCCCGTGCCCGGGTGCAGTTTCTGGAGGCGGCCGCGACCGCCGGCATGGCGATCAGCAGCCACAACCATCCTTTGCCCGGCCGCGACGGCGAGGTGCTCGCCATGGACGTGGCGCTCGATGGCGATCCGGCGGCTGAGCGCCTGCTCATCGTCAGCAGCGCCTGCCACGGCGTGGAGGGCTACTGCGGTTCTGGCGTGCAGGTGTTCGCCGCGCAGGACGCGGAGTGGCGCGAGCACGCACGCGCGGCCGGCGTGGCCGTGCTCCACATCCACGCGCTCAATCCGCACGGGTTTTCGTGGATGCGCCGGGTGACCCATGAAAACGTCGACCTCAACCGCAACTTCCAGGACTTCAGCCAGCCGCTGCCCACCAACGAGGCCTATGGCGAGTTGCACGCGTTGCTGGTGCCCGAGTCATGGCCCCCCGGGCCTGAGAACGCCGCGGCCATCGGCGCCTACATCCAGGCCCACGGATTGACCCGCTTCCAGGCCGCAGTGTCGCAAGGCCAGCACGCGTTTGCCGACGGCCTGTTTTACGGCGGCGTTGAAGCGACCTGGAGCAACCACACGCTGCGTCAGGTGCTGCGCCGCCACGGCCAGCAGGCCCGCCACCTGGCGTGGATCGACCTGCACACCGGCCTGGGTGAATGCGGGCTGGGCGAGCGCATCTGCGCTTGCCGTGACGAGGCGGTGGCACTCGACCGCGCCCGCGCCTGGTGGGGCGGCGGTGGCCAGACCCCGGTGACCTCCATCTACGACGGCTCGTCCACCTCGGCCCTCTTGACCGGCCTGATGTGGAACGCCGTGTACGAGGAATGCCCGCAGGCGCAGTACACCGGCATTGCCATGGAGTACGGCACGGTGCCGATCGAAGAGGTGATCGACGCGCTGCGCGGGGACCAATGGCTGCAGCAGCATCCGGACGCGCCCGAGGCTTTGCGTGCCGCGATCAAGGCGCGGTTGCTGGCGGCGTTTTATGTGGATTCGGATGAGTGGAAGGCGCGGGTGGTTGTGCAGGCGCGGCAGGCTTTGTTTCAGGCTGTGGCTGGGCTTTCTTCTTCTTCGTGATGGGTTTGCTCCGGTTGCTTGCCGGGTCTCGGCCCGGCGGCCGACTCACTTTCTTTTGCAACGCCCAAAAGAAAGTAAGCAAAGAAAAGGCGAGCCGAAGACCGGGGCCCTGCGGGCTTTCTTGCGCTGCTCAGCCCGGCCTGACGGCAACAGACGGGATCTGACTCCCCCTCTCCGGCGCGCGTGCCTTGCTCCCTCTCCCTCTGGGAGAGGGTTGGGGTGAGGGCTCCCCGACCAACCAAGCCACTTGGCGACAACTCCCTCGGTCGCCGGGCCGAGACCCGGCTAGCCACGAAAGAAAAAGCACAACAACCGAGGCCTACAATTTCGAGACCCAACAAAGCAGAAGACCCATGACCACCCCCCCCGACCTCACCACCATCCCCCCCCGCGACAAAGCCGAAATCCTCGCCCAGGCGCTGCCTTACATCCGCAAGTACCACGGCAAAACCATGGTCATCAAGTACGGTGGCAACGCCATGACCGACCCGGCGCTGCAGCAGGACTTTGCGGAAGACGTGGTGCTGCTCAAGCTGGTCGGCATCAACCCGGTGGTGGTGCACGGGGGTGGGCCGCAGATCGAGACGCTGCTCAAGCGGCTGGGCAAGCAGGGGCAGTTCATACAGGGCATGCGCGTGACCGATGCGGAAACCATGGAGGTGGTGGAGTGGGTGCTGGGCGGTGAGGTGCAGCAGGACATCGTGGGCCTGATCAACCAGGCCGGTGGCAAGGCCGTGGGTCTCACCGGGCGCGATGGCGCCATGATCCGCGCGCAGAAGCTGCGCCTGGCCGACCCGAAGGACCCGAGCCTCGAACACGATGTGGGTCAGGTCGGCGACATCGTGAGCATCGACCCCAGCGTGGTGAAAGCCCTGCAGGACGACCAGTTCATCCCCGTGGTCAGCCCGATCGGCTTTGGTGAGCACAACGAGAGCTACAACATCAACGCCGACGTGGTGGCCGCCAAGCTTGCCACCGTGTTGCAGGCCGAGAAGCTGCTCATGCTCACCAACATCCGCGGTGTGCTCGACAAAGACGGCCAGTTGCTCACCGAACTCACGCCCCGGCAGATCGACGAACTGGTGGAAGACGGCACCATCTCCGGCGGCATGATCCCCAAGATCGCCGGTGCGCTGGACGCGGCCAAGAGCGGCGTGAACGCGGTGCACATCATCGATGGTCGTGTGCCGCATGCGCTGTTGCTCGAAGTGCTGGGCAACGAGCCCTTCGGCACGATGATCAAGTCGCACTGATTCATGCGCCTCTTGCTCGTCGAGGACGACGTGATGGTGGCCAGCGGCGTCAAGCTGGGCTTGTGCAACGCGGGCTACACGGTGGACTGGGTGCCCAGTGCCGAGCGCGCAGAGCGCGCTTTGCAGAGCGACAGCTTCGATCTCGCCATCGTCGACATCGGCCTGCCGGGCATCGACGGACTGGAGCTCACGCGCCGTCTGCGCACCTCGGGGCTGAAGATGCCGGTGCTCATCCTCACCGCACGCGACGCGCTGCACGACCGTGTGCAGGGTCTGGACCTCGGGGCCGACGACTACATGGTCAAACCCTTCGAGCTGCCCGAGTTACTGGCGCGTCTGCGCGCCTTGCTGCGACGCTCGCAGGCCGCCACCTCGGCTGTGCTGGGCTTCGGCCCGCTGGAGATGGACACGGCACTGCGGCGCATCACGCTCGCGGGCGAGTCGCTGGAGCTGGGCCCGCGCGAATGGACCGTGCTCGAATACTTGCTGCTGCAGGCCCCCAAACCCGCCGCCAAAGACAAGCTGCTGCAGGCGCTCACTGGGTGGGACAAAGAGATCACGCCCAACACCATCGAGGTCTACATCTCTCGCCTGCGCGCCCGCCTGGAGCCGGCGGGTGTGTGCCTGCGCTCCATCCGGGGTTTCGGCTACCGGCTGGAGATGACCGTGGCCACCGGCGATGTGGCCCCGACCTGAAGGCACCACCGCCCCCGGCATGATCTGGGGGCTGCAGCGGCGCCTGCTGGTGCTGCTGCTCATCACCATCGCGCTCATCGGCGCCGTCAGTGTGGTGTTCCATTTCCAGAGCGCCGGCACGGCGGCCTTGCAACAAGACCAGCGCCTGCTGCGGCTGGTGCCTCTGCTGGCCGACTCGGTGGTGGTGATGGACATCGCCGCGCGCGGCCCGGCCTCGATCGATGAACCGCTGCTCAGTGCCAGCGATGTGCTGGAAGCCCCCGCACTCGCCCTGCTGCTGGCGCCACCGGTCGAAGAGTTTCTGCAAGAGCGCAAAGGCTTCGCGGCCTTTGGCGTGTTTGATGCGCAAGGCATCCAGCTGCTGGGCGAGCGCTGGCTGCCCACCGTGCTGCCCGCCACCGACGGCGCCGAATTCCTGAGCGTCGTGGAAAGCGGCGTCACCTACCGTGTGGTGGCGCAACGCACGCGCTCGTCAGCGGGTGACCTCATCGTGTTGCTGGCGGACGGGTCCGATGCGCAGCAGCACTGGGCCAGCTCGGTGCTCATGCGGGTGATGTTGCCCAACCTGGTGCTCTTTCTGGTGGCCGCCGGTGTGGTCACCTGGGGCGTGGCGCGTGCGCTGCGGCCGCTGATCGATCTCAAGCAGGCGGTGGAGCGCCGATCACCGCGCGACCTCAGTCCCATCAGCGCCGAGACGGCGCCCGTGGAGGTGCAACCGCTGGTGGACTCGCTCAACCGCCTGTTCGGTCTGGTCAATGCCCAGACCGAAGCGCAGCGGCGGTTCGTGGCCGACGCCGCGCACCAGTTGCGCACGCCGTTGGCCGGTCTGCAATCGCAGGTGGAGGCCTGGGCCCAGGCCGCGCGCAGCCTGGGTGGCGGCGACATGCTCAGCCTGCGCGCCGACCAGGTGCTGCGGCTGCGCGACGCCACGCGCCGCACCTCGCAGTTGGCCAACCAGTTGCTGGCGCTCTCGCGGGTCGATGCCATGGGCGGCGACACCCTCGCCTTGCAGCAGGTGGATCTGGCCGAGCTGTGCGAGAACATCCTGGCGCTCTACCTGGATGCCGCCAGCAGCAAGCAGATGGACCTGGGGCTGGAGACCGAGCCCGCCCAGACGCTCGGCCACGCCTGGCTGCTGCGCGAACTGCTGATCAACCTGGTGGACAACGCGGTGAAGTACACCCCGGCGGGCGGGCGCATCACCCTGCGCTGCGGCAGTGGTCCAACGCCGCAAGGTCTGCGGGTCTGGATCGAGGTGGAAGACGATGGGCCGGGCATTCCGGCCAGCGAGCGCCTGCGCGTGCTGCAGCGTTTCTACCGCGTGCCCGGCACCGCTGGCGAAGGCAACGGGCTGGGCCTGGCGATCGCCGATGAGATCGCTCGCGTGCACGGTACCCACCTGCACCTGGACAACGGCGCCGAGGGGCGTGGCCTGCGTATTCGCGTGGTGCTGGATGCGATCACCCACTGACACCGGGTACCCCGCCCCCGTTGGGTGTGTGCCACAGCGTCGGTGTGCGAAAATTCGTAACAGAACCACCTCTCGGGCCGGCACCGCGGCCACCAGCACCCGTCAGCTCACACCGATCGGACCGCCTGCCCATGACCACCAATGTTCCCGAGTCCCCGTCGCCGGAAGACGCCGCCGCTCTTGAGGCCGCCAGCGTGATCGAAGCCGCGGCCCACGCCGACAACGGCACGCGCAAACGGCCCAAGCCGGGCGAGCGCCGGGTGCAGATCCTGGAGGCGCTGGCCACCATGCTGGAGCAGCCCGGTGCCGAGCGCATCACCACCGCTGGTCTCGCCGCGCGGCTGGATGTGAGCGAGGCCGCGCTCTACCGCCACTTCGCCAGCAAGGCGCAGATGTTCGAAGGCCTGATCGAATTCATCGAACAATCGGTGTTCGGCCTTGTCAATCAATTGGGCGAGCGTGAAGCGGATGCCAACGCGCGCAGCCGCAAGCTCGTCACGCTGCTGCTGCAGTTCGGTGAAAAAAATCCCGGTATGACGCGGGTGATGGTGGGCGATGCGCTGGTGTTCGAAAACGAACGCCTGCAACAACGCATGAACTTGTTCTTCGACAAGATCGAATCGGTGCTGAAGCAGAACCTGCGTGAAGCGGCCGTGGTCGCCGGCGTGGCCACCCCCACGGTGGACGCGCAGGCCGATGCATCGGTGGTCACCGCCTTCTGCGTGGGCCGGTTGCAGCGCTTCGCGCGCAGCGGTTTCAAGCGCCTGCCCAGCGAAAACCTCGAACACAGCCTGGCGCTGCTGCTGCCGGTGGCGCGGCTCTGACCGAACGCAAGCCGTTCCCCGGGCCCTGGGTGCCGGCGCACCTGGCACAGAGCCTGTCGATCGGCTTGCACCCTTCAGGCGCAGCCTTCCTCCCCGATCACGCCGCCGTGCTGGTGGCCGACGTGCACCTCGGCAAGGCCGCGAGCTTTCGCCGTCTCGGTGTGCCGGTTCCGGCTGGTTCCACCGCCACCACGCTCGACGCTTTGGGCGATGCACTTGCTTCATTGGCCGACACCCCGGTGAAACACTTGGTGTTTCTGGGCGATCTGCTGCACGCCGCGCGTGGGCGCAGCCCGGCGTTGAGTGCCGTGGTCGAGCAGTCGCTGACCGCATGGCGCACCCGCCTTCCCGGTCTGCGCGTGCACCTCGTGCGCGGCAACCACGACCGCGCTGCGGGCGACCCGCCGCCCGAATGGGACATCGAGCTGCAAACCGAGCCGTGGCGCATGGGGCCATGGGCCCTGTGCCACGAACCCCAGCCCGTGGCAGGCGCCTACACCCTGGCCGGCCACTGGCATCCCTGCATCGGTTTGCGAGGCGCCGCCCGCGAGCGCCTGCGCCTGCCGTGCTTCTGGTTCGGCGACTCGGCACAGTACGCGGTCGGCGTGCTGCCCGCCTTCGGCGACTTCACCGGCATGCACCCGATCCAGCAGCGCCCGGGTGACCGGGTGTGGGCGGTGGCGGACGAGGCGGTGCGCGAGGTGAGCGCACCGCGGCGCTGAAGGCGGCTTAGACCCAGCTCGCCGCCAACACCGGCATGAGCGCTGCGCTCTGGTTGTGCGACAGCGTGATCTGCCCCGGCGCTGGTGGATTGAAAGCGGCCATCGCTTGCACCAACAGATTCACCTGGTTGGAGAGAAGCGTTTGCCCGCTGCTGGTCTCGAACGCGTCGATGCGCAGGGGCGTGCTGCCGTACCAGCTGTTGAGGCGCACCGTGTCGTCGGTGCCGATGATGCTCACCTCCAGGTTGGTGTTCACGCGGCGGAACCACAGTTGGTCGGCATCGATGCCTTCGAGGAAACGCAGCGTGTCCTGCGTGGTCAGGCCCGCATCGGCGGTGTAGTCGGGGTTGTGGATCTCGTCGCGCCCGTCGCCCCGCCCGAACAGGTAGGTGTCGGAGCCAGCGCCCCCGTTCAAGTAATCGTTGCCGGCACCGCCTTGCAACACGTCGTTGCCCGCTTCGCCGTAGAGCCGGTCATCGCCCAGCCCACCCAGCAACTGGTCTTGGTCGTTGCCACCGTACAGCTGGTCGTTGCCCGCGTCACCCATCAGCGCGTCGTGCCCGGCAGCGCCGCGCAGCAAGTCGTTTCCGTCTTCGCCGAACAAGGCATCGTCACCGCCGTTGCCCAGCAGTTCATCGTCACCACCCGCGCCATGAAATCTGTCTGCGTTGCTGGTTCCATTGAACAGGTCGATGGCCGCCGTGCCGAAACCCAGACCCACACCCATCGAACGCAGCTCGGCCGGGATCGCAGAGCCTGCGGGCAACTCGGCCATCCAGGTGCGCAGCAGCCCCTGCGCGTCCACACCCGCAGCCGTGAGCGGTGCTTCGGCGTGCAAGGACAGATCGGCCAGGTCCAGCAGCGCCTGGCGCGCGTCAGTGCCGTGCCGCTCGGTCAGCAGCGCCTGCAGACCCGAGCCATCCCAGCGCATGCCTGTCTCGTCGATCACCAGATCGATGCGGTCCAGATACGGCTTGAGACGGGTCTGCAGGGCCAGGGCGCCATAGACGCTGTCTTCCAAGGCAGTCCAACTCTCGTTCAACAAACGTTGGCGGGTGGAGCCGGTCCACACGGTGGTGGTCTCGGTGGCTCTCAACGTGGCGTAGTTCTGCCCGTTGAAGGCTTCAAGCACGGCGATGCGCTCGCTCCAGACGGCGGCGTGCTCTGCATCCAGCTGGTACAGGTCGAAGGTGACCACATGGCCGGCAGCAGCCCAGTCGCTCAAGGTCACGAAGTCGCTCGTCTCGGCCCAGGCCTGGAGGATGGGGTCGAGCAAGGCGCGCTGGGCATCGCGGGTGCTGGCTGCGGCGAACTGGGTCAACAGGTCGTTCAGCGCCGGGGACAGCGTGGCCGCTTCGCGCAGGTCGCGCACGGCGCCCGAGCCCTGCATGTCGGGCAGGACGGCTGCCGATGAAGAAGACTCGATGGACGTGGCGAACGCGCGGTAGAACGGGTTCTCGGCGAACCAGGCGTCGGTGTAACTCTGCGTCTGGCCGTTCAGGGTGAAGCTGGCCTGGCCGTCCAGGCGGGTGCCATCGGCCAGGGTCTGAGTGAAGGTTGTCTTGGCGAGGTTGAGCTGGGTGATACCGGCTGCTTCCAGCGACTGCAGCTCGCCCGCATCGCTCACGCCGTCCTGGTCCAGATCGCGCCACACGCGCAGACTGGCGAACGGGGCATCAACGGCGTCGATCAGGCCATCGGCATTCGCATCCAGAGCACGCAGGGCGGCGAAGCCATCGGCTGCTTTCTGGCCGTTGGCCAGCAAGGTGTTGTTGCCGAAGAGTTCGCGTCCGGAATCGATGAGGCCGTTGCCATCGAGGTCGAGCACCAGCAGGCCATCGTCGGAGGCAGCCCAGGCGGTGCCGGTGCGCACGCCGTCGGCGTCGTGGTCGAAGGTGATGGCGCCGGAGAGGGGCGTGATCTCGATGCCGTCACCGTCGAGGTCCAAGATGAGCGGGGATGAGTTGAGACGCGAGGATTTGTATTGGGTGTTGACGGTGGAGGAGATGGCTTGCGGAGCCGCTTCCTGGAGTCCGTGGATGCCTGCGAGCAGCCGTCCCGCTTCAACCATTCCAGCAGCGTGTCGACGCTGCGCCCGATCGCTTCCCAGTTCACGAACCCTGGCACCTGTTCAATCCAGTTCAACGCTTGATCTCGAACATGGGTGTCGGCAGAGAACGTCAGGCGCCAGACGATGGTGTAAAGCTTGACGCTGGCCAATGTCCCGTCGAGCCCATCACCACCGGTTTCACGAATCTCGCGCCAAAGGTCTTCGACGGCGCGATCGCCTTGCGTCTGGCGAACCAGTTCCATCGGTGTGTTCAGGGTCCAGTTGTCGAGGGAGAGGTTGTGGTTGGTGAAGACTTCTTGGTGGAACCGACGCGTCTCGTCGTATGTGACGTCCGCTGAAATCTGACCTCCTTGGTCGGTGCTGCGATTCAGCAGAGTTTCGATATAGCGTTGAGCCATTTCCATACGAATGCTGTCGAGGGATACTTCAGACAGGTTTCGACATTGCGGTCCGCCCCAGCCCATCATGACGGTACCGGTCAGGAAGTTCACTGCCGAAACACCTGAAATAGTGCTCTCGGTGGCAACACCACCCGCCCAACCGGCGTAGTCATAGCCCTTGTTGTAAAGATCGGCGTAGACCTGTTGCACGTCGGTCAAGGTTCCGTGCTGGAGACTGTCTGCGTATGCTTGAAGTTGTGCCGTGGTCAGGGTTTGAGTTTGGGGCATATGTTTCCTCTTGGGTTTGATTTGCGATTGCGGTGATGAGGTGGAAAAAGAAGATCAGCGCACCGGGACAGGAGGACCGGGACCAGCCTGACCAGGCACGTGGCGGAAACCGAGCACGATCTGCGTGACCATGGGTTGAATCTGTTGCCAGTGCTGGAGCAGCGGACGGCGATACTGGGCAGTCAATCGCACATGAAGGCCTTCCTGCTCCATCGACCACTGCTGAATGCAGGTGGATCGATTGATATCTACTCGCACTGCTGTACATCGAATCGATGTGACTACCTGTCCTCTCGCGTCACGACCGAAATACTTGTCGTCCGCTATTGAATTCATCGGATCTGGTCCTTCGGGCGGAGGCGCCAGCCTGTAGACCTCGAGCTCATGCTCCTTCCAGGGCTGCAGGTGATAGCGAAAGAGCGCTGACTTGTGCGTCTGATCCTTGTGGAGTGCTTGCTCACGGCGCTGCAAAAAACCATCTCCGGGGTAGTGCTTGCTGCTGGCCACGCCAGCACTGATCCACCGGTCTTCCCAAGGCGGCGTCAACCGCTTTTCCTCCCGCCGCTCACGCGAATCCAGCGTGGCGCCATCCGGGAAGCGCACATAGAAGCCGAAGCTGTTGATCTTGGAATCGAAGGTGCGCACGGGCGGGAGCCAGTCGGGCGCGGGCGCCCAGCCCGGGTCGCCGTCGTACTCCAGCAGTTCGGCCAGGTGGCGCGGCACCCTCACCGGCATGCCGCCCAGATCGCCAATGGCGAAGCCCGGGTAGGGCTGAGACGCTTTGTAGGCGGCTGACAGCGCGTTGCTGCGATGGCCGAACTGCCCCCACCGCACGGTGAATGCGGCGAGGGTCAGAAACACCAGCACCATGAGCGACAGCAGCCAGCGGCCCTTGCGGCGCCGGCGCTTGTCAGCGCCGTCATGCCTTTCGCCAGCGCTGGGCTCAGCAAGTTTGTGTTCGTCCTTCTCGGGTCGTGTCAACGCCGTCCTCCCTCGTCGTGTTGATCGGTCGCTTCTCTGCTGGAAGCGTCAATCGCGCGACGATAGACCCGCTGGAAGTCGCCTACAGGTGGGGGGTATGGCCAGGTTCTAGAGCCTCAGGCCTAAACAAAGTCCCCACAAAAATGCGCCGGTTGTGCGCACGGGCCAGGTTTTGCGGTAAAAATAGAACGACCGTTCGATTATTCGGAAAACCCCACCCACCACGCATGAGCACCACCCCCACCGCCCGCCGTCCCCGCGCCGATACCTCGGCCCACAAGCCGCTGCAAAAAGGCCAGCAGACCAAAGCCGCCATCGTCGATGCCGCACTCGGTCTGGCCACGCAGATCGGCCTGGAAGGTCTGTCGATCGGGGCGCTGGCCGAGGTGATGCAGATGAGCAAGTCGGGCGTGTTTGCCCACTTCGGCTCGCGCGAAGAGTTGCAGATCTCGGTGGTGCGTGAGTACCACACGCGCTTTGAAGAAGAAGTGTTCTACCCCGCCATCAACGCGCCTCGTGGCCTGCCGCGACTGCGCATGCTGTTCGACAACTGGATGAAGCGCACCTCGGTCGAGATCGATTCGGGCTGCATCTACATCAGCGGCGCGGTCGAGTTCGACGACCGGCCCGGTCCGGTGCGCGATGCGCTCGCGAGCTCGGTCAACACCTGGCTCAGCGCCATGCGCCGCGCGGTGGAAATCGCCATTGAAGAGGGCCATCTCGCGCCCGGTACCGACGCCGCGCAGATGGCGTTCGAGATTCACGCGCTGATTCTCGCGCTGCACTATGAGGCTCGTTTCCTGCGCAGCCCCGACTCGGCCAGCCGCGCCGTGCGTGCGTTCGAGAACATCGTCACCCGCTTCGGCAACACGCAGGCGCCCGCGTCCCGCAAGACAGCCACCAAATCCCCAGCCGCTGCCCGCACGCAGGGCTGATTTCCCTTTCGTTTTTTCGCAAACCCAGCACAGGAGTTTCCCCATGCCCGTTTACAACCCACCCCTGCGAGACATGCAGTTTGTGATGCACGAAGTGCTCAAGGTCACCGACGACCTCAAGCCCATTCCGGCCCACGCCGACATCGACGCCGACACCATCAACGCGGTCCTCGAAGAGGGCGGCAAGTTCGCCTCCCAGGTGATCTTTCCGCTGAACATCAGCGGCGACACCGAGGGTTGCAAGCTCGACCAGAAAACGCACGAAGTCACCACGCCCAAGGGCTTCAAGGAAGCCTACAAGACGTATGTGGACGGCGGCTGGGCGGCGCTCTCGTGCGACCCCGCGTTCGGCGGTCAGGGCTTGCCGCTGGTGGTGAACCAGTGCATGTACGAAATGATGAACTCGGCCAACCAGGCATGGACCATGTACCCCGGCCTCACGCACGGCGCCTACGCCTCGCTGCACACCTTCGGCACCGACGAGCAGAAGGCGACCTACCTGCACAAGATGACCAGTGGCGAATGGACCGGCACCATGTGCCTGACCGAGCCGCATTGCGGCACCGACCTGGGCCTCATGCGCACCAAGGCCGAGCCTCAGGCCGACGGCACCTACAAGCTCACCGGCAACAAGATTTTCATCAGCGCCGGTGAACACGACATGGCCGAGAACATCATCCACCTGGTGCTGGCCCGCCTGCCCGACGCGCCTCCCGGCATCAAGGGCGTGAGCCTGTTCATCGTGCCCAAGTTCAACGTGAACAAGGACGGCTCGCTGGGCGAGCGCAACGGCATCTACTGCGGCGGCCTGGAACACAAGATGGGCATCCACGGCAACGCCACGGCGCAGATCGTGATCGACGGCGCCATCGGCACCATGGTCGGCCAGCCCAACAAGGGCATGCAGGGCATGTTCGTGATGATGAACGCCGCGCGCCTGGGCGTGGGCAACCAGTCGCTGGGCCTGACCGAAGTGGCTTACCAGAACGCACTGGCCTATGCGAAAGACCGCATCCAGATGCGCAGCCTGACCGGTCCCAAGGCCAAGGACAAACCGGCCGACCCGATCATCGTGCACCCCGACGTGCGCCGCATGCTGCTGACCGCCAAGGCCTACGCCGAAGGCGGCCGCGCGCTGGCCATCTTCTGCTCGGTGCTGCTGGAGAAGGTGCACAACCACCCCGACGAGAAGGTGCGCAAGGACAGCGACGACATGCTCTCGCTGCTCACGCCCATCACCAAGGCCTTCCTGACCGACAACGGCTACAACGCGGCGACGCAGTGCCAGCAGGTGTTTGGTGGCCACGGCTACATCAAGGAATGGGGCATGGAGCAGTTCGTGCGCGATGCCCGCATCAACATGATCTACGAAGGCACCAACACGATCCAGAGCCTGGACTTGCTGGGCCGCAAGGTGCTGGGCAACAACGGCGCCACGCTCAAGAAGTTCGGCAAGCTGGTGGGCGCATTGGTGATGGAAGAGGGCGTCAACGAGAAGATGGCCGAGTTCATCAACCCGCTGGCTGTGCTGGGTGAGCAGATCACCAAGTTCACCACCGAGATCGGTTTCAAGGGCCTGCAGAACGCCGACGAAGTGGGCGCAGCCGCAGTCGACTATTTGCGCGTGGCCGGCCACCTGGTGTTCGGCTACTTCTGGGCCCGCATGGCGCAGGTGGCGCTGCGCGAGATCGCGGCTGGCAACACCGACCCGTTCTACGTGGCCAAGCTGCAGACCGCACGCTTCTACTTTGCCAAGCTCTTCCCCGAAACCGCGACGCTGATGCGCACCGCGCGTTCTGGCTCAAAAGTGCTGATGGACACGGACGCGGCGTTGGCATAAGCCTCGGTTTTCCAACAACCATCCGGAGACCGCCATGATCAAGACCGTTCTGGGCACACTCGCCCTGTCGCTGGCTTCGCTGTCCGCGTTCGCGCAGATGTCGCCCGTGGGCTTGTGGAAGACCATCGACGACGACTCGAAGAAAGAGAAGTCGCTGGTGCGCATCAAGGAAGCCAACGGGGTGTACAGCGGCACCATCGAGAAGCTGCTCGACCCCGACAGCAAGCCGGACGCGGTGTGCGACAAGTGCACCGACGACCGCAAGGACAAGCCTGTGCTGGGCATGACGATCCTGCGCGGACTCAAGGTCAGCGACGGCGACGCCACCGTGTTCGAAGGCGGCACCATCGTCGACCCGAATAACGGCAAGGTCTACCGCACGCGCCTGAAGCCCGTCGACGACGGCAAGAAGCTGGAAATGCGCGGCTACATCGGCCCGTTCTACCGAACCCAGGTCTGGTTACGCGTCGAGTGACCGCGAGCCTTTCCCCATTCATGGAAAACCAATGAACCGATTTCAAGTGAAGAAAGTCGCCGTGCTCGGCGCGGGCGTGATGGGTGCGCAGATCGCTGCGCACCTGGTCAACGTCAAGGTACCGGTGGTTCTCTTCGATCTCCCGGCCAAAGAAGGTCCGAAGAACGGCATCGTCACGCGCGCCATCGAGAACCTCAAGAAGCTCAAGCCTTCGCCGCTGGGCGTAGCGTCCGATGCCGACCTGATCGGCCAGGCCAACTACGAAGAGCACATGGAGCAGTTGAAAGACTGCGACCTGATCATCGAGGCCATCGCCGAGCGCATGGACTGGAAGCTCGACCTGTACACCAAGATCGCGCCCTTCATCGCGCCGCACGCCATCGTCGCGTCCAACACCTCGGGCCTGTCGATCACCAAGCTCAGCGAAGTGCTGCCCGAAGCGATCAAGCCGCGCTTCTGCGGCATCCACTTCTTCAACCCGCCGCGTTACATGACGCTGGTGGAGCTGATCGCCACGCCCACGACCGAACCGCAGATCCTCAACGACCTGGAGACCTTCGTCACCAGCAGTCTGGGCAAGGGTGTCGTGCGCGCCAAGGACACGCCCAACTTCATCGCCAACCGCATCGGCATCGCCGGCATGCTGGCCACGATGAAAGAGGTGGAGAACTTCGGCCTGAGTTTTGACGTGGTCGACGACCTCACCGGCAAGCGCCTGGGCCGCGCCAGCAGTGGCACCTTCCGCACCGCCGATGTGGTGGGCCTGGACACCATGGCCCACGTGGTCAAGACACTGCAGGACAACCTGAGCCTGGAGACCGATCCGTTCTATGGCAGCTTCGGCACACCGCCCGTGCTGGCCAAGCTGCTGGAGCTCAAGAACCTGGGCCAGAAGACCAAGGCCGGTTTCTTCAAGAAGGTGGGTCGCGACATCCTGCGTTTCGATCTGGAGAGCGAAGACTACGTGCCCGCTGGCGAGAAGGCCGACGAGGTCTACGGCCGGATGCTCAAACGCCCGGCCGCCGAGCGCCTGAAACTGCTGCGCAACGCCGAGGGCCCGCAGGGCCAGTTCCTCTGGGCGATTTTGCGCAACAGCTTCCACTACGCCGCCGTGCACCTTGCGACCATCGCCGACACCGCGCGCGACGTGGACCAGGCCATGCGCTGGGGCTTCGGCATGAAGCAGGGCCCGTTCGAACTTTGGCAGGAAGCCGGCTGGCTGGAAGTGGCGAAGATGGTCCAGGAAGACATAGCCGCCGGCAAGGCGCTGAGCACCGCGCCGCTGCCCGAGTGGGTGTTCAAAGGCCCGGTGGCCGAGGCCGGTGGCGTGCACACCGCGCAAGGCTCGTGGAAC
>JBKBWW010000020.1:0-39187 GCA_046314475.1 Hydrogenophaga sp.
GTAGCTCAGCCGCGTGGGGCCGGGCCAGACACGCTTCGCCACGCTGTGGGCCGGGTCGCCGGGGTAACAGATCACGCGCGTGCCGTCTTGGTCGAACGGCTCGGGCTCGATCAGCGCCGGCGGGCGGCTCAGCGCGGCGGCCATCACATCGGCGGTGGTGCGCAGCGCAACGAGCTGGCACAGGCTCATGATCTGCGGTGGCGCCAGATCGATCTCACCGGCCCAGTAACGCTCCAGACCCACACGCGGCGCCATCCACACGGCTTCGGTGGCTTCAAAGGTGCAGTGCTCGGCGGCCTGGTCTGCCGGAGCGACGGCCACAAAAAAGCGCGTGTCGAAGCGCTTGTTGGTCACCGAGGGCACGCGCGGTGTGATCCAGCGCGACCACGGCAACACGCTGGCGGTGGACACGGGGCAGCCGAGTTGCTGCAGGGCAGCGGCAAAGGGGGTGCCGGCGGCGGTGAGCTCGCGCACGCGCCGGGCCAGGTCGGCCTGGTGCACCTGCCCCAGCAGCAGGCCACATTCTTCAAACGTCTCGCGCAAGGCCGCCACGTGCAGGGCCAATGCGGTTTCTGCGTCCAGGCCGGGCTCGTTCAGCCCCAAGGCGCAATCGTGTGGCGAGCGATCCAATGAAGCCGGGTCCACCTGGCGGTCGGCGGCGTCGAGCTTGCCGCCGGGAAACACGTGCACGCCGCCGAGCACCGCCGAGTTGCCGTGCCGGCGCACCAGCAGCACCTCCAGCCCTTGGGGTGCGTCGCGCACCACGATCACGGTGGCTGAGGGCACGGGCGGTGTGAGAACGGTGTCGGAGTTGATCGAAAGGGCCATGCGCGGATTGTCGGCGAGGGTCTGTGCAGCCACTGTCGCCATGAAGGCCTCGGGGTCGATCGACCGGCGCCCGCGGGTTTCCCCTCTGTAAGAAAGTGTTCTTTTCGAGGCGAGGTTGAATCCAATGGCGAACTTGCCCCGTATCCAGTGTGTCCCGCTTGAAACGCCAGGCTCTCTGGCACCAACCCGACTCACCAAGGATTCACCATGAAAAACGTTCGCATCTCCGTCATCGCCCTCGCCCTGACCGCCCTCTCCGCCGGTTCCGTGTTCGCTGCCGACATGACCCCCAAGACCCGTGACCAAGTGCGCGCTGAACTGGTGCAGGCACAGCGCGACGGCACCATGATCTTCGACGGCGAAACCGGCGCTACCTTCCGCGAGATGTCCCCCACCAACTACCCCATGACCGGCATGCAGACCCCGAACACCAGCCGCAGCACGACCGTGGGCATGGGCCAGAGTCCTGGCACGATCAAAGCCAACTGATCCCGGACCCGATTTGAAAACCCCCGGTGCTGCGCGGCAGCCCCGGGGGTTTTGCGTTGTGTGCTCGACGCGGCGCTCAGAACACCGCGTGATCGCCCCTCTCGGGCGCAGCAGCACCGCTCACCACGTCGGCGTAGAAGTCGAACAGCGTCTGGCTGCCGGTGGACGGCGTGGCCGCCGCGTCGTACCGCCCGGTAGCTGGGTCGAGCACCAGCATGGATTCGGTGGCGTAGTAGCGGCCGATGCGCGCCAGCTCGGCCTTGTCTGCCAGCGCCGGCACCACACGCCCGGCCACACCCAGCACCGCGATGATGGCGTCGAGCAAACCCACGGGCACGCTCTTGAAGCGGGGTGGCTGGCCCAGCAGCGCAAACAGGTGCTCACCCTGCTGGCGCGGCGTGATGGCCTCACCCGGCCCACCGATGGGCAACACCCGGTTGTGCCGGCTGACATCGGTGAGGCAGTCGGCCAGAAAGGCGCCCAGATCGCCGTCGCTGATCGGTTTGCAGGCCGTGGATTGCCCATCGCCAAACACCAGGAACGGCTTGCCCCGCCGCACCCGCTCGATCTGCCCCGACAGCGATTTGAAGAACGCCGTGGGTCGCACGATGGAATACGTCAGGCCCGAACCGATCAGCACCTGCTCGAAGGCCAGCTTGGCCTGTTGAAACGCCAGCAAGGGCTTCTGCACGCAGATGGCGGAGAGCAGCACCACCTGCGACACACCGGCCTGGCGCGCAGCAGCCAGCGCATGCACATGCGCCTGGTGGTCGATGGCCCAGGCGTCTCTGGGCACACCGGTGCGCGAAGCCAGGCACGACACCAGCGCGTCAAAACGCTCGCCTTGAAAACCATCACGCGCCAACGACACGGGGTCTTGCACATCGCCCACACGCACCACCGCGCCTGGGAACAAACGGGCCATGTCGTCGACCTGCAACTTGCCGCCAACGCCGGCGCGCGGCCGCACAAAACACACCACCTCGTGCCCCCGCGCCACCAGGGCACGCATGGTGGCCTGGCCGATGGTGCCGGTGGCACCGAGCATGAAAACGCGTGGGGGGTTCTGGGTGGGCATGGTGGGATCTTAGTAAGCGTTCGGCGATCCTGCAAAGATCCGCATTCAAAGTCGCAAAACTTTTCGCAAAACTTCAAATTTATCCTTTAAAAGCATATAGTTGGCCATGCTTTACAAGTCGCAGCCATTCGCTCTGTGCGACCATCCAACGCAGATGGAACCCCTGCTGCCGGGTGAGCACCGCCTGGGCCCGCTCCTGGAGCAGGCGCACGACCTGATCCGCCGCGCCGACCAGCTCTCGGGCCTGTGCCAGCCCGGCGCCCTGGGCGGATTGCGCCGCCTGCTGCGGGCCATGAATTCCTACTACTCCAACAAGATCGAAGGGCAGCACACGCTGCCTCTGGAGATTGAGCAGGCGCTGCGCAACGACTACGCGAAAGACGCCGACAAGGCGCGCCGGCAGCGGCTCGCCCTGGCCCACATGGACACCGAGCAACAAATCGAAACCCTGTCACCGCAGTGGGACGCCGCGCGCGTGTGGTCACCGCAAACCCTGTGCGACATCCACCAGGATCTGTTTGCCCGGTTGCCACAAGCCGACCTCGCCATTCCCGCCACCGACCTCCCCGCAGGCGCTGCACCCGCGTGGCTGCAGCCGGGCGAGTTGCGCCAGCAACAGGTGAGCGTGGGCCGCCACGCCGCGCCCGCCGCCGAACACCTGCCCGCGTTTCTGGCCCGTTGGTCCCAGGTGTACGGGCAGGTGCGCCGTGGCGAGATGCAGGTGGTGGCCATGGCGGCGGCGCACCAGCGGCTGGCGTGGATTCACCCCTTTCGCGACGGCAACGGCCGCGTGGCCCGCCTGCACAGCCAACTGGTGCTCGGCCACCTGGGCCTCACCAACGGCCTGTGGTCGCCGCTGCGGGGCTTCGCGCGCAGCCACGACCGCTACTACACCTTGCTCGCAGCGGCCGACGAACCCCGGTCGGGTGATCTGGACGGGCGCGGCAACCTCACCGAGCGCGGCTTGGAGCAGTGGATCGCCTATGTGCTCTCGATGTGCCAGGACCAGGTGGATTTCATGGCCGGTGTGCTCGCGCTCGACGGCATGAAGGAGCGCATGGCCGCCTGTCTGCACTTTGAAGAACAGGTGGTGAAAGACGGTGTGCGCATCGAAGCACTGCGCGCGCTGCACTACCTGTTTGCCACCCAGGGCGAACTGGACCGCGCCGACTTCAAGGCCATGCTCGGCCTCGGTGACCGCTTGGCCACCGCCCAGGTGAGCGCACTCTTGAAACGCGGTCTGCTGGAGTCCGACTCGCCCCATGGCCGTTTGCGCCTGGGTGTGCCGCAGCATGCCCTGCGCTTTTATTTCCCCAAGCTCTGGCCCGAGGCCGAATCGCAGGGTTGAAGCGGCGGCGCCGGCTGCCCAGGCCGGCTCAAGTACCCCGCTCAGGTGTCGATACGCACGTATCAACCCTCAATCCTCGGACCCATGGACGCCCTCAACACCCCCTCCTCCTCCGCCCATTCATCCAACGCTGCCGCCCGCGGCAAAGCGCCGGCCCTGGCCCATGCGGGTGAGTTCCTGAGTTTTCGCCTGGGCGCCGAGGAATACGGCATCGACATCCTGAGCGTGCAGGAAATCCGCTCGTATGAAGAGCCCACGCGCATCGCCAACGCGCCCGAGTTCATCAAGGGCGTGGTCAACCTGCGCGGTGTGATCGTGCCCATCGTGGACATGCGCATCAAGCTGGGCTGCTCCAAGGTCGAATACAACGCGCTGACCGTGGTCATCGTGCTCAGCGTGCACGACCGCGTGGTGGGCCTGGTGGTCGATTCGGTGAGCGACGTGATCCGCCTGAGCCACGACCACATCAAGGCCGCGCCGCAGATCAGCACCACCCTGGACGCTGGTTTCATCACCGGCATTGCCAGCGTGGGCGAGCGCATGCTCATCCTGGCCGACATCGAAGCCCTCATCGGCAGCGCCGACATGGGTCTGGTCACCCACGCCCCGACCGTTCAGTAAACCGCCCCGCTTTCCGCCGCGCGCAGCCCACAAGGCAGCGCGCGGCTCAACTCGTCCGTTGGAGTCACCATGAATCTCTTGCGCAACCTGTCTGTCGGCGCCCGCCTGTGGGTCGGTGTCATCGCCATCATCGTGGCCCTGTTTGTCGTGGTGGCCACCGCCGGCGCGCGCTCGGCATCGCTCAACGCCGAATCCGAGCGGGTGCTCTCCGCACTCGCCCACAAAACGACCATCGCCACCGAATGGGCCGGCCTGACCGAGACCAACGTCACGCGGGTGCAGGCCTCCATCGCCAGCGCCGACCCAGCCATCGCCGCGATGTACAAAGACCTCATCCCCGCCGGCGTGGCTTCCATCTCGGAGCTGCAAAAGCAGCTGCAGGCCATGGACATGAACGAAGCCGAAAAAGCACAGATGGCCAAGATCGCCGAGCTGCGCAAGAGCGTGCTGGCTTCGCTGGCTGTGGCCAACGAAATGAAGAAAGCCGGTGACGCCGCCGGAGCCGCGCAGGAAATCTCGACCCGCTTCAACCAGGCTGTGCCGCCCTACCTCGACGCCTTGCGCGGTTTTGCCCGCATGCAGGCCGACATCCGGCAGGAAGCCCAGGCGGGCTTCACCGAACAGCGCTCCAACAGCCTGGTGATTGCGGCCCTGCAGGTGGGCGCGCTGATCGCCGGCATCGTGGCTGGCGCGTTCTTCCTGATCCGCAACATCCGCAACCCGCTGCGCGAGGCCATGCGTTTTGCCGAGCAGATCGCCGGCGGTGACCTCACCGCGCAGATCCGCAACGACCGCAAGGACGAGTTTGGCGCCATGACGGCCGCGCTGCTGGGGATGCGCGACCGCCTCGTCAACGTGGTGGCCGATGTGAAGCGCGGCACCGACAACATCACCGTGGCCGCCAAGGAAATCGCCACCGGCAACAACGACCTCTCGGCCCGCACCGAACAGACCGCCTCCAACCTGCAGCAAACCGCCGCCAGTATGGAACAGATGTCGGGCGCGATCCGCCAGTCGGCCGACTCCGCGCGCGTGGCCAACCAGCTGGCCGATGTGGCCGGCCAGAGCGCACAAAAGGGTGGCGAGGTGGTGCACCAGGTGATCACCACCATGGAAGAGATCAACCAGTCCTCGCGCAAGATCAACGACATCATCGGCGTCATCGACGGCATCGCCTTCCAGACCAATATCCTCGCGCTCAATGCGGCCGTGGAAGCGGCCCGCGCGGGTGAACAGGGCCGCGGCTTCGCGGTGGTGGCGGGCGAGGTGCGCAACCTGGCCCAGCGCAGCGCGCAGGCCGCCAAGGAGATCAAGGTGCTCATCGGCACCAGCGTGGACAAAGTCACCGCCGGCACCGAGCTGGTGAACCAGGCCGGCAAGACCATGGGCGAGATCGTCGAGAACGTGGTGCGCGTGCGCGACATGATCGGCGAGATCGCCAGCGCCTCGGGCGAACAGGCCGACGGCGTGAACCAGATCAACGCGGCCGTGGCCAACCTGGACCAGCTGACCCAGCAGAACGCCGCGCTGGTGGAAGAGAGCGCGGCGGCCGCATCGAGCATGAACGACCAGGCCGACCGCCTGGCCGAGGTGGTGCGCGTGTTCCGCGTGGACGCGCACAGCACGTCGCAGAGCTCGATCGCGCAGATCCGCTCGACCGATCTGCACAAACCCGGCAGCGCCGCTGTGCGCAGCACGCCGGTGAAAAAGTCAGTGGTTGCGAACGCCAAGCCAGCGTCGGTCTCGGTGGCCCCGAAGAAGCCTGCACTGGCCAAACCGGCACCACAGCCGGCAGCCAAGGTGGCCGAGAAAGCGGGCGCTTCGGACGACTGGGAAGCGTTCTAAGGGACTTGCCCAGCCCGCGGGTCATCGTCGCAAAATAGCGCGATGACCCCATCCCCTGCAGCCAGCTACTGGTTGATGAAATCCGAGCCCGACGAGTGCTCGATCGACGACGCCCTCGCAGCCCCCGGCGCCACCGTGGCCTGGACGGGCGTGCGCAACTACCAGGCGCGCAACTTCATGCGCGATGGCATGCGCATCGGCGACGGCGTGCTGTTCTACCACTCGAGTTGTCCGCAGCCCGGCATTGCCGGCATCGCCGAGGTCGCGTCCACCACCCGCCCCGACCCCACACAGTTCGACCCGCAGTCGCCCTATTTCGACCCCAAGTCCAAACCAGACGCACCGCGCTGGCTGCTGCTCGATGTGAAGGCACTGCGCAAGACGCGGCTGCTCGGTTTGCCCGAACTGCGCGCCACGCCGGCACTGGCCGACATGACGCTGCTGCAACGGGGGAGCCGCTTGTCGATCACGCCGGTGAGCGCCGAGCACTGGGATCTGATCGCCGGGGCGCTGCTGAAGGCCTGACGCGGCCATTGCTCCTACTCAGAAGCAACAAACATCACTAACCTACTTGCCAAAATAAACCAACAAGGTTAATCTTCTGTCAGGGGGGTTCAGCCATGGAAAAAGGCACGCCGCACTGCAAGTTGCAGACGGTCAAGACGCTGGTTGCATCAGGTCATGTGAGATCCACGTTCTCTGCGCTGGCCGGTGGTGCGGCGCTGGGGTTGGACTTCGACGGCATCGTGGCCGTGGTGATGTCGCTGACATCGACGGACTTCTACAAAAGCATGACCGCGCATGCTGACCACCGCATCTGGCAGGACGTGTACCGCCCGTCAACACCGGTGGGCGATATCTATCTGAAACTCACCGTCGTTGACGACGTGCTCATCGTGTCATTCAAGGAGCTCTGACCATGAAATGCCCTCACTGCGGTGCCGCGAAGCTGGTGCACGACACCCGCGACATGCCCTACACCTACAAGGGCGAGAGCACCACCATCCCCGCCGTCTCGGGTGACTTCTGCCCCGCCTGTGGCGAGGTGGTTCTCAATGCTGCCGAATCTGCACGACTGAGCACGGCGATGCTGGAGTTCAACAAACAGGTGAATGCCGCCATCGTGGACCCGGCCTTCATCGTCAACGTGCGCAAGAAGCTCGCATTGGACCAGCGCGAAGCTGCCGAAATTTTCGGTGGTGGTGTCAACGCGTTCTCCCGCTACGAGAACGGAAAGACCAAGCCACCGCTGGCGCTGGTGAAGCTGCTCAGGGTGCTGGATCGGCATCCGGAGTTGCTGGATGAGGTGCGCGCTGCGTGAAAGAGTCTTGCTGTTCACTGAACGCATCGGATGAATCGCATCACCATCGCCGTTGATATTGCTGGCAGACCGACGCGCGAGACAGATGGGAGTCCGCGCGTCACTTCAGCGGCCGTCGTTCTACCCACGGCCAATCTCGACAGTGTCAGAAGCGCTATTCCAATCAACATCCCGAAGTGGAAGTCGATTGATGAAGCAACGGCCGCCCACGTTGTTGATATTTTGCGAGTTCACTCGGTCGCGATTTCGGCATCCACCGTGAATCGCGATACAGCAGCGTGGAAACAGGCTATTCAAGACGAAGTGGTGCTGCAGTCTGCCTTCGTCAAACCTGCTGGCTGGGCCAAGCTACCCGTGCTGCTCGTGTACGAGTTGCTCGGGCGTTCTGCCTACAAAGGACTTGCTCATTTTCTTGGTACATATCGCGGTCAGAGAATCGTCAACCAAGATGGTCTGAGCCTGATCGAGTGCAGCGTGATTTGCGACCAAGAAGTCTCAGGTGAAGAAAACATAGAAGTCTTCAAATCTTTTTGGGACACGTCGCAAATACCTGCAAAAAGTCTTGCGTCGTTTGGATTCAAGGTTACCCACCCGAATGTGCTACTTGAAAGTGACGACAACGAACCGTTGCTTCGATTGGCAGACATTGCTGCGGGCCTGATACACAGCGCGCACATCCCTGACCCCGGTCGTGTCCGCATGCCCATTTCGCACAAGCTGGCGAAACAGCTGTTGATGCCATTGCTATCGAGTGGACTCTTGTCAGTCGATGCATTCGACTACGACGCCTCATACGACCAGATTTTTGGCAATGTCATGCAGGCCGCGCGAGACATCTGAACTCTTCAACGTCAGAGAGCGCCATTACCCCTCAATGAAAATCCCGGCTCACCGTCGACAGCCCGTGCAGCAGCGGCGTGAGGTCTTCCAGGTGGCCGGCGATGAGGTTTTTGGCTTCGCCTTCGCGCTGCCACACGCCAAACACCGCCAGCAGCCGTGATTGCGTGAGCACCGTGCGCTGACGTTCGCGCAGGTGTTTCCACACGATGACCTGCACCACGCCGGTTTCGTCTTCCAGGCTCACGAACACCACACCCGATGCGGTCTCGGGTTGCTGGCGCAGGGTGACGATGCCGCAGTGGCGCACGAGCCGGCCGTTGGGGGCTTTGTTCAGCTCTTCGGCGCTCATGAGTCGGCGTTTGGCGAGCTGGGGCCGCAAGAGCGCCAGCGGGTGGTGGCGCAGGGTGAGGCCCAGGCTGTCGTAGTCCCACACCACCGCTTCGCCTTCGGGGGCTTCGGGTAAGGCCAGCGGGGCTTCGTCCACCGGCGCGTCCTTCATCAGCTCGGGCGCGACATTGAGCGCGGCGGCGTCCCACACCTGCTGGCGGCGGTGGCCGCTCAGGCCCGCCAGCGCATCGGCAGCGGCGAGCAGTTTCATTTGCGGTTGGTCGAGGTTTGCCCGGCGGGCAAGGTCTTGCGGGGTGGTGAAGGGTTGGTTGGCTCGCGCATTCACCAGGCGGTCGGCGGTTTCACGCTTCAAGCCCGAGATCAGACGCAAGCCCAGGCGGACAACCGGCATGGTTGGCGGGCAGGCCCTCACCCCTGCCCTCTCCCAGAGGGAGAGGGTGTCAAGCCCGTCGCTCGGAGGGGCTTCGACAAGCTCAGCCTGAACGGAGGTGGGCTCAGTCCGAGCGGAAGTGGGCTCAGCCTGAACGGTCGATGGTTCTTCCAGCGTGCAGTCCCAGTCGCTGTGCACCACGTCCACCGGCCGAACTTCGACCCCATGGCGCTTGGCGTCCTGCACCAGCTGGCTGGGGGTGTAGAAGCCCAGCGGCTGGCTGTTGAGCATGGCCACCAGGAACTCGGCCGGGTGGTGGTGCTTGATCCAGCAGCTCACGTAGACCAGCAGCGCAAAGCTCGCGGCGTGGCTTTCGGGGAAGCCGTAGCTGGAGAAGCCCTTGATCTGTTCAAACACGCTTTGGGCGAACTCGGGCTCGTAGCCGCGCGCGGTCATGCCGTCGACCAGGCGGCGTTCGTACTGCTGCAGGTTGCCGCCGCGTTTCCACGCGGCCATGGCGCGGCGCAAGGCGTCGGCTTCGCCGGGTGTGAAGCCCGCCGCCAACACCGCAATCTGCATGCACTGCTCCTGAAAGATGGGGATGCCCAGCGTGCGGCCCAGCGCTTCGCGCAGGTCGGCGCCGTCGCGCGGGCCGGGGTAGCTCACCGGCACCTTGTCTTGCCGGCGGTCCAGATACGGGTGCACCGCGCCGCCCTGGATGGGGCCGGGGCGCACCAGCGCGACCTCGATCACCAGGTCGTAGTAGCAGCGGGGTTTGAGGCGCGGCAACATGCTCATCTGCGCACGGCTCTCGATCTGGAACACGCCCACGGTGTCGGCGGCGCAGATCATGTCGTAGGTGGGTCCGTCGCCTTCGGGAATGTCCTGCAGGCTGAAAGGGCGGCCCAGTTTTGCGCCGATGAGCGCCATGGCCTTGCGCAAGGCGGTGAGCATGCCCAAGGCCAGCACGTCCACCTTGAGCAGACCCAGCGCGTCGAGATCGTCCTTGTCCCACTCGATCACAGTGCGGTCTTTCATGCTGGCGTTCTCGATCGGCACCAGGCGCGAGAGCGGGAGCTGCGTCAGCACGAAGCCGCCGGTGTGCTGCGAGAGGTGGCGCGGAAAACCCATGAGCTGCGTGGTGAGCTGCAGCAGCTGGCGCACGGCCAGGTCGTCGGGGTCGAGCCCGGCTTCCAGCAAGCGCTCGGGCTCGATCGCGTGGCCGTCCCACCAGCGTGTGCTTTTGCTCAACACATCGAGCGCGCCGTCGGCAAAACCCAGGGCCTTGCCCACGTCGCGCTGCGGGCTGCCCGGGCGGTAGCTGATGACGGTGGCGGTGAGCGCGGCGCGTTCGCGGCCGTATTTTTTGTAGAGGTATTGGATGACCTCTTCGCGCCGCTCGTGCTCAAAGTCCACGTCGATGTCGGGCGGCTCGTTGCGCTCGCGCGAGATGAAACGCTCGAACAGCAAACCGGTGCGCTCCGGGTCCACGGCGGTGATGCCCAGGCAGTAACACACCACGCTGTTGGCCGCCGAGCCCCGGCCCTGGCACAGGATGTTCTGCGAGCGCGCGAAGGTCACGATGTCGTTGACGGTGAGGAAGTAGTGCTCGTACTGCATGTCGGCAATCAGTTCGAGCTCGTGTTCGATCTGCTTCGCAAAGCGCGGTGGCGTGCCCTGCGGCCAGCGCCAGGCCGCGCCCTCCAGGGTCAGCTGCCGCAGCCAGGACGAGGGTGTCTGGCCTTCGGGCACCACTTCGCTCGGGTACTGGTAACGCAACTCGTCGAGCGAAAACGCGCAGCGCGCGGCCACCGCAAGTGTCTCGGCCAGCAGCTCGGGCGGGTAACACTGGCCCAGCGTGAGGCGCGAGCGCAGGTGCTGCTCGGCGTTGGGCTGCAGCGCGAGACCACAGGCACTCAGCGGCTGGCCGATGCGTGTGGCGGTGAGCACGTCCTGCAGCGGCTTGCGCGAACGCACGTGCATGTGCACATCGCCCACGGCCACCAGCGGCACGGCGGTGAGCGCGCTGCTCTGGCGCAGCTTGTGCAAGAGCATCTCGTCGTCGAGCCGGCGCAGCTGCGTCACACCCAGCCAGCAGCGGCCCATGAAATGCTGCAGCAGCCAGCGGGCTACTGTGTCCATCGGGTCCTGGTCGCTGTCGCGATCGGGCACGGCGATCACCACGCAGTCGGCCAGGGCTTCGGCGCGGATGGCACCCAGCGTGAGGCGGTAGGTGCCTTTGGGTGATGTGCGGCGCAGGTGCGTGATGAACTCGCACAGGTTGCCGTAACCGTTGAGGTTGCAAGCCAGCACGATGAGGGTGAAGGGGGCGTCGCATTGCACGCGGAACTGGCTGCCCACCAGCAGCGGCAGGCCGTGCTTTTTGGCGGCCACGTGGGCCCGCACAACACCGGCCAGGGAACATTCGTCCACCAGCGCGAGCGCGCGGTAGCCCAGCGCTTTGGCGCGTTCCACCAGTTCTTCGGCGTGGCTGGCGCCGCGCAGAAAGGTGAAGTTGGAGATGCAGCGCAGCTCGGCGTAGTCGGGGAGCTTCATGCAAAGTGTCCGTGCAGGTACCACGCAGGGGTTTCTTCCAGCCGCGTCTGGAAGATCCACAACACGCCCGCCTTGGCCGACAACGCCACCCAGTAATCCCGCACCACGTTGCGCGTGGTGCCGGCTGCGTCCACCCGGTCCCACCAACCGCCCTCCACCCGCTGCGGACCGGCGAGCAGTTGCAGCTCACCCTGGTAGATCGGCCGGTTGCCGCGCACCAGCAGCTTCAGTGGCTCGGGCAACACGAAAGTGGGTTGCGGCAGGCCGGTGTCGGGTGTGGGCTTGCGCGGCAATGGCTCGGGCGCGCTTTGCCAGCGGCACATCCATTCCTGCCGGTGGTCTTGCAACACCACCGGGCGCAGCACACGCCCCGGCCCCAGGCGCGCGGCCAGCCGCTCCAGCACCAGGTGCAGGGTTTCGCCCTGACGCACGGTGTCGGGCAGCAGCGAAGCGCTCACGTCGTGCAACGGTTGCACCTCGCCAGCCAGCAGGTGCAGGTCGCCCACGGGCGCGAGCAGCTGCACATGGGCCAGGTGCTCGGCGAGCAGGCGGCAGAGGTGTTCGGTGTCGCGCGTGGGCTCGGCGGTGCGCACCGTGATCTCGCCGCCCTCGCCCGCGTCGCGCGCGCGCATGGCGTCGTGCGCCCAGCGCAGTGTGAAGGCCGTGACGCCCGCGCGCCGCGCCGCCAGCCAGCCGCTCATGACCAGCAGCAAACGCCGCGCGCCCCACAGCAGGGCCGGCGCCTGCTCCACGCGGGCCATGAGCTCCAGCCGCTCCTCGAACCGCTCGGGCAGCGCCACCCACACATGGGCCTCGGGCTCGGCGCCGTAGGCCTGGTCCAGCGCCTGCAGCAACTGCTTGTCGAACCGCCGGCCCACACCACCGCGCGGCAGCGCACGCACATCGCCCAGCGTGCGGCAGCCGATGTGCGCCAGCGTGAGCTGGTGCGGGTGCACCGCGCTCAGCACCTGCATGGGCAAGGCATCGAGCAACAGTGGCAGGGGTTGTTTGAAACCGTTTTCAATGCCGGCACGCGCCAGCGCCAGCGCGGCCAGGCTGTTGGCCGCCCAGGCCACCTGGGTCACACCCACGTCGGCGCTCTCGGCCACCACACGGTCGCGCAGCGCGCGTTTGCCGCCAAACAGGCGCACGCTCGCCGCCACCTCCATGAGCACCGCACCGTCGGCCAGCGCCACCCGGGGCGTGAACTGCAACGCCCAGGTGGCCACGGCACGGCGCGCCGCCTCAGTGCACGGCGCGGTGGGGGCGGTCGGGAGCAGGAGTGCTGACCACAACATGGTCGGCCTCTCGGGACATGTCTGACGGCAACAGGCGGCTGGGAAACCGCAGCCGCGGCGTGAGGATGGCGCGCAGGCCTCCGGGCACCGAGCCCAGGCACAGCGTGCCTTCCAGCGGCGGGCCCTTGCGTTTGAAGATCTCCAGCTGCAGTTCCCAGTCCAGCCCCACGCGGGCCAACAGCCGCAGCGGCGCGGCCGACGATTCGCGCACCGCCGCACTGGGCCGGCACAAAAACACCGGGCCCTCGCAACTGGCCGCCAACACCTGCAGGCGGCGCACCTGCTCGGCCCGCGCCTGCGGCAGCCACACCACCAGCGCACCGCAGGCGTTGGCCTTGATCAGTTGTTCGGCCGACCACAGGCGCTCGGCCGCCGTGTCGGCCCGCACCCACACCAGGTGGCGCTCGTCGATGCCCTCGAAGCGCAAGCCCGGCAGGTGCGGCGCCTTGGGCGGCCCCACCACCACCACCGCGCGGCCGGCGGCACACACCTGGCGCAGCGCCGGCCCGAGCAGGCGCCACTCCAGCGTGCCGCTCTGCGAGGCGAGGATTTCAATGACGCCGTGGCACGGCCAACCGCCGCCGGGCAGCTGCGCGTCCAGCGCCTCGAAGCCACTGGACAACACCGCCGAGACGGGGCCGCCGAGCTGGTCGCCACGCCAGATGGCGGCGGCCACGGCCATGGGCAATTCACCGGGCAATCGCACTGGACGTGCCGGGCGCGGCGGTTGGGGCGGCGGTGAAGACGTGAAGGCGGAAGACAGGTCGTCCTCCTGCCAGTCGAGGGCGGGATGCATGGCGGGGTGTTCGGGTGGGGTTGGGAAGGCCGATCAATACTGTATGTGCGTACAGTATCTCAAAGGCTGGCCCATGTCCACTGGTGGAACCCACCGCACCCCAACGGCGCCCCCCTTGCGGACTCAGTCGATCACGACCTTCGCTTCCTTGACCAGCTTGCCGAACTTCTCGGTCTCGCTGGCGATCTGCTGCGCCATCTGCGCGCTGGTGTCACCGATCGGCTCGGCACCGATCTCGGCCATGCGGCTGCGGAACTCGGGCGACTGGATCACCTTGACCATCTCGGCGTTGAGGCGGCTCACGATGTCCTGCGGCGTGGCCGCCGGGGCGAGCACGCCGAACCAGGTGCCGATGTTGAAGCCCTTGAGGCCGGCCTCTTCCAGCGTGGGCACATCCGGCAGGGCCGCCGAGCGTTTGGCCGTGGTCACCGCGAGCGCGCGCAGCTTGCCCGCCTTGATGTGCGGCAGCACCGGCGTGATGGTGTCGAAACTCATCATGATCTGACCGCCCAGCAGGTCGGTGGACAAGGGACCGCTGCCTTTGTACGGGATGTGGATCACGTCGGTGCCGGTCTGGTTCTGGAACTGCGTGCCGATCAGGTGCTGCGCCGTGCCGTTGCCGTTGGAGCCGTAGGCCATCTTGCCCGGGCTGGCCTTGAGCAGGGCCACCAGTTCGTTCACGTTCTTCGCGGGCGTGGTGGCGTTGACCACCAGCACGTTGGGCACCAGCGCCACGGTGGTGATGGGCGCGAGGTCTTTGGAGAAGTCGTAGGGCAGCTTCTTGTAGACGCTGGACGCAATGGTGTGGTGCACCGCGCCCATCAGCAGCGTGTGGCCGTCGGGTTTGGCCTTGGCCACGAAGTCGGCGCCGATGGTCGCGCCCGCACCGGGTTTGCTCTCCACGATCACGGGCTGCCCCAGGCTTTGCGAGAGCTTGTCGGCCAGCGCGCGGGCCAGCACGTCGGTGGTGCCGCCGGCCGCAAACGGCACGATCAGGCTGATGGGCCGGGTGGGCCAGCTTTGCGCCATGGCGCTGCTGCCGACAACGGCCAGGCCCAGGGCCATGGCTTGCACCACACGGCGGCGGGTGAAGGAAGGAATGGCTTTCATGTATGTCTCCAAAACGGCGCGCTTGGCGCTCTGATGAACCGGACTCTGCGGCCCGGTGGGGGTTTCCGGAGCACTGAACCCGTGCGTCCGGCATGAACGTCAGGTCAAGCGGCCAGGCGGTGTTCACGCACGCCGAGCAGATCGCACACGGCCTGGGTGACTTGTGCGGTGGTGGCTTTGCCCCCCAGGTCGCCGGTGTGCAGCGCGGGGTTGGCGGTGACCTGTTCGATGGCGCTCATGAGGCGCCGGGCGGCGTCCATCTCGCCCAGGTGTTCGAGCAGCATCACGCAGCTCCAGAAGGTGCCGACCGGGTTGGCCAGGCCCTTGCCCATGATGTCGAAGGCCGAACCGTGGATGGGCTCGAACATGCTGGGGTAGCGGCGCTCCGGGTCGATGTTGCCGGTGGGCGCAATGCCCAGGCTGCCCGCCAGCGCAGCGGCCAGGTCGCTCAGGATGTCGGCGTGCAGGTTGGTGGCCACGATGGTGTCCAGCGTGGCCGGGCGGTTCACCATGCGGGCGGTGGCGGCGTCCACGATTTCCTTGTCCCATGCCACGTCCGGGAACTCGCGGGAAACCTCCAGCGCGATCTCGTCCCACATCACCATGGCGTGGCGCTGGGCGTTGCTCTTGGTGATCACGGTGAGCAGCTTGCGCGGGCGGCTCTGCGCCAGCTTGAAGGCAAAACGCATGACACGCTCCACGCCCACGCGGGTCATCATGGTCACATCGGTGGCCGCTTCAATCGGGTGGCCTTGGTGCACCCGGCCACCCACGCCGGCGTACTCGCCCTCCGAGTTCTCGCGCACGATCACCCAGTTCAGGTCCTCGGGCTTGCAGCGCTTGAGCGGTGCGTCGATGCCGGGCAGGATGCGCGTGGGCCGCACGTTGGCGTACTGGTCGAAGCCCTGGCAGATCTTCAGGCGCAGGCCCCACAAGGTGATGTGGTCGGGGATGTCCGGGTCGCCCGCCGAGCCAAACAGGATCGCGTCCTTGTGGCGCAGCGCATCCAGGCCATCGGCCGGCATCATCACGCCGTGTTCGCGGTAGTAGTCGCCACCCCAGCCGAAGTCCTCGAAAGCAAAGCGGAAGTTGCTGGAGGCTGCAATGGCCTGCAGCACCTGCTGGCCGGCAGGCACCACTTCCTTGCCGATACCGTCTCCGGGAATCGTTGCGATGGCGTAGGTTTTCATGGCTTGTCTCCTCATCGGGTGTTGGATCAATGGAAGTGAATGTAGGTCTTGCACGGCGTGTTCATTCACCGCTAAAGTGAATCCATTGTTTACTTGCATTCAACAATGGAGGCACCCATGAGCAACGCCATTCAACCCGCCGACCTGGGCTTCTTTTCCGTGCTGGCGGGGGCCGGCAGCCTGAGTGCCGCGGCCCGCGAACTCGGCGTCACCACGCCCGCGGTGAGCAAACATCTGGCGCAGATGGAGGCGCGCCTGGGCGTGGTGCTGGTCAACCGCACCACCCGGCGCATGGGCATGACGCCCGAGGGTGAGCTCTACCTGGAGCACGCACGCCGCATCCTCGGTGAGATCGACGGCATGCAGGAGCTGCTGGGTGTGTCCAAAGGAACGCCCAAGGGCCTGCTGCGCGTGAACGCCACGCTGGGCTTCGGGCGCAGCCACGTGGCGCCGCTGATCTCGCGTTTCGTGCGCAAGCACCCGCAGATGGAGGTGCAACTGCAGCTCTCGGTCAATCCGCCCGCGCTGACCGACGACTCGTTCGACGTCTGCATCCGCTTCGGCGCGCCGCCCGACGCGCGCGTGATCGCCCGCCACGTCGCGCCCAACCGGCGCCTGCTCTGCGCCTCACCGGCCTACCTGGCCCGGCACGGCACACCCAAGGTGCCCAACGATCTGATCAAGCACAACTGCATCGGCATCCGCCAGGGTGAAGAGGCCTACGGCCTGTGGCGCCTGAGCACGGGACGCGGCAAGAACGTGACCACCGAAGCCATCAAGACCCGCGGCAACCTGACCACCAACGACGGCGAGATCGCGGTCAACTGGGCACTCGATGGCCACGGCATCCTCATGCGTGCCGAATGGGACATCGAGCGCTTTCTCGCCAACGGGCGGCTGGTGCAGGTGTTGCCACAGCACGCCACACCCGACGCCGACATCTACGCTGTGTACCCCCAGCGCCACCAGCTCGCGGTGCGCGTGCGGGCGTTTGTGGATTTTGTGGCGCTGGCGTTCAAGAAACAGACCGGCGCGGCGTGAGCGCCGGGCCTGCGGGTCACTCCGGCTTGAAGCCCGACTCCTTGAGCAGTTCGGCGCTGCGCGTCACGTCGGCTGCGATGTACTTGCGGAACTGGTCGGAACTCTCGATCACCGGCAGGATGCCCAGGGTGCTGAATGCACCGGTCTTGGCCAGTTCGGCCACCGCCTTGTTGACGGCCTTGTTGAGCAACAGCACCCGGTCTTTCGGCGTGCCCTTGGGCGCCCACACGCCGTACCACGAGTTGTAGACCATGCCCGGGTAGCCGCTTTCAACGGCGGTGGGCACGTCGGGCGCCACGCCGCTGCGCTGGGCCGAGGTGGTGGCGATGGGCTTGACCTTGCCGCTGCGGGCCATGCCTTGAAGCGAAATGATGGAGTCCATGAGCAGCTGCACATGGCCGCCGGCCACATCGGCCAGTGCGGGCGCGGTGCCTCGGTACGGGGTCATGGTGATCTTGACGTTGCCCTGCTTGGCCAGCAGCAGCGTGGCCAGGTGGCTGGGGGCGCCCAGCGCCGGCAATGCAGCGGTCCACTTCTCGGGGTTCTGGCGGGCTGCGTCCAGCACTTCCTTGAGCGTTTTTTGCGGCGCATTGGGCGGGATCACCAGCAGCAGCGGCGCTTCGCCCACGCGCGCGATGGGTTCAAAGTCGGTCTGCGGGTCGTAGGGCGGGTTGGCCAGCACCTGCTGGGCCAGCACGTGCGTGGCGGCCGAGAACAACAAGGTCATGCCGTCGGCGGGTGAGGTCTGCACCGCCTTGCCACCGATGGTGCCGCTGGCGCCACCCTTGTTTTCGACGATGACCGACACGCCCAGGTCGGTCTGCAACTGCTTGCCCAGCAACCTGGCCGCCTGGTCCACACCGCCGCCAGCGGCGAAGGGCACCACCAGCTTGAGCATGCCGTCGGGGAGTTTGCCTTGCGCCAGCACGGGTGAGAGGCTGCAGGCGCCGAGCACAGCGAAAGCGATCAGTTTTTTCATCATGGTTTTGTCTCCTATTGATTTCATACAGGTTGGGCAGGGCGGGTGCCGCGGGTACGGCGTCTTTCGAAAATGCTCAGCGTCGCGTCGATCTCTTCAGCGTCCATGTTTCGGGTGATGAACACGATGCGGGTGCGCCGGTCTTCACTGGGCCAGCGCGGCAGGGTTTCGGGCGGATGGAACAGGTGCTGCACCCCGTGGATCACCATGGGGTGCTCCGGGTCGTCGGCCAGGTGCACGATGCCTTTGACACGCAACAGGTCGTCCCCGCGCATGGCCGCGATCATGTCCAGCCAGGCCATGAAACCATCGCGCGAGAGCGGCTGCTCGCGCACGATCACGTGCGAGCGGATGTGGTCGTCGTGCCGGTTCGGGTCGTGCTGTGCCGGTGCGCTCACCGGGAAGAAGAGCGACCGCGTGGTGCCCTTGTCGATCGGCATGGGCATCGGCACCAGCGCAGGGCTGGGACGCTCCAGCAGGCCCAGCAACGCCCGCAAGGCGCCATCGGGTTCGGTCGTCAAGGCAGCCAGCGGGTTGATGGCGCGCAGCCGTTCGCACAGCGGTGCCAGTTGGTCGGGCGTCACCAGATCGGCCTTGGTGAGCAGCAAGCGGTCGGCCACCGCAGCCTGCTTCACCGCCTCGGTGTGCTGGTCCAGCGTGGCCATGGCGTTGAAGGCGTCCACCGTGCAGGCCACGCCGGCGAGGCGCCAGCGCTGCGCCAGACGCGGGTCGCCCATGAGCGTGTGCAGGATGGGCGCGGGGTCGGCCAGGCCGGTGGTCTCCACCACCACATGGCGCAGTGCGCCCCGCTGCGCCTCGGGGCTTTGCGCCAGGCGCTCGAAGGCCTCGACCAGATCGCCGCGCACCGTGCAGCAGATGCAGCCGTTGGCCAGCAGCACCATGGTTTCCTGGGTGTGGTCGACCAGGTCGTGGTCCAGCCCCACCGAACCGAATTCGTTGATGACCACCGCCGTGCCGTGCATGTCCGGCTCGCGCAGCAGTCGGTTGAGCAGCGTGGTCTTGCCACTGCCCAGGAAGCCGGTGAGCACCGTGATGGGGATGCGCACAACCGGTCCGGCGGTGTCATCGTTGTGCAGGAGGGGAAGGATGAAAGCCATGGACGGACTCAGGTGCTGGAGGGGCCGTGCAGCTTGGCGAACGAGTCGAGCGTGCGCGCCAGCCGTGTGAGCAGCCAGTCGGCCACGGCCTCGTCGGCCTCACCCTCTTCCAGGCGGGTCAGCAGGCTCATCACCGGCTTGACCTGCTGCTCGATCGGGCCGGGCTGCAGCAACCAGGTCACCACCTCGTTTTGGCCCAGGCGTTCGCTCTCGGCCCACAAATAGTCGGCGATGTCGAGCTCGAAGTCTTCCAGCGAGACGCTCACGCCGCCCGTCATGCAGCCGCAGCCCGCGCCCAGCGTCACGTGCTGTGCCGAGAGCCGGCTCCACAAGTTGGCGAGGCGTTCGGCGCGGGGGTCGGCCACGGCGGTGCTCACTGGCCGTCCCAGGCCACGTCTTCCACTGCAGCGGCGGCCTTGCCACTGCGCAGCGCTTGTGTCGCAGGGTGGTCCACCTGGCCGTGGCCATCGAGCGCCACCTTGTAGACCTCGCGCGCCACCTGGGCACTCACATAACCTTCGCGCACATCTTCGGCCACCTTGTCGAGCTCGCGGTCCAGCGGGCTGCCGAAGCCGCCGCCACCGCCCGAGAGCATCTTGTAAGCGTCGCCGCGCTCCAGCCGCACGTTGAAGATCTTGGCGTTCAAATGGTCGGTCTTCCACTCGCCCTTGTGGCGCACGGCCAGGCCGTTGCCCATGGCGTCGCCACCACCGTCCAGGCCCCAGGGCTTGCAGTGCACGCGGTCGATGCGGGTGGTCACGGTGAAGGGGCTGAGCGCCTGCACCACCATCTCGGCACCGAGGCCGCCGCGGTAGCGTCCCGCACCGGCGCTGTCCTTGCGGATCTCGTACTTCTCCACTAGCACCGGGTACTTCGCTTCGAGCTGTTCGGTCGGGCTGTTGTGGGTGTCGCCGTCGTTGATGCAGACCGTGACCGACACACCGTCCTCGGTGCTCTTGGCGCCCCAGCCGCCGCCCAGCGGGCCGATGCCCACGATGAACAGGCGCCCGTCTTCCGGCGAGATGCCGTGGATGTTGGGGAACACCAGATCGGCGTGGTGACCGGCAATCGAACGGTTCGGAATCGCTGGCGCCAGCGCCTTGAAGATGGTGTCGATCACCGTCATCGGGAAGGTCATCCACACCCGCATCGGGTAAGGGCGCTCGGCGCTGATCACGGTGCCCATGGGCATGATGACTTTGAGCGAACGGAAGCTGCCGTCGTTGACCGGGTAGTCGGTGGGGGTGGTCAGGCACTTGTAGGCCACCTGCGCGCAGGCGATGCCGGTGGTGAAGCCCGAGTTGTAGAAACCGCGCACCTGCTTGCTCACGTCGGACAGGTCCACCGTCATCTCGTCACCGGTCACCGTGACCTTCACGCGGATCGGGATGCGCTTGCCGATGTCCAGGCCGTCGTCGTCCATGTAGGACTCGGCTTCGTACACACCGTCGGGGATCGACAGCGTGTTCTTGCGCGCCACGGCCTCGCTGGAATCCATGATCTGACAGATCGACGCATTCACCGCGTCGGCACCGTAGCGCTGCAGCAGCTCCACATAACGGCGCTCGCCGGTGGTGATGGCGGTGATCTGCGCGCGCAGGTCGCCCAGGGCGCGTTCGGCCAGCCGCACGTTCATCGCAATGATGTCGATCAGGTCCTGGTTCACCACGCCTTCGCGCTGGTACTTCAGGATCGGGATCTGAATACCTTCGCTGAAGATGTCGGTCGTCACGTTGCCCAGCGTTCCGCCCACGTCCAGCCAGTGCGCCATGCAGCAGGTGAAGCCCTCCAACCGGCCCTCGTGGAAGATCGGCATCGTGAACGTGAAGTGGTTCAGGTGGCTGCCGGTGGTGTAGGCGTCGTTGGTGACGAGGATGTCGCCCGGCAGGATGTTCTCGTAGCCGAAGTGTTTGATCTTCGCCTTGACGGTTTCGGACATGCCGCGGATGAACATCGGCAGGCCCAAGCCGATGGAGACCGTGTCACCTTCCTTGGTGAACAGGCCCACCGTGAAGTCCAGCGCCTCGTAAATGATGAGGTTGTAGGCGGTGCGCGTGAGGTTGGTCTTCATCTCCTCCGTCACGGCATACAGGCCGTTGCGGATGATCTCGACGGTGACCGCATCGACGGCCGGGTTCTGAATGTCTTGTGTTTTCATGACCGGTCGTCTCCGATGTTGATCTGCAGGTTGCCCAGTTCGTCCACACGCAGCGAGTCACCCGGCTGCACCACCGTGGTGGAGGCGTGTTCTTCAATCAGTGCCGGGCCGGCGATGGCGTTGCCCGCCAACAGCAATTCGCGGGTGTAGACGGGGGTCTCGGCCCAGCCGCTGGAGCGGAAATACACCGGCTTGGTGGCCCGCACCGCGCCCGCGTCGGGCGTGGCGGTTCCGGTGGCCACGCTGTGCTTGGGCGGTTTCTTCATGGTGCCCAGCACCGTCACGCGCAGGCTCACCAGGTCGGCCGGCTCCTTGGGTGCCGAGGTGCCGTAGCGCACCTTGTGCAGCTCGTCGAACTGGCGCTTGATGGCCGAGCGGTCCTTGTCCACGAAAAAGGCGCCGGGCAGGTCCACCGTCACAGCGTGCTCCTGGCCCACGTAGCGCATGTCGGCGGCGCGCTCGATCACCACGTCTTCGGCTTTGGTGCCCGACTGCGTCAGCGCCGCGCGGCCTTCGTCTTCCATCGATTGGTACAGCGCTTCGATCTCGTCGAACGAGACCTCGTCGAGCTTGCGGAACACCGAACGCACGTAGTCGTAGCGGCGGTCGGAGAACAACATGCCGTAGGCCGAAAAATAGCCCGGCGCGTACGGGATCAACACCTTGCGGATGCCGAGCTCGCGGGCAATGGCCGAGGCGTGCAGTGGGCCGGCGCCGCCGTAGACCACCATGGTGAAGCTGCCGGCGTCCAGGCCGCGCTCGGTGGTCACGGCCTTCACCGCGTGCGACATCTGCGTCACCGCGATGCGCAGGATGCCGTCGGCCGCGGCGGTGGGCTCCAGCCCCAGCGGGCCGGCGATGCGCTCCTGCATCTGGCGCTGGCAGCCGGCCAGATCGAGCTTGAGTTCACCCCCCAGAAAGTGGTCGGCGTCCAGGCGACCGAGCAGCAGGTTGGCGTCGGTCACGGTGGGCTCGGTGCCGCCGCGGCCATAGGCCACCGGGCCTGGAATGGAGCCTGCGCTCTGCGGGCCGACACGCAGCGCGTGGCCGGTTTCCACGCGGGCGATCGAACCACCGCCCGTGCCCACTTCGTGGATGTCCATCATGGGAATCTGGATCGGCAGCGCGCGCTCGTAGCCGCCGATCAGGGCCGAGCCGGTGGTGAGTGGCCGGCCCTCGCTGATCACGCCGGCCTTGGCCGTGGTACCGCCCATGTCGAAGGCGATCGCGTCGCCCATGCCGAGCTGCGCGCAGATGGCCTGGGCGCCGATCACACCCGCGGCCGGGCCGGACTCCAGCATGCGCACGCAGTCGCGCCGGGCATGGGCGCTGGGGAACAGGCCGCCGGTGGACTGCACCACATAGAAGTCGCCCGTGAAGCCCTGGGTGCTCAGGTGTTGCTCCAGCTCACCCAGGTAGGCCGAGACGCGCGGGCCCACGTAGGCGTTGGCCACGGCGGTGGAGACACGCTCGAACTCGCGGTATTCCTGGCTCAGCTCGTGCGAAGCGCAGATGAAGGCGCCGGGCAGTTCTTCCTGCAGGATCTGCTTGACGCGCTGCTCGTGCGCGGGGTTGCGGTACGAGTGCAGCAGCAGCACGGCCACCGCCTCAATGCCCTGGCCGCGCAGTTCCTTCGCCAGCTCGCGCACGGCACCCTCGTCCAGCGGTTTGTGGGTGCTGCCATCGGCGCGCAGGCGCTCGGACACCTCGAAGCGCAGCGAGCGCTTCACCAGCGGCTGGTGCTTGTTGAAAAAGAGGTTGTAGGCGTCGGGCCGGTTGACGCGGCCGATTTCGTAGATGTCGCGAAAGCCTTCGGTGATCAGCAGCGCGGTGTTGGCGCCGTTGCGCTCCAGCAGGGTGTTGATCGCGATGGTCGAGCCGTGCAGGAACAGGTTGCCGTCCTTCAGGTCGATGCTGGCGCTGTCCAGCGTGGCCTGGATGCCGTTGACCAGCTGGCCGTGGGTGGACAGGGCTTTGCCGAACAGCAATTTGCCGGTGGCTTCGTCAAAAGCCGCCATGTCGGTGAAGGTGCCGCCGATGTCGACGGCGACCCGCAGTTGGGGGGTGTTGCTCATGGGGTGGTCTCTCGGAGGGGGTGCGTTCAGGAGGCGGAGTGGTCGGTGCCGATGCGGCTGCGCAGCACGCCCAGACCGGTGATCTCGACCTCGGCCACATCGCCCTCCTTCATGTACATCGGTGGCTCGCGGCGGTCGCCCACACCACCCGGTGTGCCGGTGGCGATCACGTCGCCGGGCGAGAGCGGCGTGAAGCGAGACACATAGGCCACGATGGTCGGGATGTCGAAGATCAGGTCGCCCACGCTGGCGTGCTGCACCACCTGACCGTTGACGCGTGTCTCCAGCGTGAGCGCGGTCACGTCGGGCACCTCGTCGCGGGACACCAGCACAGGGCCGAAGGGCGCGGTGCCGGGGAAGTTCTTGCCGGGGGTGAACTGGTGCGTGTGTTTCTGCCAGTCGCGCACGCTCACATCGTTGAAGCAGGCGTAGCCGGCGATGTGGTCAAACGCCTTCTCTTTGGCAATGTGGCGTCCGCCCTTGCCGATGACGAAGGCGAGTTCACCTTCCCAGTCGAAACGCTCCGAGAACGCGGGGCGCAGCACCACGTCGTCGTGCGCGGCCAGGCTGTCGTTGAAGCGCAGGAACAGCGAGGGGTAGTCGCTGTCGGCGCGTTTGGTCTCGGCCACGTGGCTCTTGTAGTTGAGTCCGACGCAGATCAGCTTGCCGGGGTTGGGGATCACGGGCAGCAGCTGGACCTGGGCGGGTGTGAGCGCCTCTCCACTGGCCATGGCGGCCTCGGCCAGTGCTGTCAGGGCATCGGCGGCGATCACGGCCTTGAGGTCGGCGAACCGGGACTGGAAGTCGGCCGGGACGCGGCGGTACTGCCCCGCCGTGTCCACCACGCCGTAGCTGGCCTGGCCATTGATGTCAAAGCTTGCGTAGCGCATGGGGTGTGTCTCCGGTGGGTCTCGTTGTGATGGAGGTGGAGTCTAGGGAGGCACGAGGCATCTGAATAGAATGCAAATGAAGATTTCAGACATGCCTGATCAGGCATATCAAGACCGCAGGAGAACCGCATGAACCCGAACGACTTCCGGCTCTTTCTCGAAGTGGCCGAACTCGGCAGCTTCACCAAGGTCGCCGCGCAGCGCCAGACGGTGCAGTCGCACATCAGCCGCCAGATCAGCGACCTGGAATCGGCCTGCGGCGGCGCGCTGTTCCGGCGCACCGGGCGCGGTGTGGTACTCACCGACCTGGGCCAGCACATCGAAACCCGCGTGCGCAACTGGCTGCGCGACACGGACCAGCTGCTGGCCGACATCCGCACCGATGCCGGCGAGCCGATGGGCGAGGTCAAGCTGGGCATCCTGCCCTCGGCCGCGCACCCGCTGATGACCCGGCTTTACCAGCGCCTGAAGGCCGATTTCCCGAAGATCAAGCTCAACATCCGCGAGGGCCAGGGTGGTGAGCTGGACGCCCTGCTCGACACCGGCAGCGTGGACATGGCCGTGCTGTTTCGCTACCAGAAGCCGGCCAGCCCCGACGAACATTTGCTGGCCACCGTGGGCACCTATCTCGTGTCGCGCGTGGCCGACCCCCTCACCCGGGGTGAGACGGTCGACTTCAGCAAACTCGAAGGCCTGCGCCTGGTGCTGCCGCGCCGGCCCGCGCACTGGCGCTCGGTGCTGGATGAGACCGCGCGCGGCAAAGGCTTCACCCTGCTAGCCGAGGTGGAAGCCGACTCGCTGCGCGTGCAAAAGGAACTGGTGGCCCACACCGACCACCTGTATTCGCTGCTCGGCCCGTTCTCGATTGCGGACGAGCTGCGCTCGGGGCGCCTGCAGGCCGCCCGCATCGTCAACCCCGACTGCCGACGCCACGTGACGCTGTCGCTGCCCAAGCAGGGCCAACTCACGGCGGCCAGCAAGATCGTCGCCCGCTTGATCAAGGAGACGGTGGAAGGCTGGGGAAACCAGCTCAGCCAGCCCGACTGATGCGGACATTCATCACGGTCTTCCCCTGAAAGAGACGGTCGGGCACGCGTATGCGCGACAACGAACATACAAGCGACCGCCCTCTCCGTAGTGTCGGTATCAGCCCTGGGTTCGCCGGGCCATACACAAGGGAAACCTGATGAAGCGCTTGATCTTTGCCTCACTGCTGACGCTGATGGGGCCACTGGGTTTTGTTGGCACGGCCAGCGCCAGTGGCGAACACGTCGCCACGTTCAAGAACGTCTCGGGCGACATCGGGATTGCCCGCAATGGCGCCACACTGAACGCAGCGTCGGGCTCGACCTTGTTCGTCTCGGACCGCATCGTCTCGGGCACCGGCGCCTCGGCCGGCATCGTGTTCAAGGACGGCACGCAGCTCACCCTGGGGCCGTCCTCCGACATCCAGGTGCGCGACTACGCCTTTGAGCCCAAAGAGGCGAAGTTTGAATTCTTCGTCTACCTCGCCAGAGGCGTGGCGGTCTATTCATCGGGAATGATCGCCAAGCTGTCGCCGGAGTCGGTCAAGGTGGCCACGCCCACCGCCACCATCGGCGTTCGCGGCACGCGCTTCATCATCGAGGCGGACTGAGACCCATGGGGGCATCGCACACCCGGTGGGTCCGGTTTGGGGCGCTGCTGCTGATCGCCACCGCGTTCCTGGCGGGCTGCGCCACACCGACCAGCACACGAACGACGGTCGTGCTGCTGCCCGAGGAAGACAACACGGTGGGCGCTGTGGCGGTTGCGTCGGGCACCAGCACGCAGCGGCTGGACAAGGCCTTCAGCTACACGACCGTCAACGGCAACAACGCGACCCCGTCCAACGCAAGAACCGTCGGCCGCGACACAGTCAACAGCGCCTATGGCGACCTGCTCAAGGTCAATCCACTGGCGCCCCGGATCTTTGTGCTGCAGTTCCTGCTGGACAAGACCGAGCTGACCGAAGAATCCAAAGCCCTGGTGCCCGCCATGCTGCGCGTGGTGCGCGCGCGCAAACCCGCCAGCATCACGATCTTTGGTCACGCCGATGCCACCGGCACACACGAGTGGAACCTGAAACTGTCGGCCGACCGGGCCGAGGCTGCGGCCGACCTGCTGCGGGCGAGTGACCCCGCGCTCAAGCGCATCGAGTTGCAGTTCTTCGGCGACACCAAGCCATCCACGGGTTTGCGTGCGTCGGACGCAAAAAACAGGCGGGTCGAAATCCTGATTTTCTGAAGGCAGGGACAATCGGCCGCATGCAGCCCAAGACACCCCCTCCCGCGCGCAAGAGCCCCGAGCGCCGGCGCATGGGGACTGCACTGCTGGTGTCCTTGCTGTTTCACGCGCTGCTGCTGGGCCTGACCTTTGGTGGCCAGGGCAGCGGGTTGCCCGGACTGGGATTCCCCTGGCAGGAACGGCGGATCGAGGTGCCCGATCTGCGCATCCTGCTCGCACCGGCGCAGGGCCCGGCGGCTGAGCCCCCCGTGCCCCGCCCCGAGCCGACGCCCATCGCCAACGCGCCGGCAGCAACGCCCACACCCACACCCACACCCACGCCTTTGGCTGCGGCTGCGGCTGCTCCGAGCGCGCCCGAGGCTGACGTCCCGGTACCGCCGGCTCCGCTGCCCCCAGAACCGGTGGCAGTGCCCGGCGCGTCCCCCGCAGCCGCACCAACCGCCGAGGTGGCCCTGCGTGAGCGCACGGCGCAGGAGATCGAGCAACAAGACACGGCACGCCAGGAGGCCGAACGCCTGGAAGCTGCGGAACAAGAAGCCGCGCAACAGGCGGCGGTGCAACTGGAGGCCGCCCGGCAAGCGGCCGCGCGGGCTGAAACCTCGCGGTTGGCCATGGAGCGGGAACAGGCAGCACGCGAGGACACCGTGAGACAGGCCTTGGCGCAGGTGGAGGCCACGCGCGCGGAGGCCGAACGCCAGGCGGCCATGCAAGAGCTTGCGCGCCAGGAAGCGGCGCAGGTGGAAACTGCGCGCCTCGAAGTCGAGCGCCAGGGCGCGGCGCGGCGCAAGGCGGCCGAGGTGGAAGCACAGCGGCAGCTGGAGGCCGAGCGCCAGGCGGCCGCTCAGCAAGCAGCGCAGGCCGAAGCCAGTCGGCGAGCCGACGCTGAGCGCGAGGCCCTTGCACAGCAAACCTCGGCGCAACAGGCCGCCGCTGCACAGGAAGCGGCGCGCGCAGAAGCGGCCCAGCGCCTGGAGGCCGAACGTCTGGAATCCGAACGCCAGGTGGCTGCGCAGCAAGCCGCCGCACAACAAGCAGCGGAAGCCGCGCGACAACAGGCCGAGCGTGCTGAAACCGCGCGGCAGCTGGAAGCACAGCGCGAAGCCGCTGCACGCCAAGCCCGGGCGCAACAGGCGGCAGAGCGCGAGGCCGCAGAACGCCAGGAGGCCGAACGCCAAGCGGCGGCACAACAAGCGGCAGCACAACAGCAAGCCGCTCGCGCCGAAGCCGAACGCAGCGCAGCTGCCCAGCAAGAAGCCGCCCGGCAACAGGCGGCGCAGGCCGAAGCCACGCGCCTGGAAGCGCAACGCCAGGGCGCCGCGCAGCAGGCGGCGGCCCAGCAGGCCGCTCAAGCTCAAGCTCAAGCTCAAGCTCAAGCGTCACGGCAGCAAGCCGAGCGTCTTGAGGGTGAGCGCCAGGCGTCTGCGCAGCAGGCGGCCGACCAGCAGGCCGCGGCACGCCAGCAAACCGCACAAGCTGCGTCAACCGAGGCCGCGCGCCTGCAGGCAGAGCGTCAAGCGGATGAAGCCAGGCGCGAAGAACGCCTGCGCGCCATCGGTCGTCAGCTCAACGAGGAAGCCGACCGGCGCGATGCGGCGGCCAAGGCCGCCAACCAGTTGCCCTATTCCCTGAGCACCGCGCGCCGCGCCCGGCTCTTCGGGCGCGCCGATCCCAACACCGATCTCATCCTGTACGCCGAGGCCTGGGCCCGCAAGATCCAGATGAACATGACCATCGAGCTGGTGCGCGAGGCGGCCAAGCAGCCCCACACCCAGCCGGTGGTGACGGTGGCGATTCGCAGCGACGGGTCGGTGGAGGCCGTGACATTCGTAAGTTCCAGCGGTGTGGCGGCCATCGACGAGGGCATCGAGCGCATCGTGCGCAGCCAGGCGAGTTACCCGGCGTTTCCACCCGCCTTGGCCCGCCAGTACGACGTGGTGGAGATCCGCCGCACCTGGCACTTCGACGTGGCCGTGCGGCTGTACTGAGCCTGCGGTGAGCGCCTGATTTTTGAGCACATCCCGCAGCGTGAGGCGGGCAGCGGGCTGCGGCGGTTGTCCACCTGGTTATCCACAGCGTAGGGCACAGTCTCTGTGCGCAAAGTCACGCCATCACGGCAGCGACAGCATGTGCCCCACGCGCGCGTCGCCCCGCCCACCCAACACCAGCGCGTGCGCGGCCTGCACGGCGGCGGGGCCCTTGTGGTGCTGCACCACCACCCAGGGCGCCGCGGGATCGTTCACCTGAGCCATGAAGGCGTGCCAAGCGCTGGCCATGCGGTCGTTGAAGCCGGCCGCGCCCCAGTCGGCGTGGCGCTTCTTGGCCTGCGCAGGGGCAAAAAACAGCACCGGGCGCGGCCCGGCCAGATCACGCCCACCCGCGAGCTGGTCCACATGGGTGCCGCCGATGGAACAGCTGTAGGCCAATGCGCTGAAGCGGCTGTGGATCGCCTTGCGCAGCGTGCCGTTGCCGGCGAAGTCAACGTACACGCAGGGCGTGTCTGGCGGCAGCTGGTCGAGCTGGTCGTAGGTGAGCACACGGCTGTACACGCCCAGGCTTTCACAAAACGCCACGTTGCCCGGCGAGGTCAGGCCCACCACCTCCACCTTGGGTCGGTGCGCCAGTTGGGCGGCGGTGGCAACCGCGGTCTTGCTGCTGGCCGACGAGAGCAGCATCACGCCACGCTGGCCCCCCTTGTTGGCTCCGAAGAAATCGTTGTCGGCCAGAAAGTCGTCGATCAGCCACGCCGTGAGGAAGAGCGGGCGCAGCAAGGCCTGCAGCGCCTCGGTGGCGGGCTCAAACAGCGGGTCCACCGCGCAGCGCAGGTAGTGGTTGTAGACCGGGTGCAACGCGCTGCGGTGGGGCGCACCGTCAAAGAAGCCTTCGGGTGAGATGCGGGCGGGTGTGAGCACCGCGTGTGATGCCATCGGCCAGTAGCCATACAGCCGCTCGCCCTCGGCCACGCCGGCGCACCGGGTCTGCTCCACCACACCAAAACCCCACACCGGCACCACGCCCCAGGCGGCAGCGTCGTCGGCCATGGGTGCCACCGGGAAGAACTGCCAGTAGTTCATGGCATCGCCAAACGCGGCGTAGGTGATGTTGTTCGAGGTGTAGGCGAAGTGCTCGATGCGCACGCGCACCTCACCGTCGGCGAGCGGGGTGTCGGGCAGTTGCACGACGCGGGTGGTGGCGATCTGGTCCTTGCGGACCTGGAACTGTGTGGTCATGGTGGGGCCTGCGAAGGAATGACGGGCGCCGTCATGGTGCACCGGTCTGGTGGCGACACTTGTCACCCACGTTCATGGCCACGCCAAATGCCCCCGGCCGGCGCAACTCCCGGCCACCCGGGTAACCTGCAGACCATGATCTCCTTCATCGTGCCGGCCCACAACGAAGAGCGCCTGCTGGGCGGCACCCTGCAGGCCATCCACGCGGTGGTGCAGGCGCTCGGCGAACCGTGTGAGGTGATCGTGGTCGACGACGGCTCCACCGACCGCACCGCCGCCATCGGCCGCGAGCACGGCGCCCAGGTGGTGCCGGTGGCCCACCGGCAGATTGCCGCGACGCGCAACGCCGGTGCCCGGGCGGCCCAGGGCGATGTGTTCATCTTTGTCGATGCCGACACGCTGGTGCACGAAACGCTGGTGCGCCTGGCGCTGCAAGCCCTGCGCGACGGTGCGGTGGGCGGCGGCACCGTGGTTCGGTTCGACGGCGCCATGCCGCTGCATGCACGGGTGATGGTGCCGCTGGTGGTGAAGCTGCTGCAGGTCGGCCGCCTGGCCGCGGGCTGTTTTTTGTTCTGCACGCGCACCGCCTTTGAAGCGGTGGGTGGCTTTGACGAAAGCTATTTCGCAGCCGAAGAGTTGGGTCTGAGCCAGGCGCTGAAACGGCAAGGAAAGTTCGTGATCCTGTGCGAGCCGGTGTTGACCTCGGGGCGCAAGCTGCGCACGCATTCAGCGCGCGAGATGTGGGCGCTGTTCGGCCATCTCGTGCGCGGCGGCCGGGGTGCGGTGAAGCAGCGCCAGGGCCTGGACCTCTGGTATGCGCCGCGGCGCGAAGACCCACACCAAGACCGGTGAGCCTTCGCGCCGGGGTGTTCAACGGAACACGAGGAACAAAATGATGATGAGCAACAGAGCGCCGCCGCCGATGTACATGGTTTTCTCCTGAGGCCTGCCGGCCCTCGGCGAGGTGCATCGGTTTCTGCCTGAAGGCCATCTGATCACCCGCCCCGCTCCCGGTCTGTTCGCCATCACACAAAGCATTCACGCCCACCATGTGCAACCTCTACAACATGACCCCCAAAGGCACGGCCGAGCGTTACCTCGGCAGCGTGGGCCTGAGCGTCGATGTCGAAGACTTCGTGGCCGCCACGGTGGGGCCGTTCCAGACCGGGCTGATGGTGAGGCCGGGAGTTGCGGGGGAGTCTGCCCAGCTGGTCGGTCGTCTGGGGCAATGGGGGATGATCCGCGCCGGCAGCGCCACGCGGCGCCCCGCCTCGCGCGCCGTGCTCACCAACAACGCGCGCATCGAAGGCATCCATGAGCGGGTGACGTACCGCCAGCCCTGGATGCAAGGCCAGCGCTGCCTGATCCTGGCGGACTGGTACCAGGAGCCGAACTGGGAAACCGGCAGGAACATCTGGTGGCGCCTGCGCCGCGCTGATGGCGCGCCGTGGGCGCTGGCGGGTTTGTGGTCACAGTGGACCGATCCGCAAACGGGCGAGCTGGTGCCCAACTTCACCATGATCACCTGCAACTGCGACGGCCACCCCCTGCTGGGCCGTCTGCACAAACCCGACCCGAAGTTGCCCCCCGACCAGCAGGACAAACGCGCCGTGGCCCACATCGATCCGATCGACTGGCACATGTGGCTGCACGGGGCACCAGCAGATGCCCTTGGGCTGGTGCGGCCCCAGACCGCCGAGGTGTTTGATCTGTCGGATGCCCGCGCCACGGACGCATTGCTGGCGTCACCTGAGCGCAGCGCTGGCGCCCAGGGCACCCTGCTCTAGGGGTTCTGGTCCGAACGCACCGGCGCGGGCTTGGCACCGGGACGACGGCTCAGCAACACCTGCGCCACCAGCCCCGCGCTGCACAGGCCCAGCATCAGCCAGCCCAGGTTCACCGCGCCGTCGTGTGGCACGAGGCCCACCGCGTAGCCGCCCAGTGCGCCCATGAACTGCTGCGCCACGCCCGCCACCGCGGCGGCCGAGCCGGCCAGCGCCGGCAGCAGCCCAACCGTGCCGGTGAGCGCCGGGGGCACCAGGAAACCGTTGCCCAAGCCCAGCAACATGAGCGGCAGGGCGAAAGCCAGCGGGGTGTCCACGTTGGCCAGCGCCAGCACCAGCATGAGCACGATGCCGCCCACCGAAAACAGCTGACCCGCCATCATCATGGCGCGATCACCTGTGCGGTGCACCAGGCGGGTGGTGAGGAAGTTGCCCACGATGTAGGACAGGGGCACCACCATGATGTAGTACCCGATGCCCGCCGGCCCCACGCCATAGCTGCCGAGCACGATGGGCGCACCCGCCAGGAAGGCATAGAAGGTGGCGGTGGCCATGGCGAGGATGAGCACATACAGCACGAACGACGGCTCACGCGCCAGCCGGGCATACGAGGCCAGCATGGCGCCCAGCCAGTGGGGCTGCACGGTGGTGGTCGGTGGGTGGTCGGGCAAACCTTTCCACGCAGCCACCAGCAGCAACACCGCCAGCACGGCGATGAGCACGAAGTTGGCTTGCCAGCCCAGGCGCACATGGATCTGCCCGCCCAGGATGGTGGCGGTGGGCGGAATCAGCCCCATGGCCATGCCCACATAGGCCATCACGCGCGTGCGCTCGGCGCCGGTGAACAGGTCTTGCACCATGGCCCGGCCCACCACCATGCCGGCCGCGCAGCCCGCGCCCTGGAGCACGCGCGCCGCCGTGAGCCACGCCAGGCTGGGTGAGAGCGCCGCCAGCACCGAACCGAGGCCAGCCAGGGCCACGCCAAACATCAGCACCTTCTTGCGCCCGAGCCGGTCGGACCAAGGGCCGTAGAGCAGCTGCAAGCTGCCATAGGCGACCACATAACCACTGAAGGTGAGCTGCACGCTCGCCTGGTCGGAACTGAAAATGGCGCCCCACTCCTGCATGGACGGCAGGCAGATGGTCATGGCCAGCAGGCCAAAGGCCAGCTGCGCGATCAGGTTGGCGATCAGCGGGCCGTGGGAGGGGGTGGGGGTTGTGGCAGCGGACATGAGAGACCCAGGGGGAGGCGGGAGTCTAAGTCAAGGCCCATGACTTGACCCGCATCAAGGTTGAAAGGTGTGCCGGGTGGTCGAATGGGCGCAGGCATCTTTCGCCCCACCCTCACCCGATGAACGCCGCACCTCCCGATGCCGAACCCGTCTTCATCGCACAGGGCCTGACCAAGGTCTATGGCGAAGGCGACACCGCCGTGCACGCACTGCGCGGGGTCGACCTGTCGATCGTGCGCGGTGAGTTCGTGGTGTTGCTCGGCGCCTCGGGCAGCGGCAAGTCGACCCTGCTCAACATCCTGGGCGGCCTGGACAGCGCCAGCGCCGGCACCGCGCGCTGGGTGCACGCGGGCGAGTCGCACGAGCTCACGGGTGCGTCTGATGCCGAGCTCACGCGCTACCGTCGCGAGCACGTGGGCTTCGTGTTCCAGTTTTACAACCTGATCCCCAGCCTCACCGCGCTGGAAAACGTGGCCCTCGTCACCGACCTGGCCGACGACCCGATGCCGCCCGAAGAAGCGCTGGCGCTGGTGGGCCTGGGCGAGCGCATGAACCACTTTGTGTCGCAGCTCTCCGGCGGCGAGCAGCAGCGCGTGGCCATTGCGCGCGCCATCGCCAAGCGGCCCGCCGTGCTGCTGTGCGACGAGCCCACCGGCGCACTGGACTGCGCCACCGGCGTGATGGTGCTGCAGGCCATCGAACACGTGAACCGCACGCTGGGCACCACCACCGTGGTGATCACGCACAACGCCCCCATTGCCGACATGGCCGACCGCGTGCTGCGCCTGGCCGATGGGCGCATCACCGACACACGGATCAACGCGCACAAGGTGGCCGCGTCCACCCTGAAGTGGTGAGGCCACCATGAAGGCCCTGGACACCAAACTCTGGCGCGACCTCCAGCGCCTGCGCGCGCAGGTGGTCACCATCGCGGTGGTGGTGGCCATCGGTGTGGCCGGTTTCGTGGGCATGTTCTCGGTGCACGAATCGCTCAAGGGCTCACGCGACAGCTTCTACCGCGACAACCGCCTCGCCGACGTGTTCGCCAGCGTCAAGCGCGCACCGGTGCACCTGGGCGCGCGGCTGGCCGCCATCCCCGGCGTGGCCGAGGTCAAGCTCGACGTGGTGATGGACGCCCAGATCGCGCTGCCCGAGGCCGACGCGCCGGTGACCGGCCGCTTCATCGGCCTGGACCTCGCGCGGGCCCACGCGCAGCGCCAAGGCATGAACGCGCTCACGCTGCGCAGCGGACGCTGGCCCGAGCGCGGACGTGCGCTCGAAGCCGTGGTGAGCGACCGGTTCGCCGTGGCGCGCGGTCTGAAACCTGACGACCAGGTCAATGCCATCCTCAACGGTCGGCTGGAGCAGGTGCATCTGGTGGGCACCGCCATCTCGCCCGAGTACGTGTTTGCCTCGCGCGGCGGCGCGCCCGACGACCAGACCTTCGGCATCTGGTGGATCGACAGCGAGCGCATGGCGCACGCCTTCGACCTGCAGGGCGCGTTCAACCAGGCGGCGTTGCGGCTGGACGCGGGCGCTTCAGAGCCCGCCGTGATCGAACAGGCGGACCGCCTGCTCGACGCCTACGGCACGCTGGGTGCAGTGGGCCGCGACAAGCAGCTCTCGGCCAAGATCGTGGCCGACGAACTCTCGCAGCTCAAGGTCATGGGCACGGTGCTGCCGTCCATCTTCCTGGCGGTGGCCATGTTCATCCTCAACGTGGTCATCAGCCGCCAGGTGGCCACGCAGCGCAGCCAGATCGCCGCGCTCAAGGCGCTGGGCTACAGCGATGGAGGCATCGCGTGGCACTACATCAAGCTCTCGCTGGTGATCGCCGGGCTGGGCGTGGTGGCAGGACTGGGCTTGAGCCTGGTCATCGGGCGGCTGATGCTGGGTCTGTACGACGAGGTGTTCCGCTTCAACCACCTGGCCTACATCACCACGCCGTGGCTTGTGGTGGTGGCGACCGTGCTGGCGTTTGCCGCGGCGGCCGCGGGCACCTGGACGGCCATCCGCGCCGTGGTTCGACTGCGTCCCGCGCAGGCCATGCAGCCGCCGGCCCCGCCGAGCTACCGGCAGACGCTGATCGAACGGCTGGGCCTGGGCCGGCGCGTGAGCACCGGCGCGCTCATGGTCATCCGCAACTTCGAACGCCGCCCGCTGCGCGCGGCCTTCACCGTGACCGGTATCGCGCTGTCGGTGGCGCTGCAGATTTCGGGTGCGTTCTGGCTCGATGCCATCGCCCACATCGTCGACGTGCAGTTTCGCCAGGTGCAGCAGGGCGACGTGCTGGTGAACTTTCACCGCCCGGTGCCGCTGACGGTGGTGCAGGACCTGCAACGCCTGGCCGGTGTGATGGATGCGGAGCCCTACCGCAGCGAGCCGGTGCGCGTGCGTCTGCACGGCCTGACCGAAGACGCGTCGCTCATGGGTCTGGTCGACGATGCGCAACTCCTGCGCGCGGTGGACGACGCACGCGGCCCGGTGGCCATGCCCGCCAGCGGGCTGGTGATGTCGTCCCTGCTGGCCGACGCCGTGGGCGCGCGCGTGGGCGACCGGGTGGAGGTGGAGTTCCGCCTCTGGAACCAGACCCGCACCACCGTGGAGGTGGTGGACATCGTGCACACCATGATGGGCAAACAGGCTTTCATGAATCTGCACGCCATGAACACCTTGGCGCACGACGGCGCCGGCGTGGCCGAGGCCGCGCTGCGCGTGGACCCGCTGGCGATGCCCGACTTCTGGGCCGCGGTCAAACGCGCGCCGGTGATCAACGCGGTGTTCGACAAGGCTGGCTCCATGGCCAGCTTCAACGAAACCACCTCGCGCAACATGGGCGTGTTCAGCGGCATCCTCACACTCTTCGCCGTGGCCATGGCGGTGGGCATCGTCTACAACGCCGCGCGCATCACCCTCTCGGAACGGGCCTGGGAACTCGCGAGCCTGCGCGTGCTGGGCATGACGCGCGCCGAGGTCTCGGTGCTGCTGCTCGGAGAGCTCGGGGCCGAGCTGCTGCTGGCCCTGCCCATCGGCGCGGTGGCGGGCTGGGCGCTGGCCAGCTTGATGATGCGCCTCATGTCCTCCGACAACATCGATTTTCCGGTGGTGATCGAACCCGCCACCTACGCCTGGGCCGCCCTGATCGTACTGGCTGCGGGCGTTGTCAGCGCCTTGATGGTGCGCCGCCAGATCGACCGGCTCGACCTGGTCGCTGTTTTGAAAGTCCGCGAATGAACCACACCAACCCCAACCACCGCTGGCGCCGATGGGCGCCCTGGGTGATCGCTGCCTTGCTGACCGCCGCCCTCGCCTTCTGGGCCTTCCAGCCACGCCCCCTGCTGGTGGAGGTGGCGCCGGTCACCACCGGCCGCTTTGAGCAGGCGATCGAGGAAGACGGCCAGCTGCGGCTGAAGCACCGCTACCTGGTCTCGGCACCCACCCAGGCCGAGCTGGCGCGGCCCACGCTCAAGGTGGGCGACGCCGTGAGGGCGGGCGACGTGGTGGCCACGCTCACCCCGGTGGCGCCGCAGATGATCGACGCCCGCACGCGGCTGGTGTTGCAGCAGCGCGTGGGCAGTGCCGACGCGGCGCGCCGCGCCACCAACGCACAGCTGCAGCGCCTGGACACCGCGCTGGCCCAGGCCAGCCTGGAAGCCGAGCGGGCGCAGAAACTCGCGCGCGAGAATTTCATTGCGCCCTCGGCGCGCGATGCGGCCGTGCTGGCCCGTCGCTCGGCGCAGCAGGCGCTGGACGCCGGGCGCGCCGAAGTGCGCGCAGCCGAGTTCGCGCTGGCCGAAGCACAAGCCGCGCTGGCGCGCTCGGAGCCGGGCGCGGGCGCTCGCGTGGAGGGCCTGTGGACGCTCAAGAGTCCGGTCAACGGCCAGGTGATCAAGCTGCACCTGGACAGCGCTTCCCCCGTGACCGCGGGCCAGCACCTGCTGGAGATCGGCGACATCACCGCGGTGGAAGCCGTGGTCGACGTGCTCTCCAGCGAAGTGCAGCAGATCACGCCGGGTGCGCCCGTGAGCCTCACGCTCACCACCGGCGCACCCGCGCTGCCGGGCCATGTGGTGCGCATCGAGCCGGTGGCGTTCACCAAGGTGTCGGCCCTGGGCATCGAAGAACAGCGGGTGAACGTGATCGTGGACCTGGACACCACCGCGCCAGGGACGCAGCGCCTGGGCGATGGCTTTCGGGTCGACGCGCGCATCACCGTCTCAAGCCAGGACGGCGCCCTGCTTGTGCCCAGCGCCGCCCTGGTGCGCGACGGCGCAGCGTGGCGGGTTTTCGTGGTCGAGGGCCAGCGCGCCGTGGCCCGCGCCGTGACGCTGCGCGAGCGCAACGCCGACCTCGCCTGGATCGCGTCGGAAAACGGCGGCTTGCGCGAAGGTGATCGCGTGCTGCTCTACCCGGGCAGCACCATCAGCGACGGACAGGCCGTGAAGGTCAGGTGACCGGCGCGGGGTTGAACAGCACCAGCGCGTTGTGCAGCTTCCAGTGTTCGGCCCAGGTTTTTTTGCGGCCACTGGCCACGTCGAGCATCAGGCGAAACATCTCCCAGCCCACGTCCTCGATGCTGGCCGATCCGTCGGCGATCGTGCCGGCGTTGATGTCCATGAGGTCGTGCCAGCGCCGCGCCAGGTCGCTGCGCGTGGCCACTTTGATCACCGGCACCGCCGCCAGACCGTACGGCGTGCCGCGGCCGGTGGTGAACACGTGCAGGTTCATGCCGGCGGCCAGCTGCAGCGTGCCGCAAATGAAATCGCTCGCGGGCGTGGCGGCGTAAGTCAGGCCCTTGGCTTTCAGCTTTTCGCCGGGCGCAAGCACGTTGGCAATCGGCGCGCTGCCCGACTTCACGATCGAGCCCATGGCCTTCTCCACGATGTTCGACAGGCCACCCTTCTTGTTGCCGGGCGTGGTGTTGGCGCTGCGGTCCACGCTGCCGCGCTGCAGATAGGCGTCGTACCAGGCCATCTCGCGCACCATGGCCTGCGCCACCTCGGGCGTGGTGGCGCGCGCGGTGAGCTGGGCAATGCCGTCGCGCACCTCGGTGGTCTCGGAAAACATCACGCTGGCGCCCGCGCGCACCAGCAGGTCGGTGCAGAAGCCCACTGCCGGGTTGGCGGTGACGCCGCTGAACGCATCGCTGCCGCCGCATTGCACGCCCACCACGAGTTCACTGGCGGGCACCGTTTCGCGGCGACGCGCGTTCAGGCGCTGCAGGTGGCCTTCGGCCTGGCGCACGATCGAGTCGACCATGCTCATGAAGCCCACGTGGGCATCGTCTTGAAGACAAATCACGTCCAGGTCGGACGCGGGTGTGCGCTGGTCGGCGATGGGGATGCTGCCCGGCGGCAGCAGCCGCTCGGGCTGCAGCTTTTCGCAGCCCAGGCTCACCACCATCACCTCACCGCCGAAGTTCGGGTTCAGGCTGATGTGGCGCAGCGTGCGGATGGGAATGACCGCGTCGGGCGCGTCGATGGCCACACCGCAGCCGTAGCCGTGTTCGAGTGCCACCACATCGTCCACGTTGGGAAAACGCGGCAGCAACTCGGCCTTGATGCGCTGCACCGCGAAGCTGGTGACGCCGGCCACGCACTGCACGGTCTGGGTGATGGCCAGGATGTTGCGCGTGCCGACCGAGCCGTCAGCGTTGCGGTAGCCCTCGAAGGTGTAGCCCTCCAGCGGCGGCAGCGGCTCGGGTTTCACGGTGGCCATGGGCAGGTTTTCAAGCCCGCGCGCGTCGGGCATCTGCAGCAGCCGCTCGTGCACCCAGCTGCCGGCGGCGATGTCGGCCAGCGCATGGCCAATGGGCACGCCGTAGCGCAGCACCACCGCGCCTTGCGGCAGATCCACCAGCGCCACCTTGTGGCCTTGCGGCACCTTGTCGCGCAGCACCAAACCGCCGGGCAATTCGGTCCCGACAGGCAAACCCCCGTCGTTGGCCACGATGGCCACGTTGTCGCTGGCGTGCATGCGGATGGTCAGCGGTGCGGGGGTGCGTGTTGCCGGGGGCATGGCAAGAGGTGTTTGGAGGGCTTGTGACATCCCTGTCTCCTAAGATTGCGGGTTCTGCGTGCGTCGGTGGCCATTTCGGCATACGATCGCCATGCATTTGGTACCGGTACCATTTCAAGCCCGATTAAGCCTCAAATGAAAGAAACCGACAACTCCCGGCGCGCGCGGCGTGGCAGCGGCGCCATCACCCTGCGCGACGTGGCCAAGCTCGCCGGCGTGGCGCCCATCACCGCCTCGCGCGTGCTCAACACGCCCGAGCAGGTGTCGGTGGACGTGCGGCAGAAAGTGCTGGACGCCGTGCAGCGCACCGGCTACGTGCCCAACCGCTTGGCCGGCGGCCTGGCCTCGTCGCGCAGCCGCTT
>JBKBWW010000021.1:0-38406 GCA_046314475.1 Hydrogenophaga sp.
GCACCAGGCGGTGGAGGCCAAGGAAGGCGTGGCGATTCAGCCCGAAAACCAGACGCTGGCATCCATCACCTTCCAGAACTACTTCCGCCTGTACGGCAAGCTCTCCGGCATGACCGGCACGGCCGACACCGAGGCCTACGAATTCCAGGAAATTTACAACCTGGAGACCGTGGTGGTTCCGCCGAACCGCTTGAGCAAGCGCGTCGATCAGCTGGATCGCGTCTACAAAACGACGAAAGAAAAATACGTCGCCGCGATCGAAGACATCCGCGAATGCCACGAGCGTGGACAGCCGGTGCTGGTGGGCACGTCGTCGATCGAGAACTCGGAAATCATCGCCGAACTCCTGGTCAAGGAGGGTCTGCCACACGAGGTGCTCAACGCGAAGCAGCATGCGCGTGAGGCCGACATCATCATCCAGGCGGGTCGCCCAGGCGGCATCACCATCGCCACCAACATGGCCGGTCGCGGCACCGACATCGTGCTTGGCGGCAACCTGGAGAAGATGGTGGACGCGGTGCAGAACGACGCATCGCTGGACGAGGGCACCAAGGCCGCGCGCATTGAATCGCTTCGCCAGAACTGGCAAGCCGACCACGAGAAGGTGAAGGCACTGGGTGGCCTGCGGATCATCGCCACCGAGCGCCACGAGTCTCGGCGCATCGACAACCAGCTGCGTGGTCGCTCCGGTCGTCAAGGCGACCCGGGTTCTTCGCGCTTCTATCTGAGCCTGGACGATTCGCTGATGCGCATCTTCGCAGGCGACCGCGTGCGGGCCATCATGGACCGCCTGAAGATGCCCGAGGGTGAGGCCATCGAGGCCGGCATCGTCACGCGCAGCATCGAGAGCGCACAGCGCAAGGTCGAGGCCCGCAACTTCGACATCCGCAAACAGCTGCTGGAATACGACGACGTGTCCAACGACCAGCGCAAGGTGATTTACCAGCAGCGCAACGACATCCTGGATGCCGGGTCGCTGCGCGCGCAGATCGATTCGCTGCGCGACGGTTGCTTCGCCGACCTGGTACACCAGTACGTGCCCGAAGGCAGCGTCGAAGAGCAATGGGACCTGCCCACGCTGGAGCGGGTGCTGCGCGAGGAGTGGGCGGTCGATGTGCCGGTGACGACCTGGGTGTCCGACGCCGAGTCGATCGACGCCGAAGAGATTGCCGAACGTGTGGTGGCCGCGGCCAAAGCTGCGTTCGAGGGCAAGGTGCAGATCGTGGGCGAAGAGAACTTCACCCAGTTCGAGCGCGTGGTCTTGCTGCAGACCATTGACGGGCAGTGGCGCGAACACCTGTCTGCGCTGGACTACCTGCGCCAGGGCATTCACTTGCGTGGTTATGCGCAGAAGCAGCCCAAGCAGGAATACAAGCGCGAGGCCTTCGTGCTGTTTGGCCAACTGCTGGACACGGTGAAGAACGACGTGACGCGCGTGTTGATGAACGTGCGTGTGCAGTCCGCCGAGCAGATGGCGCAGGCGGCCGAGCAGCTGGAAGAACGCGCCGAGCAGATCGCCAACGTGACCTACACCGCGCCCACTGAAACCGGTGAAGCCGAGACGGTGGGTGCGGCCAGCGCTGCGCCGCGCCCTGCGGGCGATGTGCCGCGTGTGGGCCGCAACGACCCTTGCCCTTGCGGCAGTGGCAAAAAATACAAGCAGTGCCACGGCAAGCTGGACTGATGCGTCGGGGCCTTGGGTCCCGCGCGTTCTGCTGACTGGCTCAACCCTGAATTCACGGAGTCCCCATGCCCGTTCAACTCGACACGCCCTTGGCCGCTGAGCTGTTCCCCATTGCCGGTGTGCGCATCGGTGTGGCAGAAGCCGGCATCCGCAAGGCCAATCGCAAAGACCTCACAGTGTTTTTGTTGGACGAAGGCTGTGCGGTCGGTGCTGTGTTCACGCAGAACCGGTATGCCGCGGCCCCGGTGCAGGTGTGCCGCGAACACCTGGCCGCGGGGCAGGGCGTGCGAGCGCTGGTGATCAACACCGGCAACGCCAACGCAGGCACAGGCGAACCAGGCCTGGCCAACGCGCGCCAGACCTGCACCGCGCTGGCTTTGTCATTGGGTGTGCGCCATGAGCAGGTGCTGCCTTTCTCCACCGGCGTGATCATGGAGCCACTGCCGCTCGATCGCCTGCTCGCCGGTTTGCCCGCTGCGCTCACCAATGCCGCACAACCGCAGACCGACAGCGGTGCGCAATGGCTGATGGCCGCTCAGGGCATCATGACCACCGACACATTGCCCAAGGCCTGCAGCCGGCGCATGACCATTGATGGTCATGCCGTGCACGCCACCGGCATTGCCAAAGGCGCCGGCATGATCCGCCCGAACATGGCAACCATGCTGGGCTTCCTGGCCACCGATGCGACTGTGGCACCCGCGCTCATGAACGAGCTGGCCCGTCGCCTGGCCGACGCGTCGTTCAACCGCGTCACGGTGGACGGCGACACCAGCACCAACGATTCGTTTGTGGTGGTAGCCACAGGGCAGGCGGGCAATCCAACCATCACCGACCTGGACAGCCCGGCGGGCTTGGCGCTGGTGGCGGGTCTGACGCAGGTGGCGCGTTTTCTGGCGCACGCCATCGTCCGCGATGGTGAGGGCGCGACCAAATTCATCACCATTCAAGTTGAAGGCGGCCGCAGCACCGCCGAATGCCTGCTGGCCGCGTACGCCGTGGCGCATTCGCCCCTGGTCAAAACAGCGTTCTTCGCCAGCGACCCCAACCTGGGCCGCATCCTGGCTGCGGTGGGCTACGCCGGCATTCACGACCTGGACGTGAGCGGAATTGACCTGCACCTCGGCGACGTGCATGTGGTCACGCAGGGCGGACGCCACCCCGGCTACCGCGAAGAAGACGGTCAGCGCGTGATGAAACAAGCCGAGATCCTGGTGCGCATCGGACTGGGCCGTGGCAACGCCACCGAAACCGTGTGGACTTGCGATTTCAGCCACGACTACGTGACCATCAACGCCGACTACCGGTCCTGAGTCGCGCGCCATGAACGAACACTTCGAACGTCTGCTGGCGCGGGCCGAACAGCTGATGGCCCGCATTGAATCGGTGCTGCCCCAGCCGATGCAGGCGCCCGACTGGGCGGCTGCGGTGGCCTGGCGCTACCGCAAACGTTCCAGCGGCCACGGTGCGCTGGAGCCGGTGCGCCATGTGGGTGCCATGCGCCTGAGCGATCTGCAGGAGATTGACGGTCAAAAGGAAAAGATCCAGCGCAATACCTCCCAGTTCGTGCAAGGCCTGCCCGCCAACAATGTGCTGCTCACCGGTGCGCGCGGCACAGGCAAGTCCTCGCTGATCCGGGCTTGCCTTAACGAATACGCGCCGCAGGGCCTGCGCCTGATCGAAGTGGACAAAGCCGAGCTGGTGGACCTGCCCGATATCGTTGATGTGGTGTCCGAGCGGCCCGAGCGCTTCATCGTTTTTTGTGACGACCTCAGTTTTGAAGACGGTGAGCCCGGCTACAAGGCGCTCAAGTCCATCCTCGACGGTTCGGTTTCCGCAGCCAGCCCGAACGTGCTCATCTACGCCACCAGCAACCGGCGCCACCTGTTGCCCGAGTACATGAAGGAAAACCTCACCTATACCCACACCGCCGAAGGTGAGGTGCATCCGGGCGAGGTGGTGGAAGAGAAGATCTCGCTGTCGGAGCGGTTCGGTCTGTGGGTGAGCTTCTACCCGTTCAGCCAGGACGAGTACCTCACCATCGTGGGGCAATGGCTCTCGTCGTTCGGCGTGCCGGCCAACGACATCCAGGCTGCGCGGCCCCTGGCACTGGTGTGGGCGCTGGAGCGCGGTTCGCGCAGCGGACGCGTGGCCTACCAGTTCGCCCGCGACTACGCCGGCACGCACGCGTCAAAAACATGAGTTCGCAGGTTCTCGTCGTGGATGCCGACCCTGGCGTCGAACGACCGGTTGACCGGCCTGTGGTCGATGTGGCGGTGGGCTTGCTGATCGCAACCGATGGCCGTTTTCTGCTCACTTCTCGCCCGGTGGGCAAGGTGTATGCGGGCTACTGGGAGTTCCCCGGCGGCAAGCTCGAAGCGGACGAATCGGTGGAGCAGGCCCTTCGCCGCGAACTGCAGGAAGAGATCGGTGTGACCATCGGCGCAGCCCACACGTGGCGAGACAGCCTGGTCGACTACCCCCACGCGCTGGTGCGCCTGCATTTCTGCAAGGTGTTCGACTGGACGGGGGAGCTGCAGATGCGCGAGGGTCAGCAGTTCAGCTGGGAGACATTGCCGGCGCGTTGTGAACCCATCCTGCCGGGTACTGTGCCGGTGCTGGAATGGCTTGCGCAGGAGCGCGGGCAGACGTCGAACTGAGCCGAGGCTCTCCGTTCAAGAGACCCCGAAGTCCGGATCGTTCTGGCTGTCCTGCTCGGGAAGTTTGAAACTCTCGGTCGCCCAGGCGCCGAAGTCCATGTTCTTGCAGCGCTCGCAGCAGAACGGACGAAAGGCGTTGCTGGGCGCGTAGATGCTGGGGCCGCCGCAACCGGGACAACGCACGGTTTTCTGTGGACTGGTCTGGGTGTTAGCCGACATGTGCAATCCCGCAGCCACGCTCAAGCGCAGAGCGTCAGCTCGAACGCGGTGTCGTCTTGGGCAGAGTGCAGGCGGTCGTCATCGCCCTGGCGCATCATGCGCACCGACAGCATCAGCCTGTTGCCGCTGATCTCGGGGATCAGACCGGTGCTCGGGTCCATGCGCAGGCGCAACAACTGAAACGTGCGACCTTGCGGCAGGGTTTGTTGAAACTGCCCGCCGGGCGCCACCACCTTTTGCGGTGAACCCGAATCCCGCAGCATCTTGAGCAGCAGCACGATGGACTCTGCCAGCGGCGCCAATGGCACCGACCATCGCTGCAGGTCCGCCTGGCGTTCTGCGGCGCTGTGGTGTTGCCACTTGTAATAGGCCGGCAAGTCAAATTCGCAGGTGCCCGCCGGGATGCCGATACGGCTGCGGATGCTCATCAGCCAATCGTTCTCGGTCAAGGACTGACCGGTTTTTCCCACCAGACCGCTGAGCTGGGAAAAACAGTCTTCGAGCTGGCCAATGGCCTCGTTGAGCGCTTGCTCCGAGATCATTGGATTGCCACGGTACGAGATGAGTTGCTGCTTGTGCCGCTCGATGTCTTTGAGCACATCCGACTTCATGTCGGCCCGGGACGCCACTTCGATGATTTCGAAGATCGTCTGAATCGCGAAGTGGTGGTCCAGCGGGTGTTGCCGCGGGACCAGTTCGACCATGCGCCGGAACAGTTGCTCAAGCCGCAGGTACGTGCGGATGCGTTCGTTGAAAGGGTATTCGTACAGGATCACAGCAGCGTGGGTGCGCAGGGCGGGGCAGCGGGTGGGCGTTCATCATAGCCCGAACCGTTTCGCCATCGCCCGGGCCAGATGTTGCAGGTTGTCCAGACTCTCACCATCGTTGAACACCACGAAGTCCGCGGCGGCCAGGCGCTGTTCGCGCGAACACTGGTTGCGCATGGCCGCCTCGATGGTGGGCACATCCCATCCGCTGCGCTGGGTGACCCGGCGAATCTGTGTGGCAGGCAAACAATCGACCACCAGCACCCGATCCAGTTGGCCCCGCCAGTGCGCGGACTCCACCAGCAGCGGCACATCGAAGATGAGGACGCTGGACGTGGCTCGCATCGCCAGCCGTACGATCTCCTGGCCCACCAAGGGATGCACGATGCGCTCCAGCACCTTGCGTTGCGTTGGCTGCGAGAACACATGGGCACGCATGCGCGCCCGGTTGAGGGCACCATCTGCGTCGATGAACTCTTGGCCAAATGTGTGAGCTATCGCAGCAATGGCTGTACCGCCGCTGGCCGTGGTGGCGCGCGACACCGCGTCCGCATCGATCACGTCAGCGCCCTGCGCCTGAAGCATCTTCGCCAGCGTGCTTTTTCCGCTGCCGATGCCGCCGGTGAGCCCCAGCTTGAGGACTTGCCGCACAGGCGTTGCGGTGTTCACAAGCCGATGACGGCCAGGATGGCCGACGGCCCGAAGATCATGGCGGTGAGGCCGGCGAGTGCCAGGAAAGGACCGAACGGCACATAGCCACCTTCGCGCAGTTCGCCTCTGAACTTGATGCCGATGCCGATCACCGCACCAATCACCGAGGCCATGAGGATGATGGGGATGAGGGCCTGCCAGCCAAACCAGGCGCCCAGGGCAGCGAAGAGCTTGAAGTCGCCGTAGCCCATGCCTTCCTTGCCGGTGGTGAGCTTGAAGGCCCAGTACACCAGCCACAACGACAGGTAGCCGCCCACCGCACCCCACAACGCATCGGGCACAGTGGTGTCAGTCAACTTCAGCCCGGCGGCGCACAGACCAGCCCACAGCAGAGGAAGCGTGATGTCGTCCGGCAGCAAGGTGGTGTCCCAGTCGATGCAGGCCAAAGCCAGCACCGCCGCGGAGAACCCACACCAAGCCAGCGCTTCCCAACTGCCACCCCACTTCCAGCCGCACCACGCAAACAGGGCCGCGCAGGTCAACTCCACCGCCGGATAACGCAAGCTGATCGGCGCCGCGCACTGGCTGCACTTGCCGCGCAATGCCAGGTAGCTGAAGACGGGGATGTTTTCGAACCACCGGATCTGGTGTCCGCAGTGAGGGCAGCGCGAGCGCGGCACCATGAGGTTGAACGTCTCGACTGGGGTGGTTGCCGAGTCGGACACCGAAGCGTTGTCGGGGTGAAGCTCCGCGCACTCGGCCGCCCAGTGCAGCTCCATCATCTTGGGCAGACGGTGGATCACCACATTGAGGAAACTGCCCACCAGCAAGCCGAGGAGGCCCAGCAGCGCCGCTTCCGGCGCACCCGCACCGAGCATCAAACCACCTGACCCAATTTGAAGATGGGGAGGTACATCGACACCACGATGCCGCCAATGACCGTGCCCAGCACCACGATGATGATGGGCTCCATCAGGCTGGAGATACCAGCCACCATGTCGTCCACTTCCGCCTCGTAAAAGTCGGCGGCTTTTCCAAGCATGTGATCGATCGAGCCCGACTCTTCACCGATGGCGCACATCTGCAGCACCATGGATGGGAAGATGTTGGCATTGGTCATTGCATTGGTCAGGCTGGTGCCGGTGGACACTTCTTGCTGGATGCGCTCGGTGGCGATCGCGTAGACCGAATTGCCAGAAGCGCCGCCCACCGAATCGAGTGCCTCCACCAGGGGCACACCAGCGGCGAACATGGTGGAGAGCGTGCGCGTCCATCGCGCGATCACGGACTTTTCAATCAAGATTCCGAAGATAGGCAGCTTCAGCAGAAGGCGGTCCATGAATCGCTGCACTTTTTCGTTGCGACGCCAGGCCTGCATGAAGAAATAGAAGCCGCCGCCCAGGCCACCAAAGATCAACCACCAATAGGCTGTAAAAAATTCGCTCATGGCGATCACGAACAGCGTGGGAGCAGGCAGGTCTGCGCCGAACGAGCTGAAAACCTCCTTGAAGGAAGGGATCACGAAAATCATGATCACTGCCACCACCACGAAGGCCACGATCACCACGGCGATGGGGTACATCAGCGCCGACTTGATCTTCGACTTGAGGGCTTCGGTCTTCTCCATGTACACCGCGAGGCGGTCCAGCAGTTCTTCAAGAATACCGGCGGCTTCGCCGGCTTCGACCAGGTTGCAGTACAGGCTGTCGAAGTACAGCGGATTCTTGCGGAAGGCCGCACTCAGCGAGGTGCCGGTTTCAACATCGGTGCGGATGTCATTGAGCAGCTTGGTCACACTGGGGTTGGGGTTGCCGCGACCTACGATGTCGAACGCCTGCAGCAAGGGCACGCCAGCTTTCATCATGGTGGCCAGCTGGCGCGTGAAGATCGCGATGTCCTTGGGCTTGATGCGCTTGCCCGAGCTCATGCGGCGCTTCTTCACCTTGCTCGGGATGATGCCCTGGCGACGCAGTGCCGCCAGCACCTGGTTTTCGCCCACGGCACGCGTCTCGCCGCGCACTGTCTTGCCGTTGCGGTCCTTGCCTTCCCACTCGAAAACGACGTCTTTGATGCTCTTGGTTGCAGCGGTTGCCATGGTGTCCTCTCAGGCGTGTGTCTGGCGCGGCGTCATTCGTTGGTGACGCTGAGCACTTCTTCCAGCGAAGTCATGCCCAACTTCACCTTGAGCAGTCCGGATTCGCGCAGGGTGCGAACACCTTCCTTGCCGGCCTGCTGGGCAATGTCCAGCGCGCTGCCGCCGCGCAGGATGATGCGTTGAATTTCTTCGGAGATCGGCATCACCTGGTAGATGCCGACGCGACCCTTGTAGCCGTTGTTGCAAGCCGAACAACCGACAGGACGGTAGGGTGTCCAGGTGCCATCCAGGTCGTCGGCCTTGAAGCCCGCGTCAATCAGTGCTTTTCGCGGCACATCCAGGGGCGCCTTGCAGACAACGCACAGCTTGCGTGCCAGCCGCTGGGCTGTGATCAGGATCACACTGGACGCAATGTTGAACGTGGGGATGCCCATGTTCATCATCCGCGTCAGCGTGGTCGGCGCATCGTTGGTGTGCAAGGTCGACAGGACCATGTGACCGGTTTGCGCCGCCTTGATGGAGATGTCTGCCGTCTCGAGATCGCGGATCTCACCGACCATGATCACGTCGGGATCCTGACGCAGAAAGGCCTTCAGGGCAGCCGCGAAGGTCAGCCCGGCCTTCTCGTTCACGTTGACCTGATTCACCCCAGGCAAGTTGATCTCCGAAGGATCTTCTGCGGTCGAGATGTTGATGCCGGGTTTGTTCAGGATGTTCAGGCAGGTGTAGAGGGACACCGTCTTGCCCGAACCCGTGGGTCCGGTCACCAGCACCATGCCGTAAGGCCGCCCGATGGCTGCCATCAACCGTTCTTTTTCTTCAGGTTCGTAGCCCAGTGCGTCAATGCCCACTTTGGCGCTGCTGGGGTCCAGGATACGGATGACGATCTTTTCGCCAAACAAGGTGGGGAGCGTGCTGACCCGGAAATCGATCACCCGGTCCGGCCCGATCTTGAGTTTCATCCGGCCGTCTTGAGGCACCCGCTTCTCGGAGATGTCCATGCGGGAGATCACCTTGATGCGCGAGGCCAGCTTGTCCTTGATGGCGATCGGCGGTGATGCGATCTCGCGAAGCTCGCCGTCCACCCGGAAGCGCACGCGGTAGGTGTGTTCGTAAGGCTCGAAATGCAGGTCGGAGGCCCGCATGTTGAACGCGTCGATCAGCATCTTGTGCAAGAACTTGACTACCGGAGCGTCATCGACCTCGGACGCTTTGTCGTTCGCGTCCGTGACAACAGCTTCGGTGGAAGCTTCATCGAATTCGAAGTCGCCCCCGATGATGTTGTCCATGGTCTCGCCAACGCTGGTGGTCTGCGCATCCACCAGCTTGCTGAGCTTGTCGTATTCGGCGATCACCCAGTCCACGCCCATCTGCGTGGCGAACTTGATCTTTTCGGCCGCTTGCTGATCGGCTGGGTCTGCCGTGGCCACCATCAAGCGGTTGTTGCGCTTGCTCAGAACAACGATGCGGTAGTCGGCGCAGATCTTGGCATCCAGCAGTCCACTGGGGAGGCGCTGCACGTCGATGGCATCCAGATCAAGCAGGGGCGCGGAGAAGGCCGCCGACATGGTGTGCGCAAGATCCGCAGCGGACACGGCACCTGAACCCGTCAACTCCGCGATGAAGCTGGAGCGGCCGCTCTGGGCCTTGCGGTACAGGTCTTCTGCGGCCTTTTGGCCGAGCTTGCCGGCAGACACCAACGCGCGGCCCAGGCCAGGCAGGGCCATGGACGGAGTTTCCTGAGTGACAGATTCGACGGACGCCATAAGCTCGTAATCTATCGTAAATCAACGACTTGGCCGTCGATTTGGAGGCAAGTTGTGCGGAATATGCGGATTCGTGCCGGTGGGCGTTGTATCGAGGTTGCGACGCCTGCGCCGGTCGTTCGAAATGCCCCGTTTATCGGGCCCAATTCCAGCTTGACATGTGTGTTCAAACTGGTCGGGGTGAGAGGATTCGAACCTCCGGCCTCTACGTCCCGAACGTAGCGCTCTACCTGGCTAAGCTACACCCCGAAGAACCCGATGGTCCAACGAAAAGGCGGCCTTGCACCACCTTGGAAATCAGGAGCGGCGCCCCAACAAATCCGCCGCTAATTGTAGCAAAGCAGCACTGTAAACATTGTCGGGGAGTTGCTTCGCGGCGTCGATTGCGCGCTGCGCTTCGGCGTCAGCGCTGGTCCGGGCCTCCTTCAAGGCGCCCGTGTCGAGAATGATCGAACGGATGTCATCGAGATGGGCCACATCGCCTTGCTCGATCGCTCGTCTGATGAGCTGCTTTTGGGTTTCGGTCGCCGTTCGCAGGGCGCAAATGATAGGCAGGGTCACCTTGCCCTCGCGGAGGTCGTCGCCCAGGTTTTTGCCCAACTCCTCGGCGCTGCCCTCGTAGTCGAGCACGTCGTCGATCACCTGGAAGGCGGTTCCCAGTGCCTGCCCGTAACTGGCGCACAAGGCTTCGGTCGGGCCATCGGCGCCTGCCAGGATCGCTGCGAGTCGGGCGCTGGCCTCGAACAGCTTGGCGGTCTTGGATCGGATCACCCGCAGATAGGCTGCTTCGTCGATGGAGGCGTCGTGCATGTTCATGAGCTGAAGCACTTCGCCCTCGGCAATCACGTTGGTGGCATCGGAGAGCACCTGCATCACCCGCATGTCGTTGACATCCACCATCATCTGGAAGGCTCTCGAATAGAGAAAGTCGCCCACGAGCACGCTGGCGGCGTTGCCAAATCGTTCGTTGGCTGTCTCCCGTCCTCGGCGAAGTGTGGATTCGTCCACCACGTCATCGTGCAGCAAGGTTGCGGTGTGAATGAATTCCACTACCGCCGCCAGTGTGTGCCGGTGGGGATTCTGGCTTCCGATGGCGCCGCTGAGCATGAGCAGCAGGGCCGGACGCAAGCGCTTGCCCCCGGCCGAGATGATGTACTGCGCCACTTCCCTGACCAAGGGCACCTCGGTGGTCAGCCGTTCGTGGATCACCACGTCGACGCGGGCCATGTCCGATTGGATCAGTTCGAGCGGGTTGCCTGATTTGGAGGTGGGGGTCGTCAAGATTCGGGCCGGGTAGGGAGTGAAGGGAGGATGCCGGGCCGTGTGGATTATAGAAACGCGCCAATTGCCCGCTGGGGAGAGCCATGGCTCATAGACGAACGACGGGTGGGCGAAAGGTGCCCTTGTCGGTGGACAGGGGGCATGCTAAACTCGCGGGCTCAGCGGAATTGGGTTCGCTGGATTTCCATTCGTGGAATTTTTACAAGAGGTTCATATGTACGCGGTCATAAAAACCGGTGGCAAACAGTATCGTGTTGCTGCTGGCGAAAAAATTAAAGTAGAACAGATTGCTGCGGATGTGGGCCAAGAGATCGTGTTTGACCAGGTTCTGGCTGTCGGCAACGGCACCGAGATCAAGATCGGCACTCCCTTGGTTTCCGGCGCAACAGTAACGGTCACGGTGTTGGCCCATGGCAGACACGACAAAGTGCACATTTTCAAGATGCGCCGGCGCAAGCACTACCAGAAGCGCCAAGGTCACCGTCAAAATTTCACCGAATTGCAGATCTCGTCGATCGCAGGCTGAGGAGTAGGTCAACATGGCACAGAAAAAAGGCGGCGGCTCAACGCGAAACGGGCGCGATTCCAAGCCCAAGATGCTCGGCGTGAAAGCGTTTGGCGGCGAACTGGTCAGCGCAGGCTCGATCATCGTGCGTCAGCGCGGTACCAAGTTCCATCCCGGCATCAACGTCGGTCTGGGCAAGGACCACACGATTTTTGCCACGGTGGACGGCCACGTGTCCTTTGCCGTCAAGGGCGAACTCAATCGCCAGACCGTCAGCATCACGCCCGTTTGATCGGGCCTTCGCAGGCGCCGCCGGATTGCAGAGTCTCGGAGGCGTTTGCTCAGTGCTGACGTGTTAAATGCAAAAGGCCCGCCCAAGCGGGCTTTTTGTTTTGGATTTTTAGTGGGGATGCGTCCCTGGAAAGCATGTCATGAAATTTGTGGATGAAGCCACCATCGATGTCGCTGCGGGCGATGGCGGCAACGGCTGCGCATCTTTCCGGCATGAAAAGTACAAAGAGTTCGGCGGCCCGGATGGCGGCGACGGTGGGCGCGGTGGGCATGTGTATGCCGTGGCCGACGCCAGCCTGAACACGCTTGTGGACTTCCGTTTCACGCGCCGCTTCGAAGCGGAGCGCGGAGAGCATGGCAAAGGCTCCGATATGTTCGGCGTCAAGGGCGACGACATCATTCTCAAGATGCCGGTCGGCACCATCATTGCCGATGCGGAAACCGGCGAGACACTGCATGAACTGCTGCAGCCAGGCGAGCAGGTCACCATCGCCAAGGGAGGCGACGGTGGCTTTGGCAACATGCACTACAAGAGCTCCACCAACCGGGCGCCACGCCAGAAGACGCCGGGCTGGGCTGGCGAGAAACGCACCTTGAAACTGGAGTTGAAAGTGCTGGCCGACGTGGGCCTGCTTGGCATGCCGAACGCGGGAAAGTCAACCCTGATTTCGGCCATCTCGAACGCCCGCCCGAAGATCGCCGACTACCCGTTCACGACGCTGCATCCGAACCTGGGTGTGGTCCGGGTCGCCCCCGAGAAGAGCTTTGTGGTCGCCGATGTGCCAGGCCTGATTGAAGGGGCATCCGAAGGCGCCGGGTTGGGTCACCAGTTCCTGCGCCATCTGCAGCGCACCCGCTTGTTGCTGCACATGGTGGACGCTGCGCCGTTTGATGAAGGTGTTGACCCGGTCGTTCAAGCGAAGGCCATCATTGCCGAGCTCAAGAAGTACGACCAGAAACTGCACGAGAAGCCGCGCTGGCTGGTGCTCAACAAGCTGGACATGGTGCCGCTCGACGAGCGCGAGGCCAAGGTCAAGGACATCGTCAAACGACTCAAGTACAAGGGCCCCGTGTTCGAGATCTCTGCCTTGACGCGAGAAGGTTGCGAGTTTCTGGTCCAGAAGGTCTACGAGCACATCGCCAAGGTCCATCAGGCCTCGTTGGCACCGGTGGACATCGACCCGCGCTTTGACACACCCCTGCCCAGCTGAAGCTTCTTCTTCCATGTCGACCATGCTCCTTGCAGACAACACGGATTCGATGCCGTTGCGCGCCAACGGCCCACTGAAAACGGCACGCCGCATCGTGGTCAAGGTGGGTTCCTCGCTTGTGACCAACGAGGGCCGGGGACTTGACGAGGAGGCGATCGGGCAGTGGAGCGAGCAGCTCGCGGCCTTGGTCAAGGGCGGTCGGGAACTCATCATGGTGAGCAGCGGCGCGGTGGCCGAGGGTATGAAACGCCTGGGCTGGACGGTGCGGCCCAAAGAAATCAACGAGCTGCAAGCTGCTGCCGCCGTCGGGCAGATGGGGCTGGTTCAGATGTACGAGACCAAGCTGCGCGAACACGGCGTCGGCAGCGCGCAGGTGTTGCTGACCCATGCCGACCTTGCGGACCGGGAGCGTTACCTGAACGCGCGCTCGACCCTGCTCACGCTGCTGCAGTTGGGCGTGGTACCCGTGATCAATGAAAACGACACGGTCGTCAATGACGAGATCAAGTTTGGCGACAACGACACCTTGGGCGCGCTGGTGGCCAACCTCGTGGAAGCTGATGTGCTCGTGATCCTCACGGATCAAAAGGGTCTCTACACCGCCGACCCTCGGCGCGATCCCGCTGCGCAGTTTGTTCACGAAGCGCGTGCCGGGGACCCTCAGCTCGAAACCATGGCCGGTGGTGCTGGCAGCGGCATTGGCAAGGGCGGCATGATCACCAAGATCCTTGCTGCGAAGCGCGCGGCTGGATCGGGTGCGTCGACCGTGATCGCCTGGGGACGCGAGCCGCAGGTGTTGATCCGCTTGTGCGACGGTGAAGCGATCGGCACTTGTCTGGTGGCCAACACCCCGAAGAACCAGGCGCGCAAGCGCTGGATGTCGGATCACCTGCAGTTGCGTGGCGCGGTGCTGGTGGACGACGGTGCCGTGGGCAAGATCGTTGGCGAAGGCAAGAGCTTGCTGCCGATCGGCATGACTGGTGTAGAAGGCGACTTTTCTCGCGGTGACGTGATCGCGGTGCGCGATGGCCGTGGCGTGGAAGTGGCGCGTGGATTGGCGAACTACGCCAGTTCGGAAGCCCGTTTGCTGTGCCGCAAATCGTCGGCCGATTTCGAGCGGCTGCTTGGTTACGCCGCCGAGCCCGAAATGATCCACCGCGACAACATGGTGCTTACGCGCATTTGAGCCCCTGGCCGACGGGCCGACGGGCCGACGGGCTGGTCAGCGGATCTGGGTGCGGTCGCTCTTCAAGGTCGCCAGAATTTTCTGTGCATTTCCCGTGACCGCGCGGCCTTCACACACGCCCTGCCTTGCCAAGATCATGGCTGGGCGGGTGGAGCCTCTGAAGGACAGTTCCTGCCATGCGGTGTCGGGGCTTGCATTCCAGTTGCCCTTGTCGCTCAAACGTCCGTAGGTCTTGGTTTCGGCGGTGGCACAGCGGATGCCTTGGTACAGCACGTTCAATGCGCCGCTGCTGCTGCGAGCCACCATCACATAGCGAACCACGCCGTCTTCACCCACGGTCAAGGTGTTGGGGTCGATGCCATAGGTCAGCGTCGAACTCTTCCTGACGTCAAAGGGAAGCAACAACTCGGTGTTGAAAGTGGCTGGAGGTGCGACCGCGGCTTCCGTCCAGACCTTCTCGTCGGTGAATGAGCCCTGGGCTTGCGCGAAGTGCGCAGCGGTGCCGAGCACGGAAAAAACCATGGCTGAAGTCATCCAGATCGGCCGGCGTCGAAAGAAAGCAATCATTTGAATGGGGTGTTCACAGCGCGTTCATCGTTCTGTGGATCGGGGTCAAAGCTGGCGCCGGGAGGCAGTTCCAGCCCAAGGGGGGCGCACATGTGCGAGGGCATTTCGTCGCTTTCGTCCTGGCGCTGCCGCAGGCCGCTGCGCAGGTACCGGTTGCGATGATCGGATCGGGGCAGGTAGCGTGAGAGTTCTGTCAGCGCCATTTCATAGACGCCGCGCTTGAACTCCACCACGACATCCAGTGGCACCCAGTAGTCGTGCCAGCGCCATGCGTCGAACTCGGGATGGCTCGTGGCGCGCAGGTTGAGATTCCAGTCTTGTGCAACCAGTCTCAACAGGTACCAGATCTGTTTCTGGCCCTTGTAGTGGCCGCGGGCATCCCGACGGATGAAGCGGTCCGGCACTTCGTAGCGCAACCAGTCCCGCGTGCGGGCCACGATGTTCACGTGCTCGGGCATCAGGCCCACTTCTTCGTGCAACTCGCGGTACATCGCCTGCTCAGGTGTCTCGCCCCGGTCGATGCCACCTTGCGGAAACTGCCAGGAGTGTGAGCGTATGCGCTTGCCCCAGAACACCTGGTTTCGCTGGTTGAGCAGAATGATGCCGACATTGGGCCTGAAGCCTTCTCTGTCAAGCATAATCAACCCCAAATTTTTAAACTGTGTTCATTATGCATCGCGCCGTGCGAGTTGCGAAGTGATCACACACCTGTTGTACCTCCGGGCACAGGTGGCGCATCCCGGCATCGGGTGCTCTGTCCACCGGGCCCCACCCACGGTTTCCCAACCACTGCCTGTCGGCAGAATCAAGCTCGCCCATGAAAGCCTCCCAGTTCTTCATCTCGACCCAGAAGGAAGCCCCTGCCGACGCGGAAGTGGTGAGCCATCAACTCATGACGCGCGCCGGCATGATCAAGAAGCTCGGCGCCGGCATCTACAGCTACATGCCCATGGGCCTGCGCGTGATCCACAAGGTAGAAGCCATCGTGCGCGAAGAGATGAACCGCGCCGGCACGGTGGAACTCACCATGCCGGTGATCCAGCCGGCCGAGCTGTGGCAAGAGACGGGGCGGTTCGAGAAGATGGGCCCGGAGCTGCTGCGCATCAAGGACCGGCACGACCGTGACTTCATCGTGCAGCCCACCAGCGAAGAGGTGGTGACCGACATCGCGCGCCAGGAGCTGCGCAGCTACAAGCAGCTGCCGAAAAATTTCTACCAGATCCAGACCAAGTTTCGCGACGAGCGCCGACCGCGTTTCGGCCTGATGCGCGGGCGCGAATTCATCATGAAGGACGCCTACAGCTTCGACCGCGACGAGGCGGCTGCCAAGGCGAGCTACCAGGTGATGGCCGCGGCCTACCGCCGCATTTTCGACCGCTTTGGCTTGCGCTACCGCGCCGTGGCGGCCGACAGCGGTGCCATCGGTGGTGATCTGAGCGAAGAGTTCCAGGTGATCGCGGCCACGGGCGAGGACGCCATCGTGTACTGCCCGAACAGCGACTACGCCGCGAACATGGAGAAAGCCGAATCGTTGGCACCTGGCGCCCCACGGGCCGCGGCGGCCAACGCCATGGTCAAGACGCCCACGCCGGGCAAGAGCACCTGTGCAGACGTAGCGGCCTTGTTGGGCGTGCCACTCGCCACCACGGTGAAGTCGCTGGTGCTGGCCACCGACACGCTCAACGAAGCGGGTGAGGTGGCACAGAGTCAGGTGTGGCTGCTGCTGCTGCGCGGCGATCACGACATGAACGAGGTCAAGGTGAACAAGCTGCCGGGTCTGAACGCCGGTTTCCGTTTCGCCAGCATCCCCGAGATTGAAGAACACTTCGGCTGCCGTCCCGGCTACCTGGGCCCGATCGGTTTGAAGAAGCCGGTGAAGCTGGTGGTTGATCGCGACGTGGCCGTGATGGCCGACTGGATCTGTGGCGCCAACGAGCCTGACTTCCACATGACCGGCGTGAACTGGGGCCGCGACCTGCCCGAGCCCGATCTGGTGGCCGACATCCGCAACGTGGTCGAGGGCGATGCGTCGCCCGACGGTCAGGGCCAGCTGGCCATTGAGCGCGGTATCGAGGTCGGCCATGTGTTCTACCTGGGCACCAAATACAGCAAGGCCATGAGCGCCACCTTCCTCGGCGAAGACGGCAAGCCCGCACACTTCGAGATGGGGTGCTACGGCATCGGCATCACGCGCCTGCCGGCGGCGGCGATCGAACAGAACCACGACGAGCGCGGCATCATCTGGCCCGACGCGCTGGCGCCGTTCACGGTGGTGGTCTGCCCCATCGGCATGGACCGCAGCCCCGAGGTGAAGGCCGCCGCCGAGCAACTGCATGCCGACCTCGTGGCAGCGGGTGTCGACGTGATCCTGGACGACCGGGGCGAGCGCCCGGGCGCCATGTTCGCCGACTGGGAACTCATTGGTGTGCCCCACCGCGTGACCATTGGCGACCGCGGTTTGAAGACCGGGCAGGTGGAGTACCAGCACCGCCGCGATGCCGCCGCCACGCAGGTGGCGCTGGCCGACGTGCTTGCTTTGCTGAAGGGCAAGCTCGGCGCATGAAGCCCGTGGCCTGGTCGCGCCGCGACTGTCTGCTGGGAGCAGCGTCGCTGGGGCTGGGCTCGTTGCCCACCTGGGCGCACGCTGGCGGTCAGCTGGAAGAGCCGTTGGCCGACTCGGTGCGGGGTGCACTGAGTGCTGCCATTGCCAACAGCGCGCCGCCGGTGCCGGAGTTCGCCGACATGAACAAGCGGCTGGCCTATCTGCGCTGGCTGGGCACCAGCAGCGATCGCCTGCAGCGCCGCAAGACGGATTTTCAAACGCGCATCGAGTTCCTGCAGACCGTCTGGTACGAGACGCGCCGTGCCGGACTGGACACCACCATGGTGCTCGGCTTGATCCAGGTGGAGAGCGCGTTTCGCAAGTTCGCCATCTCGCGTGTGGGTGCGCGCGGCTACATGCAGATCATGCCGTTCTGGTCGCGCCTCATCGGCGACGGTGACCCCAGCCGGCTCTTCAACATGCAGACCAACCTGCGCTTTGGCTGCGTGATCCTGCGCCACTACCTGGACCGCGAACGCGGCGACACCTTCATGGCGCTGGGCCGCTACAACGGCAGCCGGGGCAAGGCCGAGTACCCCAACGCGGTGTACGCAGCCGCGAAGAACTGGACGCATCCCGACGCCTGACGGTGGTGCCCCCGGGCTCTTGCGGCCCAAAACTACAATCGAGGGTTGCGCACACCGGTGCCCAACCCTCTTTTCACTCATGACCCAAGTCCACACCCCCCCTCCCGCCGATGGCAGCGCTCCGGCGCACGACGACAACCAGCTGATCGCGGAGCGCCGCGAGAAGCTCAAGGCGATGCGCGAAGCGCAGCAGCGGGGCGAGGGCGTGGCGTTTCCGAACGACTTCAAGCCCACCGACAAAGCGGCCGGGTTGTTCGCGGTGCACAGCGAGACCACCAAGGAAGTGCTCGAAGCCAACCCGGTGCGCGCCTGCGTGGCCGGGCGCATGATGCTCAAGCGCGTGATGGGCAAGGCCAGCTTTGCCACGCTGCAGGACGCCTCGTTCGGCCCCAGCGGTGGCCGCATCCAGATCTACCTGAACAACGACAGCGTGGGCGAAGCCCTGCACAACGCGTTCAAGCACTGGGACCTGGGTGACATCGTGGCGGCGGAAGGTGTGCTGTTCCGCACCCGCACCGGCGAGTTGACCATCCACGCCGACAGCGTTCGCCTCATCACCAAGAGCTTGCGCCCGTTGCCCGACAAGTTCCACGGCATCGCCGACCAGGAGATCAAGTACCGCCAGCGCTACGTGGACCTGATGACCGACGAGAGCGCGCGCAAGCGCTTCGTCACCCGCAGCCACGCGCTCTCCAGCATCCGCGACTTCATGGTCAGCCACGGCTTTCTCGAAGTGGAAACGCCGATGCTGCACCCCATCCCGGGTGGTGCCAACGCCAAGCCCTTCAAGACGCACCACAACGCGCTGGACCAGGAAATGTTCCTGCGCATCGCACCCGAGCTGTACCTCAAGCGTTTGCTGGTGGGTGGTTTCGATCGCGTGTTCGAGATCAACCGCAACTTCCGCAACGAAGGCATCAGCGTCCGCCACAACCCCGAATTCACCATGATGGAGTTCTACGCGGCGTACTGGAATTACCACGACCTGATGGACTTCAACGAGCAACTGATCCGCCACGTGGTCCAGCAGGTGCACGGCGACACGCCACTGACCTACAACGGCAAACCGGTGGATGTGTACGCTCCCTTCGAGCGACTGACGATCCGCGAAGCGATCCTCAAGTACACCGACGCGGGCGAGGGTGTGGACAGCGCCGAGTGGCTGATCCCCGCGCTCAAAAAACTGGGCATGTCCGAAGCCAAGCACCAGCTGAGCACGCGTAGCCTGGCCAGCCTGCAGGTGCTGTACTTCGAAGAGACGGTGGAGGCCAAGCTCTGGAACCCGACCTTCATCATGGACCACCCGACCGAGATCTCGCCGCTGGCCCGCGCCAACGACGCCAAACCCGAGGTGACCGAGCGCTTCGAGCTCTACATCACCGGCCGTGAGTTCGGCAATGCGTTCTCGGAGCTCAACGACGCCGAAGACCAGGCCGCGCGTTTTCACGCACAAGTGTCGGCCAAGGACAGCGGCGACGACGAGGCCATGCACTTCGACGCCGACTACATCCGCGCGCTCGAATACGGCATGCCCCCGGCCGGCGGCTGCGGCATCGGCATCGACCGTTTGATGATGCTGCTGACCGACAGCGCCAGCATCCGTGACGTCATCCTGTTTCCCGCTCTCAGACGCGAAAACTGATCAGAAGTTGAGCTTCAGAATGGTCCTGCGGCCATCCTGACGCAGCGCGTCCAGGCCGCTGCCCAGCCAGTCCAGGTGGGCTTGCGCGTCGCTTTCCAGGTCGGCGCCGCTGGCCGCGTCGGGCAGCAGGGCCAGCACCACCTTGAACTTGAGCGTGGCGCCCACCGGCAATTGGTTGGAGGGGCGCAGGCCGCCGGCCACGATGCTGGTGGCCGCAGCCACCACCTGCGCTTCGCGCACCGGGCCTTCCATCAGCAGCGCGAGCGTGCTGTCGTTGACCCGGCCTGCGGTGTCCACGTCTCGCGCCACCGATCGCAGCAGCGAACCCGTGAGCACCAGCGCCCGGTCTGCCACTTCACGGCCGTGCGTCTCGGCAAACCAGCTGTGGTTGTCCAGGTCGATCAGCAGCAGTGCGCTGTGGTGCTGGTAACGCTGCGCGCGCACCAGGCTCTCGTGCAGGCGCAGCATGAAGTTGTGGCGGTTGGTCAGGCCGGTGAGCGGCTCGGTCAGGGCCAGGGCGCGCGCCCGGGTCTGGGCCTCGTGCTGCATCGAAGACCGCTGCAGCAAGCCGTAAATCAGCAACGGGGCTTCGATCGCGGCCGCCATCACCATGCCGTATTGCGAGAGAAAGCCCGAGGACATCAGGCCGAAGTTGCGCAGCACCGGCAAGGTACCGGCCACCAGCACCGGCAGGATGCCCAGCGCGATCCAGCGCACCCAGCGGTCGCCCGTGCGCCAAGCGGTCCACAACATCGCGTACACCAGCACCATGGTCAGCGCGCCGGCCAGCGTGACGGCCTGCAGGCTGGTGGCGGTGGGGTGCATCACGTCCCACGCGGTCAGCGCCAGGAACACGCCGGCCAGGCTCAGCGCCAGCCGGTCCAGGCCCCGGCCGATGCGCCTGGGCTGCACCACATGCCGTACGAACAGCAGACCGGTAACGGCGGTCAGCGGCAGCAACACGAATTCGGCCAGGCCGTTCCAGCGCGGCCAGGTTGGCCAGATGAATTGCCCGCCCACCCCCAGCGAGGCGGCGAGTGCCAGCGCCAGCACCGTCACATAGACCGCATAGGCCGCAAAGCTGGAGTCGCGAAACACCAGGGCGTTGGCCACGGCCGTGGCCACCAGCAGCAGAGCCATGCCGAAATACGCCCCCAGCCAGAACTGCTGGTGGATGCGCAGCTCGCGCAAGGTGTTGTGGTTGTGGACCAGCAACTCGCCTGAGAACGGCACACGCGCGTGTTCGATGCGCACCCAGTAGGTCACGGTCTGGTCGGCTCGCGTGTCGAGGGCGAACACCGGGTAACGGTCCGGGTAGGCCCAGTCGCGCACGGCGATGCGGTCGCCCGCGTGCTGCGCGTGCCAGCCGCCGTTGGCCTGGCGGCGGTACAGGCTCACCCGGTCGGTGCCCGAGTGGGTGAGCTCCAGTTCCCACTGGGCGCCGGTGTCGAGCACCCGTGCGTCGAAACGCACCCACAACACGGCGCCCGGGCCCAGCTGCAGGCGGTTGCCCCGGTCGCGCAGCCTGAAAGGCAGCGCAGCCTGTTGCTGCTCCAGTTCGTTCACCGTCAGTTGCCCGCCCGCGTCGACCCAGTAGCTGCTGCGCCCGGCCAGAGCGATGGTGTTGTCGCTGCCATCGAGCAACAGCGGCGATGGCAGGGACTGGGCGTGTGACGCGTGGAAAGACAGCAACAGGGCGCACAGCGCGCATAGGCGAAGAAGGAATTTCACGGAAGGGGCTGGGTCGACGGCGTACAAAGGCCGGAAGCCCTCATTGTGTCTTGCCAGGCTGACAGTCCTGCATTGCCATTGCACCAAGCCGGTGCACTGCAGGCAGAAAAAAACCCCGGATGCCAAGGCAACCGGGGTTGGCGCAGACGGTGGCGTCCGCGTTCAAGCGAGGTTCAGACGTCGTTCAGGCGTAAGCGGCCAGCGCCTTGCGCATCTTTTTCATGGCGGCCACTTCGATCTGGCGCACGCGCTCGGCGCTCACGCCGTATTCGGCCGCCAGCTCGTGCAGCGTCATGCCGCCCGAGCCGTCGTCGTTCACCTTGAGCCAGCGCTCGCTGACGATGCGGCGCGAGCGGTCGTCGAGCTCGCTCATGGCCTGGGCCACGCCCTCGGTGGCCAAGGCGTCGCGCTCGGCCGATTCCAGCACCGCGGTGGGTTCGTGGGTGGCGTCGGCCAGATAGGCAATGGGACCGAAGGCGTCTTCGCCGTCGTCGCCCGGGCCCGGGTCCAGCACCACGTCGCCGCCCGAGAGGCGCGTTTCCATTTCACGCACTTCTTCCGGCTTCACATTGAGCTCCTTGGCCATGATGCCGACCTCAACGTCGCTCAACACCTCGCGGTGGGTGTCGCCGTCCAGCGCGTCGGAGCGAAAGCCCTGCTTGCGCGAGCGCAGGTTGAAGAACAGCTTGCGCTGCGCCTTGGTCGTGGCCAGCTTGACCATGCGGCAGTTCTTCAACACGTATTCGTGGATCTCGGCCTTGATCCAGTGCATGGCGTAGCTCACCAGGCGCACGCCCTGGTCGGGGTCAAAACGTTTCACGGCCTTCATGAGACCGACGTTGCCCTCTTGAATCAGGTCGCCGTGGGGCAGGCCGTAGCCCAGGTACTGGCGGGCAATGGACACCACCAGACGCAGGTGCGACATGACCAGCTGGCCGGCAGCCTCCAGGTCGTTGTCGTCGCGCAGGCGGCGTGCGGCCTTCTGCTCTTCGTCCAACGTGAGCAGTGGCAGGCGGTTGACCGCAGAAATGTAGGCGTCCAGATTGCCCAATGGCGGCACCAGCGCCCATGGATTCGCGACAGCGACCTGGCCACTGGAAACGGCGGAAATGGGGGCAAGTGAGTGGGACATGGAGAACCTCCTCGGGTATGTGCCAAGAATATTAGCACTCTCTATGAGTGAGTGCTAAGGGCGAAGTTCCATGCCCTTGGCGATTCAAGAACTTGGCGAAACGGACGATGCAGTGGCAAGACCGGCTCTACCGCCTGTCGCCTTCAATCCAACCGGTGACTTCATGAAACTCAACGACATCAAAGTCGGCAGCCGCCTGGCCCTTTCCTTCGGGCTCGTTTTGCTCATCACGGCGCTCATGGCCGGCATCGGCGTCTGGCGCCTGCAGGAACTCTCCAACACCACGCACCAGCTGGCCACCGAAGACAACGAAAAGTTGCAACTGGCGGTTCAATGGCGCCAGACGATCGACGTGAACTGGGTGCGCACCCGCGCCGCCATCCTGGATTCGGACACCAGCCGCATCGCGGCCTGGCAGGCTGACATGGACAAGACCTCCCAGGTCACGATGGCCGCGCGCAAGCGGATGATCGAACTGGTGCAATCTGAAGAAGGCAAACAGTTGCTCGCCGGTATCGATGCCGCGCGAGAGGCCTACCGCACGCCCCGTGGCGCCCTCTTGAAAGCCCGCATGGCCGGAGAGGATGTGAGCGCGGCCCTGGAACGCGACCTCAAGCCCCTGGCCGACGCCTATCTGAATTCGATTTCCAAACTGGAAGAGCGCCAGCAGGCCATCTATGACGCCGCGCTGAAGGAAGCCGAAGAGAAGGCCGCCAGCGGCCGCAGCATCCTGATCGCGGGCGGCGTGCTGGCCTTGCTGCTGGGCGCTGCTGCGGCCTTCGTGCTGAGCCGCTCCATCACCGTGCCCCTGCGCCAAGCCGCCGAGAGCGCGCGCCAGATCGCCGCCGGCGACCTCACGCAAGCCATCGACACCTCGGGCCGCGACGAAGCCGCGCAGCTGCTGCAAGCGCTCAAGGGCATGCAGGACAGCCTGGCCCGCGTGGTCTCCAACGTGCGTGGCAACGCCGAAGGCGTGGCCTCGGCCAGCGCTGAAATCTCGCAAGGCAACAACGACCTCTCGGCCCGCACCGAGCAGCAGGCCAGCGCGCTCGAAGAAACCGCCGCATCCATGGAGCAACTGAGTTCCACCGTGCGCCAGAACGCCGACAACGCGCAGCAGGCCAACCAGCTGGCCATGAGCGCGTCCACCGTGGCCACCCAGGGCGGCAACGTGGTGGCCCAGGTGGTCGACACCATGAAGGGCATCAACGACAGCAGCAAGAAGATCGCCGACATCATCAGCGTGATCGACGGCATTGCCTTCCAGACCAACATCCTGGCGCTGAACGCGGCAGTGGAAGCCGCCCGAGCTGGCGAACAAGGCCGGGGCTTTGCCGTGGTGGCCGGTGAGGTGCGCAACCTTGCGCAGCGCAGCGCCGAAGCCGCCAAGGAAATCAAGTCCCTGATCAACGCCAGCGTGGACCGCGTGGCGCAAGGCACCGCCTTGGTGGACCGTGCCGGCGTGACCATGGCCGAAGTGGTCAGCTCCATCCAGCGCGTGACCGACATCATGGGCGAGATCAGCTCGGCCAGCGTCGAACAAAGCTCGGGCGTTGCGCAGGTGGGCGAAGCCGTGACGCAGATGGACCAGGCCACGCAGCAAAACGCCGCGCTGGTGGAAGAAAGTGCCGCAGCCGCGTCCAGCCTCAAGTCCCAGGCCGAGCAGATGGTGCAGGCCGTGGCGGTGTTCAAGCTCTCGCACGCCTGACCTCCGCGCCGGGCAACCGGGCGCCTCGGGAGCGGATTGAACCTGCTGGCCGTGTTGGACATCAACACCCACTACAGTTCAGTCCCCACCCAAGGAACGCCCATGCCCCGCCCCCTGCTCGACGAAGCCGCCATCCACCCCGCCATCCGGCAGAAGGTGACCGACCTCCACGCCGACCTGCTGCGCCAGGCCCAGGCCGAGGTGGCCGGCAACGCCGTGATGGTGTTCGGCATGTCGGGCAACCCGTTTGTGGGCAAAGCCCGCAAGGCGCTGGACGCCGCCGGCGTGGCCCACGGCTACCTGGAAGTGGGCAGCTACTTTTCGCAGTGGCGCCGTCGCAATGCCTTGAAGATGTGGACCGGCTGGCCCACCTTTCCCATGGTGTTCGTGCGTGGCGTGCTCGTGGGCGGTGCCGAAGACGTGGCCCGGCTCATCGAAACGGGCGAACTCAAGCAACTGCTGAGCGCATGAAGCCCAAGGCCGAAGTCTGGCGCCTTGATGCGGGCGGCGCCTCGGTGGCGGTGCTCAACATCCCCGGCTCGCTGGAACGCCACCGCACGTTCGACGTGGATGCGACGCTGGTGGTGCGCGTGCCGCAGCCGCTGGGCGGTGCCTGGCATTCGTTGACGGTGGAGCTCGACGGCAAGCAGAAATGGACCCGCCGCATCGCCAGCAACAGCCCCGGCCAGACCGACGGGCTGGACTACCACTGCCGCATTGAGCTGCCCACCGGGCGGGCCTTGCGCATCCGCGCGGTGGCGTCGGCTTCGGGTTCGGTGGTGCGCCAGCTGGTGGTGGAAGCCCGCGAAGACCTGCCCGGGGCTTGAGGCTCTGCACGTCGGCCGTGTGCACACAAATCGGGTGACCACGTGACCGCTGGTCGAAAGACCTTGCGCAGCAGAATGGCCTCTCCCAAATGGGGTCGACCAAAAAGGCCGAGTGACCGTATGCTCGCGCCGTTGATAAAACCCCGGGCGGAAAGTTCCTTATGCGTCAACGCGCTACAGGGAATTTGACGGCGCACTTTCACCAGTGTGCCTTCCTGTGTCGGGATCGGTCATGAACCCTTTTTGCAGGTTTTGAACATGAACAATTCGTCGCGCGTGCCGCGCCGGGGCATCCCTCTGGCGTTGTGGTCTCTTCTTCTGGTGGCCACCTCGTGGCTCAGCGCCTGCGGCGGTCCGGCCGACGCGCAGGGTGGTCCGCCCCAGGCTCCGCCGGTGAGCGTGGCGCCCGCGGTGGCCCGCACCGTCTCCGACAGCGAAACCTTCAGCGGCCGGCTCGAAGCTGCCGAATACGTTGAACTGCGCCCCCGCGTGGGCGGTGTGGTGGACAAGGTCCATTTCACCGACGGCGCACTGGTCACCAAAGGCCAACTGCTCTTCACCATCGACCCGCGCCCCTTCCAGGCCGAGGTGGCCCGAGCCGAATCGCAGCTGGCCGCCGCCCGCTCGCGCGCCGAGCTCGCCACCACCGAGGTCACCCGCGCGCAGAAGCTGCTGGACGCCAAAGCCGTCTCGCGGCAGGAATTCGACCAGCTCTCGTCGAGCTCGCGCACCACCGACGCCGACATCAAGGCCGCGCAAGCCGCCCTGCGAGTCGCGCAGCTCAACCTGTCGTACACCACCGTGCGTGCACCCATCGCCGGGCGCGCCTCGCGGGCCAACATCACGGCCGGCAACCTGGTCAACGAACAGGTGGTGCTCACGAGCATCGCCGGTGTGTCGCGCGTGCACGCCTACTTTGACGGCAGCGAACAGACCTTTTTGCGCATCCGCGCGGCCAACGAAAAAGCGCCCGCCGTGCGCATGGGCCTGGCCAACGAAGACGGTTTTCCGCACCAGGGCACGCTCGACTTTGTGGACAACCGCCTCAACCCGCAGACCGGTGCCATCCGCCTGCGCGCCAGCTTCGACAACAGCAAAGGCCAGTTCGTGCCCGGTCTGGCCGCGCGCCTGACCATGGCCACCAGCGCCGCGTATGCGGCCGTGTTGGTGCCCGAGCGCGCCATCGGCACCGACCAGAGCAAGAAGTTCGTGGTGGTGGTGGGTGCCGACGGCCAGCCGCAGTTCAGAGGCGTGCAGCTCGGCGCCTTGCAGGGCGGCATGCGCGTGGTGGGCGGTGGCCAGGTCAAGGCCGGCGAAAACGTGGTGGTGGACGGCCTGCAGCGCATCATTCCGGGTGTGCCGGTGGCGCCGCAGGTGCTGAAGGTGGACGCGCAGGGCATGCCGATTCCAGCTGCGCCCGCGCCCGCCCCGCAGGCACCGGCCCCCGCCAACTGAGCGGAGCGCCACCATGGACATCTCACGCTTCTTCATCGACCGGCCGCGCTTTGCCGCCGTGTTGTCCATCTTCATCTTCCTCGTCGGCACGCTGGCCATCTTCCAGTTGCCGCTCTCGGAATACCCCGAGGTCGCGCCGCCACAAATCGTGGTGCGTGCGCAGTTCCCGGGCGCCAACCCGCGCGTGATCAGCGAGACCGTGGCCACGCCGCTGGAAGAGCAGATCAGCGGCATCGAGAACCTGCTGTACTTTGATTCGCAGGCCACCGCCGACGGCGCCATGACGCTCACCGTCACCTTCAAGATCGGCACCAGCCCCGAGGCGGCGGAAACGGCGGTGCAGAACCGCATCAACCGCGCGCTGCCGCGCTTGCCCGAGATCGTTCGGCAGATCGGCGTGACCACCGAGAAGAGCAGTCCCAACCTGACCATGGTGGTGCACCTGGTGAGCCCGGACAACAGCCGCGACGCGCTCTATTTGCGCAACTACGGCCAGCTCAATGTGCGCGACGATTTGCTGCGCATCCCGGGTATGGGCTCGGTGCTGTTGTTCGGCGCGGGCGACTACGCCATGCGCGTCTGGCTCGACCCCACCAAACTCGCCGCGCGCGGCCTCACCACCGCTGAAGTGGTTGCCGCCATTCGCGAACAAAACGCCCAGGTGGCCGCCGGCACCGTGGGCGCGCCGCCCGCGCCCACCGGCACCGAATTTCAGCTCGCGGTGAACACGCAAGGGCGCTTGACCACCGAGGAGCAGTTCGCCGACATCATCGTGCGCGCCGAGCCCGCCACCGGCGGCATGATCCGCATCCGCGATATCGGACGGGTGGAGCTCTCGGCCGGCAGCTACGCGCTGCGCAGCCTGCTCAACAACAAGGAAGCCGCGGCCATCGCGGTGTTCCAGGCGCCGGGCTCGAACGCCCTGGCCTTGTCGAACAACGTGCGCGAAACCATGGAACGGCTGAAAGCGAACTTTCCGCCCGGCATGGACTACAGCATCGTCTACGACCCCACGCGTTTCGTGCAGACCTCCATCGAGAAGGTGGTGGTCACGCTGCTGGAAGCCATTGCACTGGTGGTGCTGGTGGTCATCGTGTTCCTGCAGACCTGGCGCGCGTCCATCATCCCGCTGCTGGCGGTGCCGGTGTCCATCGTCGGCACCTTCGCGTTCCTCTTGCTGCTGGGCTATTCCATCAACACGCTCACCCTCTTTGGTCTGGTGCTGGCCATCGGCATCGTGGTGGACGACGCCATCGTGGTGGTGGAGAACGTGGAGCGCAACATAGAGAGCGGCCTGAGCCCACACGCCGCCACGGTGAAGGCGATGCAGGAGGTCTCGGGCCCCATCATCGCCATCGCGCTGGTGCTGTGCGCGGTGTTTGTGCCGCTGGCGTTTGTGCCTGGCCTCACCGGCCAGTTCTACAAACAGTTCGCCGTCACCATTGCCATCAGCACGGTGATCTCGGCCTTCAACTCGCTCACGCTCAGCCCCGCGCTCTCGGCCTTGCTGCTGCGCCCGCACGACGCGCCCAAAGACCGCCTCACGCGCGGCATGGACAAGGTGCTCGGTGGTTTCTTTGCCTGGTTCAACCGCGTGTTCCACCGCGCCAGCGAAAGCTACGGCCAACGCGTGGGCGGCATGGTGCGGCGCAAGTCGGCCGCGCTGATTGTTTACGCCGTGCTGCTCGGCGTGATGGCGGTGCTGTTTGCCCGCATCCCGGCCGGCTTTGTGCCCGCGCCCGACAAGCAGTACCTCATCGGCATTGCGCAGCTGCCCGCGGGCGCTTCCATCGACCGCACCGACAAGGTGATCCGCGAAATGAGCGACATCGCGCTCAAGGTGCCGGGCATCGTGGACTCGGTGGCGTTTCCCGGCCTGTCCATCGCCGGCTTCTCGGCCGCGCCCAACGAAGGCATCGTGTTCTTTGGGCTGGCGCCGTTTGAAGAGCGCACCACGCCCGACCTGAGCAAAGGCGCGATCCTGGGGCAGGTGAACGGCGCGATCCAGCAGATCCAGGGCGCGCGCATGTTCGTGGTGCCGCCGCCTGCGGTGGACGGCTTGGGCAACGCCGGTGGCTTCAAGCTGCAGGTGCAGGACCGGGGTGGTCTCGGTGAGCAGGCGCTGTATGGCGCAGTGTGGGGCACGCTGGGGCAGGTGTACGGCAACCCCAAGTCCAGCATCGGCACGCCGTTTTCGGGCTACGACATCAACGTGCCGCAGCTCTACGCCAACGTGGACCGCACCCGCGCCAAGCAGATGGGCATCAACCTGGCCGACATCTACGACACCATGCAGGTGAATCTGGGTTCCCTCTACGTGAACGACTTCACCCAGTTCGGCAAGACCTACCAGGTGGTGGTGCAGGCGGACGCGCCGTTCCGCAACAACGCCGAAGCCATCACCAACCTCAAGACGCGCAACGCCGCCGGCGAAATGGTGCCGCTGGGTGCGCTCATGACGGTGGAGCCCACCTTTGGCCCCACCCGCGTGACGCGCTACAACGGCTTCCCCTCGGCCGACATCAACGGCGCGGCCAACCCCGGTTTTTCTGCCAGCCAGGCCGAAGGCGAGATTGAAGAACTGCTCAAGAAAACGCTGCCGCGCGGCATGAGCTACGAGTGGACCGAGCTGAGCTACCAGGACCGCCTGACGCGCGACATCACCTTGCCAGGCACCCAAACCAAGGTGCCCATCCTCGCGGCGGTGTTGGCCATTTCGGTGCTGCTCGTCATCTTGGTGCTGGCCGCGCAATACGAGAGCTGGAGCCTGCCCATGGTGATCGTGCTCATCGTGCCCATGGGCATTTTGTCGGCGCTGTTTGGCGTGTGGCTCTCCAGCTTTCCGCCGTTCTCGCAGCCGGGAGACTTGAACATCTTCACGCAGGTGGCCCTCGTTGTGTTGGTGGGGCTGGCCTGCAAAAACGCGATTCTCATCGTGGAGTTTGCGAAAGAGCTGGAAGAGCGTGGCGAAGAACTGTTTGCCGCCATCGTGCACGCCTGCCGCATGCGCATGCGCCCGATCCTCATGACCTCGATCGCGTTTTGCGCCGGTGTGGTCCCGCTCATCTTGGGCAGCGGCGCCGGCAGCGAAATGCGCCGCGCCATGGGCATTGCGGTGTTCTCCGGCATGTTGGGTGTGACGCTGTTCGGCATCTTCCTCACGCCAGTGTTTTATGCGCTCTTGCGCAGCCGCCGGCAGGCCCGCCACCGCGCCACCACACCCCGGGTGGCTGCACAAGGAGCCAGCCATGAATAAGCGTTTTCCTCTCTCGCTGCTGTTCACCGCAGCGCTCGCCGGCTGCAGCGCCGTGGGCCCCGACTACCAGCGCCCCGCTGCGTTGGCTGACGCGCGCTTCATCAACGCTGGCGCGACCGCTGTGAACACCCAGGCGCCCACGGCTGACATCGCCACCTTCTGGCGCGGCTTCAACGACGCGCGCCTGAGCGCCCTGATCGAACGCGCCCTGCAAGCCAATGGCGACGTTCGCATCGCACAAGCCCGCCTGCAAGAGGCCCGCGCCAACCAGGGCGAGGCCGACGCCGCCGGCCTGCCCGGCGTGGGCATCGACACCAGCGTGGAACGCTCCATTCGCCCCATCACCCAGCAGCCCGGCACCACCCGCAGCGCACGCACCGGCACGGCGTATGACGCGAGCTTTGTCGCCAACTGGGAGATTGATTTGTTTGGTGGCGTGCGCCGCAGCCGTGAAGCCGCCGCCGCCCGCGTGAGCGCCAGCGAAGCCGGGCTGAACGCGGCCCACACCGCGGTGGCGGCCGAGGTGGCGCGCAACTACCTGGAGCTGCGCGGCCTGCAAGAGCGCCTGCGCGTGACCGAGGCCAGCCTGGTCAACCAGCGCGACGCGCTGGGCATCACCAACGCCCGCGTTGACAACGGCCGTGGCACCCAGCTCGACCTGGCGCGTGCCCGTGGCCTGGTGGCCAGCACCGAAGCCGCCGTGCCCGCGCTGCAGAGCGCCGTGGAGCGCAGCGTGTTCCGCCTGGCCACGCTCACCGCGCAAACCCCGCGCACTCTGCTGGCCGAGCTCTCCGCACCCGCGCCGCTGCCCGGCCTGCCCGTGACCGACCTGGCCACGCTGCCCGTGGGCACCACCGAGCAGTGGCTGCAACGCCGCCCCGACCTGATGGCCGCCGAACGCGAGCTCGCCGCCGCCACCGCCAACATCGGCGTGGCCACCGCCGCGCTGTACCCGCGCTTGTCGCTCTCGGGCCTGCTCGGCCTGAACGCAGCGCGCCTCGGTGATTTGAACGACAGCCAGTCGGCCCGCTACGCGCTGGGTGCCGGCATCAGCTGGACCCCGTTCGACTTCGGCGCCATCCGCTCGCGCATCCGCGCCAGCGAAGCCCGGGCCCAACAAAGCCTGGCCAGCTTCGAGCAGACCGTGGCCGTGGCGCTGGAAGAAACCGAAGGCGCCTTCAGCAGCTACAGCCGCAGCGCCGAACGTGCGGAAAAGCTCGACGTGGCCGCCCGCAGCGCCGAAGAAGCCGCCGGCCTGGCCCGGCTGCGCTACGACGCGGGCGTGACCGACTTCCTGGCCGTGCTCGACGCCGAACGCGAAGTGCTCAACACGCGCGACCAACTGGTGCAAGCCCAGGTGGGCACAGCCACCGCGTTGGTGACGGTGTACCGGGCCTTGGGCGGCGGGTGGACACCACCGGCTGCCACGGCCACCACGGTGGTGGACCGGCATTAAATGTGCCTTTACAAGCAGGAATTTTGTCCAGAGATCAACTCATCCGAAAGTTCAAAGACCTTCTTTGCCTTCGTTTCCTTAGGGAAGCCTGAGTGCAATGTTCATAATCCTCCAAGGTCTTGAAAAGTATAGATCAATTTAATTGGTCTTCCGCTTCGGGTTAGCAACCAAGTATTTCTTTCGTTGCGTTATCAATGCAGCGGAGGTCAATCCCATCTTTCTCAAGTCGATCGCACACAGTTCCAGTGCCGCGCCTAAATATTTGGACTTTGTTTGGTGCTTTCTTCAGCTTTGGATCATAAAAATCTATATCTTCAGCAATGAGAAATGGCCTTGACCGCTTGCAAATATGACAAAGCCCGTGAGCGGTCTTTATGTACCATATGTCAGTAGTGTTAGGAAAGCCTAGCGCTTTATAACGCCGTACTAACTGCGGGTCGGTGGATGGCGGTATTTCGTAAATCCGACCATCCGCCAATGAGTCGGCCAGCCATTCATTAAACCATTCTGTTGCATAGTTGGCTAATGTTCTCCATTCTTGTTCTATCTGCCCGCCATCGTCAATGAATGCAACTGCACGGGTGCCAAGAAGATCGAAAAGTGTAATGGGAGAGGCTGTGCGATCCCCAGTGGGAGCGCCACCCAAATGTTCTAGTGCATATGCAGCAAATACGTTTGCATCAATAACAATTGATTTCATGATTGGATTTTCTCCAATGCTTCGACACCTTGCTTTTGGAGACGTATCTTTGCGAGCCGCTTTGACTCATGAAGCTTTTCAGGAAAAAAGCCTTTAGGCCAGGGTGTTGTAAATTGTCCCTTCGAATCTAGGCCAATGGGAGTCACTTCCTTTAAAGGTCTACCGTCATCATCCAGAGATGCGTTGCCAACGTAAAGAATTCTAATATCGTTTGCATCAATGTCTCCAGCGGCAACGTGTTGTTGGAGCCTGAGAATTAGATGCTCACTGTGCGTTTCGATTACCGTTTGGACTGACTGTTTATAGAGATCTTTAATGAAATCACCCAGTTCTGCCTGTGCTTTAGGATGCAAATGAAGTTCTGGTTGTTCTACAAAATAGGTCGAACCTTGGGCGAGAGCGAAGCCTCCTGTCAAGAAAGGTAGGACTTGACTGTGACCGAAGCCAACATCTGCAATGTTCTGATCCTCTTTAGTAAAAAAGTTTTGGATCCGTATTTCAAAGTGTCGATCAGACAAAGGGACAAGCAGCGCTTCTTTTGCCATTTCTGCCTTTTGAAGCCATGCGTTTACTTCTTTTTGTATTGATCTATCATCAGTACGATCGCGCCGCTTGTCTTTCGTGGCGAGGATTGAGGTCAAATTCTCACCTGATACACCAATTCGACGACTCCGTTCGCCGGTAAATAAATAAGTTCTGGATGGTGCTATGCGTAAGGGTCCCAAATAATCTGCTTTTGAGATGGCAGACGATAGACGTGTCCAAACTCTTATCAGCTTTCGAAGTACTTCTGAGTCAGGTCCTTGATTAAACTGTCCCGTAAATCCTGCATATACGCTTTTGCTATCTCGGTCAAAAAGACCAAGCCGAGCAGCTAGTGGTACTGGGAAAAAATGACGTACTCGAAATTCTCTTGAAATTGCATTTTTGAGAGTGGATGGAATTATCGTATTGCCAATTTTCTCAATATTAAATCGCTTGCCTTCTCTAGAATACTTGGCCTCAATCAGTGGGGATTTGTCGAGAAAGACGCGGACGCTCTGGGCATATATTTCTCTATCGTCTTGACTGTATTTGAATACGAGTTCTAGTCGTACTAATTGAACTTCTTTGCCTGGATCAATATTAGAGACCTCTAGTTCGAGAGCAATTTCAAGAGGGCGCCCACGATGATTCCGGTATATAACATCTTTGAATGTTCCAAAATCGCCAAAGGGACCATTAAGTAGAAGCGTAACTTGATCGTCAAAGCTATCTAGGGTTTGGCATATCAAACGCATGGCCCCAATTATCGAGGATTTACCAGAATTGTTTGGCCCTGCAATAATGTTGATTTTTGCGAAATCTATTGATGCGTTCTGAAATCGCTTAAAGTTTCCAAGCTCGAGTTTTTTAAACATGTGCTCCCTTTAATCTTTGATTGATATCGAGTGATAAGATTGCTTCGCGGAGGTCTATGGTTTTGTTCGGTAGATTTTAATGCGTCTTCTACTGGCGATTTTAATTGCTGCAAATGAAAATCGCGATTGAGGTTGAATGGCTCTTTGAGTTTCTCGGTGAAGCTTTTGCGAAAACATAAACTCGGAGTGCTGGGGGTCAGCAACGACCGCGAGGAGCTTTCCCAAATACAAGCCGCTCCTTTAGCGACTGTGCATCTTGTCAACCCTCAAAACCGCATCCCATAAGCCAGCGTCGCACCCTGCGACTTCACGCCGCTTTCCTTGTAGTAGCTCGTCCAGTTCGCCTGCACGTACGAGGTCTTGGTCAGGAACAGGTTGGCGCCCAGGCCGTAGGCGGTGCCTGTGTCGCTGTCGCTGGTGCTGCCGGCGGCGGACGACACCGTGATCTTGGTGCGCAGGTAGCCGAGGCGGGCAAACAGCTCCACGTTGTTGCTCACCATCACGCTGGGCTTGATGAAGAAGCCGGCCGCGCTGTCGATCTTGGCGTTGAGGCCCACGGGCGTGCCGTTGAATTCGAGGGCTTCCCGGGTGCTGGCCAGGCCCAGAAAGCCTTCAATGGCCACGTTGGGGTGCACCTGGTAGCCGAGCACGGCGGACAAGCCGGTGGGCTTGGCTTTCAGCTTGGCGCCGTTGCTGATGATTTCCAGGTTGACGGCGGTGAGGCCGATTTCGCCGTAGAGCTTGGTGGGGGCTGGGGCCTGTGACTGGGCCTGCGCGGCTGCGGCTGCGAGGGAAAAGACGGCTGCAACAAGGGCTTGGTGTTTGATGGTCATGTCGGTGAATGTAAAAAATGAACAAACAAAATGAGAATGGCTCTCAGCCTACCAACCCGAAAAACCTTACGTTTCAATAAGTTAAGTCTAAGGTTTCAACCAGTGGTGGTCGAACAACGCATCGGCTGAAAACCATCCTTGAAGAGGGGTTGCAACAAACGAATTCGACGATGAAAGGCCCCAGTAAGGGGGGCGGGCTTCGGCGTTGGCTGGGCGGTTCGCCAGCGCACAGACCCACCCGGCGATTGTTTTTACCGTGGTACCTCCATTGACCGATGACGAGGACCACCCATGAACATGAAACCCAGACCACCCCCGAGCTCAAGCACATTGCCGGGCTGATTGAAGACATTGCCACGTCGATGCTCACCACCATCGAAGCCGATGGCTCGCTCGGCAGCCGGCCCATGTACGCGCTGGAAATGGACGCCGGCGGCGCCCTCTGGTTTTTCACCGACACGCGTTCGTCAAAGGTCGAGCGCCTGGGCGTGGCCAACCTGGCTTTCACCGATCTGGATGACAGCACCTATGTGTCGCTGTCGGGGCACGGCGAAATCGTCACGGACCGTGGCCACATCGAACGCCTGTGGTCGCCCTTTGCGCGCCCCTGGTTCCCTGATGGGCCGGATTCGCCCAACCTCGCCTTGCTGAAGTTTGTGCCGCACTCGGCCGACTACTGGGACGCGCCCAACAGCAAGATGGTGCGTGCCGTGAGCGACCTGGTGTCCATCGTGGCGGGCAAGCCCATCGGCATGGGTGAACACGGCTCGCACCAGGGTTTGTCGAGCGGGAGTCCGGCATGAGCCAGCCTGGCCAACCCGCCGTGCCCCATCAACCCGTTGAGCCCGACACCCCCTTTGAGCTGCCGCCCGAAGAGGGCGACGCGCCCCTGAAGTTGCCGCATGAGCGCGACGAAGACACGGACATGACCGACGACACGCCAGACCCGAAGATCCTGCAGGCCTACAAAGACCTGAAACAGGGCCAGGTGGACACCGACATGCGCGCCACGCCGGGGCAAGACGCGGCCCAGCGCGCCCAACACGTGCCGGGTGCGGGCGGGCAGCAGTTGCCCCAAGAAGAGAACAGCGTTCCGCGCACGTAGCGGGCGTTGCGGCAGGGGGGCCGGGGGCCCGCCACACATCGGTGGCAGAATCCGCGCTCCCCATGAGCCGGCGCTTTCGCTCGCGCCTCGGGGGCCTCATTTTCACTGCTCCCCTCCCGCTCCCCCATGACTCCTCCGCTCCACGGCACGCTCGGCATTGATTTCGGCACTTCCAATTCGGCCATGGCGTGGGCCGATGTGCGGGGCACGGCGCGCCTGATTCCGCTGGAGGGCACGGCGGTCTCCATGCCCACGGCGGTGTTCTACAACTCGGAAGACAGCACCACGCACTTCGGCCGTGACGCGGTGGCGCAGTACCTGGCCGGCACCGAAGGGCGTTTGATGCGCTCGCTCAAGAGCCTGCTGGGCAGCCCGTTGCTGCTGGAGACCACGGTGGTCAACCACCAGCAGATCAGTTTTCAGGAGATCGTGGCGACCTTTCTGGCCGCGCTGCGCGAGCGCGCGGCGCAGACGCTGGGCGTGGCGCCCACCAAGGTGGTGATGGGTCGGCCGGTGCATTTTGTGGACGACGACCTGGAGCGCGATGCGCTCGCGCAAGATTCCTTGCTGCAGGCCGCGCAGGCCGTGGGCTTTCGCCAGGTGTCGTTCCAGCTGGAGCCGATCGCCGCTGCGCTGGACTACGAACGCCGCCTGGACAGCGAGAGCGTGGTGCTGGTGGTCGACCTGGGCGGTGGCACGTCCGACTTCACCGTGGTGCGCCTCGGTCCGCAGCGCATGAAGCTGGCCAACCGCGCGGGCGATGTGTTGGCCACCACCGGTGTGCACATCGGCGGCACCGACTTTGACCAGAAGCTCAGCCTGGAACAGGTGATGCCGCTGCTGGGCTACAAGCACCTGGGGCCGCAGCAGCGCGAGGTGCCCAGCCGGGTGTTTTTTGACCTCTCCACCTGGCACCTGATCCAATGGCTCTACCAGCCGCGCGCGCTCAGCCAGGCGCAGCAGCTGCGCGTGAACTACAGCAACGTGGCGCTGCACGAGCGCCTGATGAAGGTGCTCAAACACCGCGACGGCCACCGCATTGCCCACGAGGTGGAGCAGGCCAAGATCCGCTGCTCCAATGAAGACGGCGCCACGCAGGTGGATTTGTCGGAAGTGGAGCGCGGCCTGGGCGCCGACATGCACGCCGACGCCATGCGCGACCACCTGGGCACGCTGCTGGCGCGCACCGTGGCCTGCGCGCGCGAGTGCGTGCAACGCGCCGGTCTGACCGACGAGACGCTGGACGCGATCTACCTCACCGGCGGCTCATCGGCCCTGCGGCCGTTCCAGCGCGCCCTGCAGGCCGAGTTTCCCGGCGTGGCCATGGTCGAAGGCGATCTGTTCGGCGGCGTGGCCTCGGGGCTGGCGTACAGCCGGTCGTGAACTTGGTGGCGAACACGTCCTCCAAACGCCACACATCGTGAACACAGGAGATCGAACCATGCGCATCGTGTTGTCCTTGCTCACCGCTGCGGCGGTGTTGTCGGCCTGCAGCGGCTACGCGCCGCCCGCCCAGCTCACCGGCGCCACGCGCGACGAGGTGGTGGCCCGCATGGGGCCGCCGGAAACGCAGCGCCAGGTGGACGGGGGCACCCGGCTGGAGTTTCCGCGCGGGCCGTATGGCCGCCACACCTGGTTTGTGTACCTCGACGGTGCCGGGCGCGTGACCCGCTCCGAGCAGGTGCTCACCGAAGCGAATTTTCTGCAGATCAACCCCGGCATGACCCAGGAGCAGGTGCGCCAGCGGCTGGGGCGCCCGGGTGACGTGCGGGGGCTGGCCCGTTCGCGCGGGCAGGTGTGGAGCTACCGGTATGAAAACCCGTTCTGCCAGTGGTTCCAGGTCGAGATTGCCGAAGACCAGGTGGTGCGGTCTGCCGGCTACGGCGAGCCTCCCGAGTGCAACAAGCGGGAAGAGCCCTTCATCCTCTGAAGAGGGCCGGGCTCACACCACGCCGAAGCAGTAGACCGTGGTGCCCCGGTAAGGCCGCCCGGGCGTCACCACGTTCTGCGGCAGCGTGGGGCAGTTGGGCGCATTGGGAAACCACTGCGGCTCCAGACACACCGCGCAGCGCGGGCGGTGGCGCACACCGCGTTTGCCCACATCGGGCTTCTCCGCCACCCCCAGCTGGCCGGCGGTGTACACCTGCAGCAAGGGCTCGGTGGTCCACACATCGAGCGTGCGGCCGCTGGCATCGCTGCGCAGTTGCGCGCACAGGCGGGCTTCGGTGGTGGGGCCTTCCAGCGGGTAACTCAAATCAATGTCGGGCACGTTGCCCAGCGTGGTGGCGTGGCGCAGGTCGTGCACATGGCCGTTCAAGCTCACGCGCTCGCCGGTGGCAATGCCGTCCACCCCGGTGGCGAGCACGTCGTGCGCCAGCGGCACCTGCAACACATGGCCGTTGATGGTCTGGCCACCGGTCACACCGTCGAGGTTGAAGTAGATGTGGCTGGTGAAGCTGGCCGGGCCGGAGTCGTCCAGCGCGGTGGCCAGGTGCTCGATCACCAGCGCGTTGTCGTCGCTCAGCCGGTAGGTGAGCTGCAGGTCCAGCGTGCCGGGGAAGTCGTCTTCACTGGTCAGAAACCGGTGGTGCAGTTGCAGCGTTTGAGCGTCGGCTTGCACCGCGTCAAACGCGCGGTGCCGTGCGCCGCGTGGCCCGCCGTGGATGCAGTGGGCACCGCCGTTCGGCGTGAGCCGGTGTTCGCGCCCGTCTTGCGTGAAGCGCGCGCCGCCGATGCGCCCGGCGTAGCGGCCCACGAAGGCACCCATGGAAGGCGAGCCGGTGAGCACATCGGCGACGCTGTCGTAGCCCAGCGCCACATCGTCCAGCACCCCCTGCCGGTCGGGCACCACGATCTGCAGCACCTTGGCGCCGAGGTTGGTGATGGCCACCACCATGCCGCGCGCGTTGCGCAAAAAGTAGAGGGCGGTGGGTCGGCCGTCCACCGTGCCTGCGAAGCGGGCCGGGTCGAGCAGGTGCGGGAACGGTGTGTGCGTCATGCGCCTTATTGTGGTCCGAGCGCGGTGATCAAACGGTCGAGCTGTTCCATCTCGGCGGGCTTGAGGTCGGTCAACGGTGCGCGCACCGGGC
>JBKBWW010000022.1:0-37429 GCA_046314475.1 Hydrogenophaga sp.
GGCCGCCGTCCCCGCGCGCCTCCGCACGGCGGCGCCGGCGCACCAGGCCCAGCAGGAACACGCTCATGGCGGTGGCGCGCAGGTTCATGGCAACTGAACATCGCCCATGCGGGCCACGATGGTGCCGGTGCGCCGCGCCAGGTAGGCCGAGCCTTGGCGCGTTTCAAAAAACTTGGGCGAGGGCAGCATCACCGCGAGGCGCGCCGCTTCCGACGCACTGAGCTTGCTGGCCGGCTTTTTGAAGTAACGCTGCGCGGCGGCTTCCGCGCCGAACACGCCTTCGCCCCACTCCACGCTGTTCAGATAAATCTCCAGGATGCGTTCCTTGCTCAGCAGCGCCTCCAGCGCCACCGCCAGCACGAGTTCCTGACCCTTGCGCAGGAACTGGCGTTCGCCCGAGAGCATGAGGTTCTTGGCCAACTGTTGCGTGATGGTGGAGCCGCCCACCACCTTGGGTTCGCGCACCGGTTTGTTGGGCTGCGCCGCCGCGCGCTTCTCGGCGATCTGCTGGCGTTTTTCGTTTTTTTGCCACGCGGTCTCGATCGCTTCCCAGTCCACGCCGCCGTGCTCCAGAAAGCCCGCGTCTTCCGACGCGATCACCGCACGCTTGAGGTTGGGGCTGATCTGCTCCCCCGCCACCCACTGGTGCGACCAGCGCCAGGTCTTGTCGGTCGTCGTGCTCTCAACGCCGACGCGCCAGGCTTCAGAGCGCATGAAGGCGGTGCTGGTGGGGTCGATGACCACCATGGTGGCAATGCGCAGCGCGAAAAACACCTGCAGCGCCACACCGGCGAGCACCATCCACAACAGCCAGCGACCGAATGACCGCATCTATTGGCCGGAGAGCTGGGTCTGCAGCGTCTCGTCGCGCGTGAAGCGGAAGCGCGAGACGACCACGATCTGATCGGCCTGGCGGCGCATGCCGTCGTTGAACTGGCCAAACGAGAGGCTGCGCACGATGGCCTGGGCGCGGCGGTCGAGCAGGTTGTTGCCCGAGGTCTGCACGATCTCGGTGTCGAGCACCCCACCGGTGTGGTTGACCGTGATGATCATGGTGAGCTCGCCGTAGAGCTTGCGGCCGGCCGCTTCCGGAAAGTTGGTGGTGCCGCGGTCTTCGATCTTGCGGCGCAGCTCGTCGTAGTAGATGGCGTACACCGCCTCGCGCGTGGCCGGGCTGATGTAGCGCTTTTTGGGCCGGGCGCTTTCTTCGTTGATGCGCCGCTCGATCTCGGCCAGGATCTTCACCAGCGCCTTGCGTTTTTCTTCGCGTTCGATCACCTCGCGGCTGGGGTTCACGGCCTCGGTGTCGGGCGCCGGCATTTTGGCCAGCTCGCGCCGCACCTGGGCGAGCAGCTGGTTTTGCTGTTCGCGCAGGGCTTCGATCTTGCGTTCGTCTTCTTCGGGCGTGTCGCCCACGCGCGCCACCGTGGTGGGCGGCAGGGGCGAGGTGGAGCGTCCGCGCACCGCGTCGCCACCACCGGCCAGCGAGGCCTGCGCGATGGCGGTGGCTTTCTCGGGGCGCTCGTTGCTGCGCGCGTTGACCAGGATCACCTCCAGCGGCGTGTCCTGGAAGGCCCGGTTGAAACCCTCGGGGTTCACAAAGCGAACCGTGAGCACGGCTGCGTGCAATGCGACGGAAATGCCCAACGCCAGCTGCAGCGTGCTCAGGCCTTTCAGGAACGCGAGGGTGGATGTCTTCACGCGGCGATTATCCGTGTGGCCCGCGCGTTCAGGCCGAATGGCCCGCCGGGTCGGTGGCCTCGGTCGGCTGGGCGGCGGGCTCGGTGCCCTCACCCTCGTTCACGTCGATGGCCAGGGCCAGCGGCGCGGAGAGTTCTTCGTCCTCGCCGTCCTCGCCCGAGCCCTCCATCGCCGCGTCGTCCACCGGCAGGTCCAGCCGCTCGATCACGGTGCCGTGCACGTCCAGCGTGATGTCGTCGATCTCGCCCAGCCGCACGCGCACATGCGCGCCGCGGGGAAGACCGTCGGCGCCCATCACCGGCAAGACCAGGGGCAACGCATCGGCGCGCACCAGGTTGTCCTTCACCAGCGTGGCGGTGAGTTCGGTGGTGCCGCTTTGCTGCAGGTGTTTGAGCGTCCAGTAGCGTTCCATGCCGTTCTGGAAACCGTTGTAAGCGGTGTAGGCGGCGTCGAACGCGCTGATGATGGAAAACAGGTTCGCGTCTTTGGGCTTGAAGGGTGCGGCGAGTGCGGCCGTTTTGCCGTGGCGCGCGCAAGCAATGATCTGCCACTGGTTGACCATATCCACATAACGGCGCAGGGGTGAGGTGCTCCAGGCGTAGCTCTTCACGCCGATGCCGGCGTGGGGTTGCGCCTTGGTTCCCATGCGCACCTTCACGCCCGGTGCCATGCTGGCCTGGCTGCGGTAGATACCGGGCACGCCGCAGTCGTTGAGCCAGTTGCCCCAGGTGCTGTTGGCCAGGATCATGGCCTCGGCCACCATCAGATCCAGTGGTGCGCCGTGCTGGCGCGTGCCGATCACCACCGTCTCGTCGCCCACCGGCTCGTCACCGGTCTTGCCCTCGAGGCGGAAGGTGTAGTCGGGCCGGTTGAAGTTCTCGGGCTTGCCGCGCACCACCTCGCGCTGCGCTTTGAGGTGCCGGGCCAGCGTGAAGATGAAGGCCAGCGTGGGCTGCAGCGCGGCGATCTCGGGCACGGCGTTGTCGGCTGGGGCTTCGCCCCACAGCCAAGCTTCGGTGATCACGGTGTCGAGCTGGTCGTGGCGCAGGTTCTGCGCGATCGGCACGCGCTCGAGCACGGTGCGGGTGTCGGTGATGGCCAGCGTGGCTTCGTCAAAGGTGACGTAGAGCGAGACCGCAGGGCAGTCGCGCCCGGCCATGAGCGTGTAGGCCTGGACCACCTCGTCGGGCAGCATGGTGATCTTGTGGCCCGGCATGTAGACGGTGGACAGGCGGTGGCGCGCCACCTGGTCGATGGCGCTCTCGGGCGCGATGGCCAGGCCCGGCGCGGCGATGTGGATGCCCAGCACCACCGAACCACTGCCCAGGCCCTGCAGCGAAAGCGCGTCGTCAATCTCGGTGGTGTGCGAGTCGTCGATGGAGAACGCCTGCACGGTGGCCAGCGGCAGCTCGTCGGTGATCACCGGGGCCTGCAGGGCCGGGAAACCGGTGCCCTTGGGGAACTGGTCGAACAGGAAACGCTGCCAGTGGAACTGGTAGGCGCTGCTGATGGCGCCGGCGTTCTGCAGCAGGGTCAGCGGCGCAGTGTGGCTGCTGCGCGCGGCCTCGACCACGGCCTTGTACTCGGGCGCGTTCTTGTCGGGCTTGAAGAGGATCTTGTAGAGCTGCTGGCGCACCGACTCGGGGCAGGTGCCGCCGGCGAGCTCGGCGGCCCAGGCTTCGATCTGCGCCTGCTGCTGTTTCTTTTTTTCGATGCCGGCCAGCGCCTGGGCCAGGATGTCGGCCGGCGCCTTCTTGTAGCGGCCCTTGCCGGCGCGGCGGAAGTAGTGCGGTGCGCCTTGCAGGCACAAGAGTGCGGCCACCTGCTCGGCGGTGCTGGCGCTGCTGCTGAAGTACTCGCGCGCCAGGTCGGCAAAACCGAACTCGTCTTCGGGCGCAAATTCGTAGGCCAGGGCCAGGTCCATCTCGCCCGAGAGCTCGGTGGCAGCGCTCATCAAGGCGGCGGGGGTGGGTTTTTCGAACCGCAGCAGCGCATTGACCGCCTTCACCTTGACGCGCTTGCCGGATTCGAGCTCGACTTGCAGGGAACTTTCGGCCTCGGACAGGAGGCGGCCGGTCAACAACTTGCCGGCTTCATCAAACAGGATGTGCATAGGCGGGATTGTCCCATGGGGGCGCTACAGGTTCAGGAAAGCAAACACCGCATCGATATGGTCATCAAAGTCGCTGATCGCATGGTCGCTGCCGTCGAGCAGGCGCACCGTGCCCCCGGCGCAGAACGCCTGCATTTCCCGCCAGTCCAGCACCTCGTCGCCCTTGGACACGATGGCGAACACATCCTCACCCGTGGAGGGTTTTTGTGCGGCCAGCCGCTCGATGTCGGCCTGCTGCAGCTTGAGCTCGTCCACAAAGCCGGGCTGAAAAAAGAAACGTTCTTCAGGGTCGTGCCACGCCGTCTGCTCGCCGATGTAAGCCGAAAGATCGCGTGCCGGGAACGGGGCGGGGTTGAGCAACACCGCCGGGCAGCCGGTCTGCAGCGAGAACCACCGGGCGTAGAAGCCGCCCAGCGAGGAACCCACCACCGCCGTGCTCTCGCGCGGCCAGTTCGCCGTGCCCTGCACCACCAGGGCCATCGCTTCAGCGGGAGACGGTGGCAGTTGAGGGCACCACCAGGTCACGCCCGGGTGGTCGGCCCGCACACGGGCGGCCACCTTCTGCGCTTTCATGGATTGCGGCGACGAACGAAAGCCGTGGAGATAGAGCAGGTGGGTGGTGGTGGCATGCATCGCCGAAGGATAATCCGCAGCTATGTCCGCCGTGTTCGACAAACCCTCCTTGCTGCAGCGCATCGCCCCGATCTTTCAGGGCTTTGATCTGCCGCTGTTGCTGGCCATCCTGATCATGGCGGGCGCCGGGTTGCTGACCATGTACTCGGTCGGCTTTGATCACGGCAGTCGGTTCGAGGCGCACGGCCGCAACATGCTGATTGCGGCCGGTGTGCTGTTCATGGTCTCGCAAATCCCGCCGCACCGGCTCATGACCCTGGCGCTGCCGGCCTATACGCTGGGCGTGATGCTGCTGCTGGGCGTGGAATTTTTCGGCATTGCGCGCAAGGGATCGCAGCGCTGGTTGAACGTCGGCATGGTGATCCAGCCCAGCGAGCTGATGAAGATCGCCATGCCCATGATGCTGGCCTGGTGGTTCCACCGCCGCGAAGGCCTGCTCAAGCCGCTGGACTTCGCCGCCGCCGGCTTGCTGCTGGTGTTGCCGGTGGCGCTGGTCTTGAAGCAGCCCGACCTGGGCACCTCGTTGCTGGTGCTCTCCTCGGGCCTTTTCGTCATCTTCTTCGCCGGCCTGAGCTGGAAACTGATCCTGCCGCCGGTGCTGATCGGTGCGGTGGGCATCGTGCTGCTGATCGCTTTCGAGGGCCAGCTGTGTGCGCCCGACGTGGACTGGCATGTGCTGCGCGAGTACCAGCGCCAGCGCGTGTGCACGCTGCTGGACCCGTCCAAGGACCCGCTGGGCAAGGGCTTCCACATCATCCAGGGCATGATCGCCATCGGCTCCGGCGGGGTGTGGGGCAAGGGCTTCATGCAGGGCACGCAGACGCACCTGGAGTTCATCCCCGAGCGCACCACCGACTTCATTTACGCCGCCTTCTCCGAGGAGTTCGGCTTGGTCGGCACGCTGTGCCTCATGGCCGGGTTCATCTTCCTCATCGTGCGCGGCCTGGTCATCGCCATGGAAGCGCCCACGCTGTTCTCACGCCTGCTCGCGGGTGCCCTCACGCTCAACATCTTTGTCTATGCCTTTGTCAACATGGGCATGGTCAGCGGCATCCTGCCGGTGGTGGGCGTGCCCCTGCCGTTCGTGAGCTACGGCGGCACCGCCATGGTGACCATGGGCGTGGGGCTCGGCATGTTGATGTCGATCGCCAAGTCCCGGCGCTTCATGCAGTCATGACGGTTGCCTTCATTGGGGCGGGCAACATGGGCGGCGCGCTGGTGGAGCGCCTGTGCGAAGCGGGTTGGCCCGTGGCGGTGTGCGACACCGACCCGCTGCGCCAGCAACAGGCCCTGGCCGCCGGTGCCAGCTTGGCCGACACGCCGCTTGCCGCGGTGGCGCAGCTCGGACCGAACGGCGCGCTGGTGATCGTGGTGGTGGACGCCGACCAGTGCCGTGAGGTGCTGTGGGGTGAACAGGGCGCGGCCAATGGCCTGCGGCCCGGGCAGGCCGTGGTGCTGTGCCCCACCATCGCGCCCGAAGACACCGTGTCCATCGCCCAGCGGCTGGCAGAAAAGGGCATCGATTGCATCGACGCACCCATGTCGGGCGGTCCGCAGCGCGCGCGCGACGGCCGCATGAGCCTGATGGTCGCCGCGCCATCGGCCGTACTGGAGCGACAGGCAGACTTGCTCGCCGCCTTGTCGCTCAATGTGATGCGCATCAGCGAACGCGTGGGCGACGGCGCGCGCACCAAGCTGGTCAACAACCTGCTGGCCGGCATCAACCTCGTGGGCGCGGCCGAGGTGCTGGCCTTGGCCGAGCGCATGGGGCTGGACCTCACCACCACGCTGGACGTGATCGAGCGCTCCAGCGGCCAGAGCTGGATCGGCTCGGACCGCATGCGCCGCGCGATCAACGGTGACCTGGCGCCGCGCGCCCACGTGACCTTGCTGGAAAAAGACACGCGGTTGGCGGTGGCGGCGGCGCGCAGTGTCGGGTTTGACGGCCCGCTGGGCGCGAGCGCCGCCGGGGTGTTCAGGGCGGCTCACGAGGCGGGCATGGCCGATCTGGACGACGCTGCGCTGCTGTCGTTGCTGCGCCAGACCGCCCCAAGACCCTGACACCAGCGCGCAGGGCGGGTCGTTCTTACAATGGCCCCATGATTTCACGCGAACCCACCCTGGCCCGTCTGGCCACCGCCCAAAGCCTGCTCCTCGAACCGTTTGGCCTCACGCCCGCGCACTTGCAGCGCGCGCTCGGCGAGATCATGTCGCACGGTGTGGACGATGCCGACCTGTACTTTCAAACCACCCGCAGTGAAGGCTGGAGCCTGGAAGAGGGCATCGTCAAGACCGGCAGCTTCAGCATCGACCAGGGCGTGGGCGTGCGCGCGGTGAGTGGCGAGAAGACCGCTTTCGCGTATTCCGACGACCTGTCCTGGGACTCGCTCCTGGACGCCGCGCACACCGTGCGCAGCATCTCCGGCCAGGGCCAGTCGAAGAAGGTCAAGACGCCGGCTTCCAAAGTGGCCAAGTCGCGCTCGCTGTATGGCGGCGTGGACCCGATCGGCACGCTCGACAGCACGGCCAAGGTGGCGCTGCTGGAGAAAGTGGAAAAAATGGCCAAGGCCAAGGACCCGCGCGTGGTGCAGGTGATGGCCGGTCTGGCCGCCGAGCACGACGTGGTGCTGGTGGCGCGCGCCGACGGCACGCTGGCTGCCGACGTGCGCCCGCTGATCCGCCTGTCGGTCACCGTGATCGCAGAGCAGTCGGGCCGCCGCGAGGTGGGCTCGTCGGGCGGCGGTGGCCGTTTTGGCCTCGCCTACTTTGACGATGCGATGGTGCAGACCTATGTGGACGAAGCCGTGTCGTCGGCGCTGACCAACCTCGACGCCCGGCCCGCGCCGGCTGGCGAGATGGTGGTGGTGCTGGGTTCGGGCTGGCCGGGCATCCTGCTGCACGAAGCCGTGGGCCACGGCCTGGAAGGCGACTTCAACCGCAAGGGCAGCAGCGCGTTTGCCGGGCGCATCGGCCAGCGCGTGGCGGCCAAGGGCGTGACCGTGCTCGACGACGGCACCATTGCCGACCGCCGAGGCTCGCTCAACGTGGACGACGAAGGACATACCTCGCAGAAGAACGTGCTGATCGAAGACGGCATCCTGCGCGGCTACATCCAGGATTCGATGAACGCGCGCCTGATGGGTGTGAAGCCCACCGGCAACGGCCGTCGCGAGAGTTACGCCCACGTGCCCATGCCGCGCATGACCAACACCTACATGCTCGGTGGCGACAAGGCGCCTGAAGAAATCGTGGCCAGCATCAAGAAGGGCCTGTACGCCACCAACTTCGGCGGTGGCCAGGTCGACATCACCTCGGGCAAGTTCGTGTTCTCCGCGAGCCAGGCCTACTGGGTGGAAAACGGCCAGATCCAGTACCCGGTGAAAGGCGCCACGCTGGTGGGCAACGGCCCCGATTCGCTGACCCGCGTGAGCATGATCGGCAACGACATGAAGCTCGACAGCGGCGTGGGCACCTGCGGCAAAGAGGGCCAGAGCGTGCCGGTGGGTGTGGGTCAGCCGACCTTGCGCATCGAAGGCCTCACCGTCGGCGGTACCGCTTAATCTGCTGAAGAAGTGCTGGAAGCCGGGGCTGACGAGGGCGTCTTCCCCGGCTTTTTCACGACCGCGTAGCGCAGCAATGTTTGGTCTCGAGCCACGGCGTGGTCGACGACCGGCCTTGGGTAGGTTTTGCCCAATTCCACGCCTGCGCTCAACAATTCCATCTCGCGCGCCAGCCACGGCGCATGAATCGCCGCGTCCGGCAGGCCTGCGATCTCGGGCAGGTAGCGCCGGATGAACTTCGCCTGCGGGTCGAATTTCTCGCTCTGGCTCACCGGGTTGAAGATGCGGAAATAAGGCTGGGCATCACACCCGCTGGAACTCGCCCACTGCCAGCCGCCGTTGTTGGCGGCGAGATCAAAGTCGATCAGTTTCTCGGCAAAGTAGCGCTCACCCCACTGCCAGTGGATGCCGAGGTCCTTCACCAGGAAACTCGCCACCACCATGCGCAGGCGGTTGTGCATGTAGCCGGTCTGGTTGATCTGGTGCATGGCCGCGTCCACCAGTGGGTAGCCAGTGCGGCCCTCGCACCAGGCAGCAAACAATTCCTTGGCGTGTTTGCCGTGCTCGAACTTGATGTGGTCGTACTCGGGCTTGAAGGCTTTGTCCACCACGTGCGGGAAGTTGGCCATCACCTGGTGGTAGAAGTCACGCCAGATCAGCTCCGACAGCCACGTGCTCGCGCCCACCAGTCCTTGCAGGTGCATCTGGTACGCCACCGAGGCGAGGTGGCGGATCGAAATGGTGCCGAAGCGCAGGTGCACGCTGAGGTAGCTCGGGCCTTTCACCGCAGGGAAGTTGCGCGTCTCGTCGTAGCGGTCGATGCGCTCCACGAAGTCTTCAAACAGACGGTGCGCGCCGCTGGCACCCGTGGGCAGCGGCAGTTGCGACAGGTTGGTGGGCTCGAAGCCGATGTCGGCCAGCGTGGGCACGGGCTTGGCCCAGGCTGGCGGCATGGCGCTGAGCGTGCGCGCGTACTGCGCCACCGGGTAGGCCTTGAGGTGGAAGGGCGTGAGCGCCTTGAGCCAGGCGTTCTTGTAGGGCGTGAACACGCCGAACGCGTTGCCCATTTGCGTGAGCACCTCGCGCCGCTCGAAGATCACATGGTCCTTGTGGCTGTGCAGCAAGATGCCGGCGTGCGCCAAGGCACCGAGCACCTGCGCGTCGCGCGCTTTGGCCGCGGGCTCGTCGTCGTGGTTGGCAAACACCGCCTGCACCGCGAGCTGCTGCGCCAGCGCCGGCACCGCCTTCACCGACTGGCCGTGCATCACGATCAGGCCCACACCTTCCACGCCGTTGTCCCGGCCCAGGGTGCGCAACGACGTGTCGAGCTCCACCAGCGATTCGCGTATGAACTCCACACGACGGTCGGCGCGGGGCAGGGCGTCGAGGATGTCGGTGTCGAAGACGAACACGCACCAGACCTGCCGGCACACCTTGAGCGCGTGGTACAGCGCGGCGTTGTCTTCGGCGCGCAGGTCGCGGCGGAACCACATCAGGCCTTTGTCGTAGGTGTTCATGCGTCCGGGCGGGTGGGGTGGGGGATGGTGGTGACCATCTCTGGGGGGTATGACAAGCGGCTTAAAATCGGCCGATGCCAGCTGATTTTGCCCCCATCAACCTGACCAATCATTTCCTGATTGCGATGCCCGGCCTCAGCGATGAGCTATTTGGCCGCAGCGTGGTGTTCATGTGCGAGCACAGCGAACGTGGGGCGCTCGGACTTGTGATCAACAAACCCAGCGACATCCTGCTGCCCCGCCTGTTCGAGAAAGTCGATCTGCCCATGGGCCGCGATGATTTGCTGGAGCACCCGGTGTTCCAGGGCGGCCCGGTGCAGACCGAGCGCGGTTTTGTGTTGCACGAGGCGGTGTCGGGCGAGGGCGAATCGGTCTATGCCTCCACGCTCTCGATCCCGGGCGGGCTGGAAATGACCACCTCCAAGGACGTGCTGGAGGCCATGGCTTCGGGCGCCGGTCCGCGCCGGGTGTTCGTGTCGCTTGGTTACGCCTCGTGGGGCCAGGGCCAGCTCGAATCCGAGATCACCGAGAACAGCTGGCTCACGGTCGAGGCCGATCCTTCCCTGATTTTTGACGCGCCGGTGGCCGAACGCTACGAGCGCGCCATGGCGCTGTTGGGGCTGCAGCCCTGGATGCTCTCTCCCGACGCGGGGCATGCATGACCGTCCATGCCCCCGCGCCAGCCGCCATTGAGGTGCCTGCGCATTGCCAGATGTTTCTGGCGTTCGACTACGGCCAGAAGCGCACCGGCGTGGCCACCGGCAACCGCATCACCCGAAGTGCCACGCCGCAAGCCACCATTGCCGCCGAGGGCGACGCGCGTTTCGCCTTGATCGCGCAGCGCCTGAAAGAGTGGCAGCCCGATGCGCTGGTGGTGGGGGTGCCTTACCACCCGGATGGCGCAGCGCACGAGAACACCGCGCGTGCCCTGAAGTTTGCCCGCCAGCTGCGCGGCCGCCATGGCCTGCCGGTGTTTGAGGTGGACGAGCGCTACAGCACCACCGAAGCCCACAGCCTGGGTGCGAAGGACGCCGACGCCGCATCGGCCTGCATCATCCTGGAACAATTTTTGAGGAGTTTGCCTTGACCGAGAGCACGAGCGACGCCGGGCCGCCCCAAGGCGCGAGAGCCCCCCTGGGGGGCAGCGCAGTACGCGAAGCGACAAGCGTGGGGGCCTTGCCTCTGAACGCGGAGGCGCTGTACGCGCAACTCCTGCCCGCCGTGAAAGGCTTGATCGACGCCTCACCCACTCCGGTGGTGCTCGCCGGCATCACCTCGGGTGGCGCCTGGGTGGCCGAGCGCCTGCAGCGCGACCTGGGCCTGCCCGGTGACGCCGGTGTGATCTCGTCCAGCATGCACCGCGACGACTTCGCGCAGCGCGGCCTGGCATCGAGCGCACAAACGGTGCTGCCCTTCGATGTGAACGGCGCGCACGTGCTGCTGATCGACGACGTGCTTTACACCGGCCGCACGCTGCGCGCCGTGATCAACGAACTCTTCGACTACGGCCGCCCGGCCAGCGTGCGGCTGGCGGTGCTGGTGGACCGGGGCGGACGGGAACTGCCGATCGAAGCCAATGTGTGCGCCGCCCGCGTCGAGGTGCCCGCGGGCCAGTCGTTGGAACTTGCCAGAGACGACAGCGGCCGCCTGAGTTTCGTGCTTGAACCCAAGAAAGCCTGACCGTGCGACGCAATCCCCAACTCAACAAGAACGGTGAACTCATTCACCTGCTCTCCACCGAGGGCCTGTCGCGCGACATCCTCACGCAGATCCTGGACACCGCGGCCAACTTCACGAGCGTGAGCAACCGCGAAGTGAAGAAGGTGCCGCTGCTGCGGGGGAAAAGCGTGTTCAACCTGTTCTTCGAGAACAGCACGCGCACCCGCACCACCTTCGAGATCGCGGCCACGCGCCTCTCCGCCGACGTGATCAACCTGGACATCGCGCGCAGCTCCACCGCCAAGGGCGAGTCGCTGCTCGACACCATTTCCAACCTCAGCGCCATGGCGGCCGACATCTTTGTCGTGCGCCACAGCGAGTCGGGCGCGCCGTACCTGATCGCGCAGCACGTGGCACCGCATGTGCACGTGATCAACGCTGGCGACGGGCGCCACGCGCACCCCACGCAGGGGCTGCTCGACATGTACACCATCCGCCACTACAAGCAGGACTTCACCAAGCTCTCGGTAGCCATCGTGGGCGATGTGCTGCACTCGCGCGTGGCGCGCTCCGACATCCATGCCCTCACCACGCTGGGCTGCCCCGACGTGCGCGTGGTCGGCCCGCGCACGCTGGTGCCGAGCGACCTCTCGCAGATGGGCGTGCGGGTGTGCCACACGCTGGAAGAGGGCATCAAGGACTGCGACGTGGTGATCACGCTGCGGCTGCAGAACGAACGCATGAGCGGCGCGCTGCTGCCGTCGAGCCAGGAGTACTTCAAGAGCTTCGGGCTCACGCCCGAGCGCCTGCGCTGGGCCAAACCCGACGCGATCGTGATGCACCCGGGCCCGATCAACCGCGGTGTGGAGATCGATTCGGCGGTGGTGGACGGTCCGCAGAGCGTGATCCTGCCGCAGGTCACCTACGGCATCGCGGTGCGCATGGCGGTGATGTCCATCGTTGCCAGCAATGAGGCCTGAACCATGAAAATCCTGATCCAGAACGGCCGTGTCATGGACCCGGCCACCGGCCGCGACGAGATCGCCGATGTGGCCATTGCCGCCGGCCGCATCATCGCCATCGGCAACGTGGCGCCCGACTTCCACGCCGCCCGCACCATCGACGCCACCGGTTGCGTGGTCGCCCCTGGCCTGGTGGACCTGGCTGTTCGCTTGCGCGAGCCCGGCCAGGAACACGCCGGCATGCTGGAGAGCGAGATGGCCGCGGCCGTGGCCGGCGGCGTCACCTCGCTAGTCTGCCCACCGGACACCGATCCGGTGCTCGACGAGCCGGGCCTGGTGGACATGCTCAAGTTCCGCGCGGAAAAACTGCACCTGGCGCGCGTGTTTCCGCTGGGTGCGCTCACGCGGGGCCTGCAGGGCGAGGTGCTCACCGAAATGGCCGAGCTCACCGAGTCCGGCTGCATCGGCTTCGGCCAGGCCGAGGTGCCCATCGTCAACGTGCAGGTGCTGCAGCGCGCGCTGCAGTACGCCGCCACCTTCGGCTACACCGTGTGGCTGCGCCCGCAGGATTTCTGGCTCGGCAAGGGCGTGGCCGCCAGCGGCCCGCTGGCCACGCGTCTGGGACTGGCCGGCATCCCGGCGGCGGCCGAAACCATCGCGCTGCACACGCTGTTTGAACTCATGCGCGCCACGCAGGGCAAGACGCCCGGCAGCGCCAACGCGCGCGTGCACCTGTGCCGCATCAGCAGCGCGGCGGGTCTGGCGCTGGTGCGTCAGGCCAAGGCCGAGGGCCTGCCCGTCACCTGCGACGTGAGCGTGCACAACCTGCACCTGACCGACATCGACATCGGCTACTACGACAGCCGACTGCGCCTGCAGCCGCCCGTTCGCCAGCAGCGCGACCGCGATGCGCTGCGCGCCGGTCTGGCCGACGGCACCATCGACGCGCTGGTGTCCGACCACAACCCGGTGGACAGCGACGCCAAGACGCTGCCGTTTGCCGAAGCCGAGCCCGGCGCCACCGCGGTCGAGCTGCTGCTCGGCCTGGCTTGCACCTGGGCGCAGCAAGACGGCCTGGGCCTGATGCAGGCGCTGGCTGTGCTCACCAGCGGCCCGCAGTCGGTGCTGGGCGCGAGCCTGGGCACGCTGCAGGCCAGCGTGGGCCGCATCGCTGTGGGCGGCGTGGCCGACCTCTGCATCTTCGACCCCGACGCGAGCTGGACGGTGCAAGCCGATGCGCTGCGCAGCCAGGGCAAACACACGCCGTTTGGTGGGCACGAGCTGCCCGCGCGCGTGCGCGCCACGCTGGTGGGCGGGCAGGTGGCGCACCAGCTGTCGGACGCGCTCGCGTGAAACAACTGCGCGCCGCCTGGCGCGCCCTGCGTGCCATCGGCCACGTGCTGCGCGGCCTGTGGATCATCCGCAGCGAATTCGGCCGGCTCACCCTGCCGCAAACCCAACTGGTGGTGCGCGAATGGTCGCGCCAGATGCTGCGTATCCTGGGTGTTGAATTGGTGGTGCAGGGCGAGCCGCCCGCGCACGGCCCGCTGCTCATGGTGTCCAACCACATCTCGTGGCTCGACATCCTGGTGCTCAACGCTGCCCACCCGAGCCGGTTTGTCTCCAAGGCCGACGTGAAAGGCTGGCCGCTGCTGGGTTCGCTCATCACCGGCGCGGGCACGCTCTACATCGAACGCGAAAGCCGGCGCGACGCCATGCGTGTGGTGCACCACATGGCCGAGCGCCTGCGCGCGGGCGATGTGCTCACCGTGTTTCCCGAAGGCACCACCAGCGACGGCCGCACCCTGCTGCCGTTCCACGCCAACCTGCTGCAGGCCGCGATCACGGCCAATGCACCGGTGCTGCCGGTGGCGCTGGGTTTTGCCGACAGCATTCGCGGCGGGCTGCACGATGGCCCGCTGTTCATTGGCGACACCACGCTGGTGGCCTCGATCTGGTCCACCCTGTGCGCCGATGGCGTGCAGGCTCAGGTGCGCTACGGCGAACCACAACTCCCACGCGGGCGCGACCGTCGCACCTGGTCAAGCGATTTGCGTGGTGCGGTGCAGCACCTGCAGGGCAACGACTCCGCCGCCTGACGCCTGCGTGCCGGGGGCGTGTGTTCCAACCCGGAACACTTCCGGTTCAGGGAAATCCCGAGGGTGAAAACCGCGCTGCACAGGAGGAACATGCGTGTGTCCACCCGGGTGCGCGCCCTGCCTGCGCCGGGGCGGTCGCCCCACAACAGGCCTGCTCGCAGCGGGTTGCACCAGGAGACACGATGAACAACACACCACTGGCCCGTCTCGGGTTGCGGGCGGCTTCCGGCCTGCTCGCTTCCCTGGCACTGACTGCAACCGCGTTGGCCCAGGCCCCGGCCAAGGGCTCGGCAGCGCACATCACCGCCGCCGTCAACAAGGTCAACGCCGCGTTCATGAAGAGCAACGCCGGCAAGACCCCCGACTGGCCGAGCTACGGCCTGGACTACGCCGAGACGCGCCACTCCAGGCTCAACCAGATCAGCACGGCCAACGTGAAAGAGCTGGGTCTGGTGTGGTCGTACAACCTAGAGTCCAAACGCGGTGTGGAGTCCACCCCGCTGGTGGTCGACGGCATCATGTATGTGACCGCCTCGTGGAGCGTTGTGCACGCGGTGGACGTGCGCACCGGCAAAGCGATCTGGACTTTTGATCCCAAGGTGCCGCGCGAGGCGGGCTACAAGGGTTGCTGCGACGTGGTCAACCGCGGCGTGGCGTTGCACGAGGGCAAGGTGTTTGTGGCGTCTTACGACGGCCGCCTGATCGCGCTGGACGCAGCCACCGGCAAGATGGCGTGGGAAAAAGACACCATCATCGACCGCAAGTTCAGCTACACCATCACCGGTGCGCCGCGCGTGTTCAAGGGCAAGGTGATCATCGGCAACGGCGGCGCCGAGTACGGCGTGCGCGGCTACATCACCGCCTACGACGCCAGGACCGGCGACCAGAAGTGGCGCTGGTTCACCGTGCCGGGCGACCCGAGCAAGCCGTTTGAAGACGAGTCCATGGCCAAGGCCGCCAAGACCTGGGACCCCGCCGGCAAGTGGTGGGAAGCGGGCGGCGGCGGCACCGCGTGGGACGCCATGGCCTTCGATCCCGAGCTCAACCTGATGTACATCGGCACCGGCAACGGTTCACCGTGGCAGCGTGACAAACGCAGCCCGGCCGGCGGCGACAACCTGTACCTCGCGTCCATCGTGGCGCTCAATCCCGACACTGGCAAGTACGTGTGGCATTACCAGGAAACTCCCGGCGACAACTGGGACTACACCTCCACCCAGCCGATGATCCTGGCCGACCTCATGCTCGACGGCAAGAAGCGCAAGGTGGTGATGCACGCGCCCAAGAACGGCTTCTTCTTCGTGATCGACCGCGTCACAGGCCAGTTCATCTCGGCCAAGAACTTCGTCGACGTGAACTGGGCAACCGGCTACGACAAGAACGGGCGCCCGATCGAGACCGCGATCGCACGCACCGGCGACCGCCCGCGCGAAATCATCCCGAGCGCTTTTGGTGCGCGCAACTGGCATTCGATGTCGTTCAACCCGGCCACCGGCCTGGTCTACATGCCGGTGCAGGGCGTGCCGCTCACGCTCATGGACAACAAGGACTGGAAGTTCAACGGCGAGCGCCCCGGCGAGCCGCACAGCGGCATGGGCTGGAACACCGCCAACTTCGCCAACGTGGAAGCGCCCACCAGCAAACCCTATGGCCGCCTGGTGGCCTGGGACCCCGTGAAGCAGCAGGCCGCCTGGACCAAGGAGCAGATCTCGCCCTGGAACGGCGGCACGCTGACCACCGCGGGCAACCTGGTGTTCCAGGGCACGGCCGACGGGCGCTTCATCGCCTACAACGCCACCACCGGTGAGCAGCTGTGGGAAACACCCACCGGCACCGGCGTGATCGCTGCGCCCAGCACCTACCTGGTGGACGGCAAGCAGTACGTGTCGATCGCGGTGGGCTGGGGCGGTGTCTACGGCCTGGCCCAACGAGCCACCGACCGCCAGGGCCCGGGCACGGTGTACACCTTTGCCGTGGGTGGCAAGGCGCCAGCGCCGGCCTTCGTGAAATACCAGCTGGACAAGCTGGTGGCGGGGGTGAAGTACGACCCGACCCACGTGCCCACCGGCACCGCGCTGTACGTGAGCAACTGCGTGTTCTGCCACGGTGTGCCGGGTGTGGACCGCGGCGGCAACATCCCCAACCTGGGCTACATGGACGCGGCCTACATCGAGAACCTCGACAAATTCGTGTTCAAGGGCCCGGCCACCGAGCGCGGCATGCCGGACTTCACGGGAAAGCTGAGCATGGACGACGTGCAGAAGATCAAGGCGTTCATCCAAGGCACGGCAGACGCGATAAGACCCAAAAACTGAAGGGCGTTGAACCACAAAAAAGCCGGGCAGCTGCCCGGCTTTTTCATGCGCGTTGCGTCGGTGTGATCAGCCCTTGGCGCGCTTGAGCATCAACCCGGTGTTGGTCTTGCGGTCGGCGTTCACCGTCTGCACCGCCGGGCGCTCGCCCAGCAGCTTCAAATACTCGCGCACCGGCAGATCGGCCAGGCAATCGCGGCCGTAGATGATCTTGGTCGCGCTGCTCACCAGCGGCAGGTGTACCGCGGCGGCGCAGTCGGCCAGGGTGAAGGTGTCGCCCGCGATGAAGGGGGAAAACTTCACCAGCTGCGCGAAGGCCGCCACGTTTTTGTTGAGCTGTTCGGCGGTCTTTTCCTTGGCCGCATCGCTCACCTTGCCGCCGAAGAAGGCTTCGCCATACAGGTTGCGCGCGACCAGCTCCAGGTGCAGTTCGAGGTAACGCACGATCTCGCGCACCTTGCCTTTCTGGAACGCGTCGGCCGGCAGCAGCGGGTGCGCGGGGTAAGCGTCTTCGATGTATTCAAGGATCACGGTGGACTCGGAGAGCGGGCCCGCGTCGGTCTTGAGGTAAGGCACCTTGCCCAAGGGGCTGGCGGCCTTGTCGGTCTGGCCGAGCCAGGCCAGTTCTTCTTCAAACGCCACGCCTTTTTCGAGCAGGGCGAGCTTGACCTTGTTGTAGTAGTTGCTGGCCGCGAAGCCGCAGAGTGTGAGCATGTCTGTCTCCCTTTTGTAAGTGGGGTTGGGGTGGCGTGATGGTAGTGGGGGCACGCGTGGGTCATGGGTCTCGCAGTTGACCCCGCTGATAAACTCGGGCCCCATGGTTGGTCGTCCCCTTCACCGTCGCGTTGCTGCCTGGCTGGCCCTGCTGGCTGTGCTGTGGGGTGCGCTGGTGCCCACGCTGGCGCAGGCCGCGGTGTCCGCCTCAAGCCGCCAGGGCTGGGTCGAGGTGTGCAGCGCCAGCGGTGTGCTCTGGATGCGGGTCGACGGCGGGGCCGAGTCGCCCACTGGGCAGAGCGGCACCATGGCGGACGCTTCCGCCCACTGTCCCTGGTGCCCCATGCAAGGCGCGGCCGGTCTGCCGCCCGAACCTGCGCTGGTCACTGCTGTCAGCGCCCAGGGCTCCGTGCCCATCGCGGCGTTCACCTCGGCCCGCCCGGCGGCGCTGTGGTCCAAGGCGCAGTCGCGCGCGCCGCCGACCGCCTGAGCCTTTTGCGGCCTGGCTTGCGCATGGCGCACAGCCACTTTTTTTGTGCCTGACCCGGCGAGTGCGCAGCATGCCACCCGTTCGTCAGGCCCGTTTCAATTGCTCTGGATTCCCTCATGAAAAAAATCATCATCGCCACCTTGCTGTCGCTCACCGCCAGCGCCTGGGCCCAAGCGCCCGCCAAGGTTGAAGTCAAAGACGCCTGGGTGCGCGCCACCGTGGCACAGCAAACATCCACCGGCGCGTTCATGCAGCTAACCGCGCAGGCCGATACCCGCGTCATGCAGGTCAGCTCACCCATCGCCGGCGTGGTCGAGATCCATGAAATGGCCATGGACAAGGACGTGATGAAGATGCGCGCCGTGCCCGCGCTGCCGCTGCCCGCGGGCAAGACGGTGGAGCTCAAGCCCGGGGGTTACCACGTGATGATGATGGACCTCAAGGGCCCGGTGAAGGCGGGCGACGTGGTGCCCGTGACCCTGGTGCTGGAGAGCAAGGACGGCCTGCGCTCGACGCTGGAGGTGAAAGCCACAGCGCGCCCGCTGGGCAACGCCGCTGCCGCCGCGCCTGCCGCGGCGTCTCACGGCCAACACAAGCACTGAGGCCATGAGCCGCACCGCTGAACGCGCGTCCCTGGTGGACGCGGGGACCAGGCCGTCCCGATTTCATGCCATGGCGTGGCGCTGGCATTTTTATGCCGGCCTCTATGTCGTGCCCTTTCTGATCATGCTGGCGCTCACGGGCGCCGTCATGGTGTTTTTTACCGGCTTCCAGAACCGGCTGGGCTTCACGGTGCACGTGACGCCGCAGGCTGTGACGCTGCCGGTCGGTGCGCAGGCCGACACCGCGCTGGCGCTGCGCTCGCAGGCCACGCTGCGCGAATACATCGCGCCGCGCGCGCCCGATGAAGCGAGCTGGTTTGTGGTCGAACGCGACGGTCTCACCGAAGCGTTGGCGGTGGACCCGCACACCGCGCAGGTGCTGCACCTCGTGGACAAAGGGGACACGGTGTTCGCCTGGGCCGAACGCATCCACGGCACGCTGCTCATCGGCGATGTGGGTGACCGCCTGATCGAGATCGCAGCCGGTCTGGGCATCGTGATGCTCGTCACCGGCCTCTACCTGTGGTGGCCGCGTGGCGGCACGCGCTGGGCGCAGGTGCTGGTGCCCGACCTGCGGCTCAAGGGCCGTTTGTGGTGGCGTTCGCTGCACGCCAGCGTGGGCTTCTGGATCAGCGCGGTGCTCTTCATGTTCCTGCTCACCGGCCTGTCGTGGACGGGCGTGTGGGGCGCGCAGTTCGCGCAACCCTGGGGCACGTTTCCCGCTGCGAAGTGGGACGCAGTGCCGCTCTCGGACGCTGCCCACGCCACGCTGAACACCGCCGGCCAGAAAGAGGTGCCCTGGGGCCTGGAGCAGACGTTGCTGCCCGCTTCCGGGTCGGCCGCTGGGGTGGCAGGCGTGCCTGCTGGCCAGCCGGTGAATCTGGACACGGTGGCCGCGCTCGCCAGGCAACTGGGCTTTGCAGGCCAGCACCACATCCTGCTGCCACAGAGCGCAACCGGTGTCTTCACGATCTCGGCCGACACCATGAGCGGCGACCTGAAGAACCCCACGCAGGACCGCACGGTGCATGTGGACCGATACAGCGGCCGCGTGATCGCCGAGGCCGCGTTTGCCGACTACTCGCTGGTGGCCAAGGGCATGGCGGTGGGCATTGCGTTGCACCAGGGCGACCTGGGCCTGTGGAATGCCGCGCTCAACCTGCTGTTCTGTGCGGCCACCGTGTTCCTCTGTGTCAGCGGCATCGTGGTGTGGTGGAAACGGCGGCCGGCGCGCAGCTGGCGCCTGGTGGCGCCCCCCATGCCGCGCGACCTGCCGCTGTGGAAAGGTGGCACGCTGGTGATGTGTGGCGTGGCGCTGGCGTTTCCGCTCAGTGGTGCGGTCTTGCTCGCGGTGTTGCTGCTGGACTGGCTGGTGGTGTCGCGACTGCCCGCGCTCAAGACCCGGCTGAACTGATCAGACCGGATGCGCCCGCGCCACGCCCGGCGCCGGCGGGCTCGACGCACCCGATCCGCGCTCGAAGGTGACCACGTGGTCCACCTCGGCGCGGATGCCGATCCACTCGCCCACAGCGTGGTTGTGGTGCGAGGGCACGTGCGTCATCAGCACCTCGCCGCTGGCCAGGCGCAGCGTGTAGAGAAATTCAGAACCACGAAACGCCTTGCGCAAAATCTGCGCCTTCACCGGCGCGTGGTCGTCGTGCACGATGTCGTCGGCGCGCAGCAGCACGTCGCACAGGCCCGAGGCGTAGGCCGTGGGCAGCGGGCATTCGTCCACATCCTGCAAAGCACCCAGGGGGGTCTGCACCGACACCTCGTTGCCCACCTGGCTGATCTGCGCCGGGGCAAACACACCGTGACCAATGAACTCGGCCACGAAGCGCGTGGCCGGGCGGTGGTAGAGCGCGTAGGCGTCTTCCCACTGGTGCAAATGGCCTTCGTGCATCACGCCGATCACGTCGCCGATGGCAAAGGCTTCCAGCTGGTCGTGCGTGACGAAGAGCGAGGTGATGCCCAGTTCGCGGTGCAGTTTCTGGATCTCCAGCCGGGTCTGGGCGCGCAGCTTGGCGTCCAGGTTGGAGAGCGGCTCGTCGAACAGGAACACCTGCGGCTGACGCACGATGGCGCGGCCCATCGCCACACGTTGGCGTTGGCCGCCCGACAGCTCGCGCGGCTTGCGAGCCAGCAGATGCCCCAGCTCCAGAATGCCGGCGGCTTTGTCCACCCGTTGTTTGATCTCGGCGATCGGCACCTTCTTGATCTTCAGCCCGTAGGCCATGTTGTCGAAGACGGTCATGTGTGGGTAGAGCGCGTAGTTTTGGAACACCATCGCGATGTCGCGCTCGGCCGGCTCCAGTTGGTTGACCACACGCTCGCCGATGCAGATATCTCCCGCACTGACTTCCTCCAGCCCGGCCACCATGCGCAGCAGGGTGGATTTGCCGCAGCCCGACGGACCGACGATCACGATGAATTCGCCGTGGGCGATCTCGGCGTTGACGCTGTGAATGACCTGCAGTTCGGTCTTGCCGGTGCGGTAGCGCTTGACGACGTTGCGCAGGGAAATGGAGGCCATGTTGTTGTTCTCTTGATCTATTTTTCGGTATCCACCAAACCCTTGACGAACCAGCGCTGCATCAGGATCACCACCAGCGCGGGCGGGATCATGGCGAGCACGGCGGTGGCCATCACGATGTTCCAGTCGGTCGCGGCGTCGCCTCCACTGATCATGCGTTTGATGCCGATCACCACCGGGTACATGCTCTCTTCGGTGGTCACCAGCAGCGGCCACAGGTACTGGTTCCATCCGTAGATGAATTGAATGACGAACAGCGCAGCGATGGACGTGACCGACAGCGGCAACAGCACGTCCTTGAAGAAACGCATGGGGCCGGCGCCGTCCATGCGCGCGGCTTCCACCAGCTCGTCGGGCACGGTGAGGAAGAACTGGCGAAACAGGAACGTGGCGGTGGCCGACGCGATCAGCGGCACGGTGAGGCCGGCGTAGGTGTTGAGCATTCCCAGGCTGGCCACCACCGAGTAAGTGGGTCCGATCCGCACCTCCACCGGCAGCATCAGCGTGACGAAGATCGCCCAGAAGAACAGCATGCGGAAAGGAAAGCGGAAGTAGACGATGGCAAAGGCCGAGAGCAACGAGATCACGATCTTGCCGACCGCAATGACCAGCGCGGTGATCAGGCTGACCATCATCATGCGGCCCACCGGTGCGTTCGAGGCAGCGCCCATGCCCGTGCCTTGCAGTGCGGCGGTGTAGTTCTCGATCAGCTGGTTGCCCGGCAGCAGCGACATGGGTGCGTGCACGATGGCTTCGGCGGTCTGGGTGGACGCCACGAAGGTGAGGTAGAGCGGGAAGCCGACCACCAGCACTCCGAGGATCAGCACGGCGTGGGAAAGGAAGGTCAGGCCGGGGCGTCGTTCGATCATCAGTATTGGACCTTCTTCTCGACGAAACGGAACTGCACCACCGTGAGCGCAATGACGATCACCATCAGCACCACCGACTGGGCCGCCGAACCGCCGAGGTCCAGCGCCTTGAAGCCGTCGTAGTAGACCTTGTAGACCAGGATGGCAGTGTCCTTGCCCGGGCCGCCCTGGGTGGCCGCGTCCACGATGGCGAAGGTGTCGAAGAAGGCATAGACCACGTTGATCACGAACAGGAAAAACGTGGTGGGCGACAGCAGCGGGAACTGGATGGTCCAGAAGCGTCGCCAAGGCTGCGCGCCGTCGATGGCCGCCGCCTCGATCAGCGATTTCGGAATGCTCTGCAGACCGGCCAGGAAAAACAGGAAGTTGTAGGAAATCTGCTTCCAGACCGACGCCATCACGATCAGCGTCATGGCGTGGTTGCTGTTGAGCAGGCTGTTCCACTCGATACCCACCGCCCGCAAGGCGTAAGACACCACGCCGATGGAGGGCGCCAGCATGAAGAGCCACAGCACACCGGCCACGGCGGGCGCCACCGCATAGGGCCAGATCAGCAGGGTGCGGTAGATCAGCGTGGCCTTGACCACGCGGTCGGCAAACACAGCCAGCAACAACGAGATGCCGATGCCCAGGCCCGCGACCAGCACCGAGAACACGGCGGTGGTCTTGAACGAGGCGAGGTAGGTGTCGTCCTTGAGCAGGTTCTCGAAATTCTGCAGGCCCACCCATTCGGTTGACAGGCCGAAAGCGTCGGACTGCTGGAACGACTGCAGCAGCGCTTGTGCCGCGGGCCAGAAGAAGAACACCACGATGACAATGACCTGGGGCGCGAGCAGCGCCCAGGGCAGCCAGCGGGAGCGGAAAACGACGCGTTTTTCAGAAGCCATGCGGGCCGTTTCGGTGGGTTGGATCAAGCCCGCGCACTGTACACAGGCTGGCGGGGTGGGGCGGCTGGCACCTGCCGCCCCCGCGACTCAGTTCTTGTTGGCCACCTCGAAACGCACCAGCAATTCGTTGCCGCGCTTGACCGCGCTGTCCAACGCTTCCTTGGCGGTTTTTTTGCCGGCCCAGACCTGCTCCAGCTCTTCGTCCTCGATGGCTCGGATCTGCACGAAGTTGCCGAGTCGGATGCCGCGCGACTTCTCGGTGGTCTTGCGGATCATCTGGTTCACGGCCACGTCGGTGCCGGGGTTCTGTTTGTAGAAACCCGACTTTTCAGTGGCTTCGAACGAGGCCAGCGTGATGGGCAGGTAGCCGGTGCGCTGGTGGCTCTTGGCCTGGATCTCGGCGTTGGTCAGGTAGTTGAAGAACGCAGCCACACCCTTGTACTCGGGCGGTTTCTTGCCCGCCATCACCCACAGCGAGGCACCGCCGATCACGGTGTTCTGCGGCGCACCCGCCACATCGGGGTAGTAGGGCAGCGTGGCAATGCCGAAGTCGAACTTGGCGTTTTTCTTGATGCTGGCGTAGGTTGACGAGGACGCCGTGGCCATGGCGCATTCGCCCGAGTAGAACGGCGCGTCGGCCGCGTTGCCGCGGCCCCGGTACACAAACAGGCCCTGCTTGGCCATGTTGGCCAGGTTCTCGATGTGGCGCACGTGCAGCGGGCTGTTGAAGGTCAGGCGCGCGCTGGTGCCGCCGAAGCCGTTGCCCTTGGTGGCGAACTCGGTGTTGTGCCAGGTCGAGAAGCTCTCGAGCTGGGTCCAGCCCTGCCAGCTGGTGGTGAAGGGGCAGCTCACGCCCGAGGCCTTGAGCTTGGCAGCAGCCAGCACCACCTCTGGCCAGGTTTTGGGCGGGCTGTTCGGGTCCAGCCCTGCCTTCTTGAACAGGTCCTTGTTGTAGTTGAAGACGGTGGTCGAACTGTTCAGCGGGAAGCTGAGCATTTGCCCGTTGGGGGCGGTGTAGTAACCCACCACCGCCGGGATGTAGGCCTTGGGATCGAATTTGTAGCCCGCATCGGCCAGCACCTTGCCCACCGGCACGATGGCGCCCTTGGCGGCCATCATGGTCGCGGTGCCCACTTCGTACACCTGCAGGATGTGGGGCGCGTTGCCGGCGCGGAAGGCCGCCACGGCAGCCGGCATGGTTTCGTCGTAAGTGCCCTTGTAGGTGGGCACGATCTTGAATTCCTTCTGGCTGGCGTTGAAACCGTTGGCCAGGTCAAGCACCCAGTCGTTGAGGCCGCCGGTCATGGAGTGCCACCACTGGATCTCTGTCTGTGCCTGGACCGGGCCGCTGATCAGGGCGGCGAGCGCGAGGGCGCTGGTCGCGGGAAGAAAACGTTTCTGCATGGATGCTCCTGAATGGCGTGTGACGGAAAGGCCGTAGGGTAGGGATGTGGTGTGACAGATCGATTGCAATGGCGTTTCCCACCCATGACAACGGGGGTTTCCATAAGGGGGGTGGGTGAATGGGCCCTGCGGTACCATCTTGGGCTACCCACTGTCACGTTGGCGTCTGCCAGACTCATGAACGCTCCCACACCGCTCTCGCTCTTCGCCGTGGACACCGACGAAGCACCGCGCCTGCGCGAGATTCCCTACAACTACACGTCCTTCTCCGACCGCGAGATCGTTCAGCGCTTGCTGGGCGAGCGGGCCTGGACCTTGCTGAACGAGCTGCGCGGCGAACGCCGCACCGGCCGCTCAGCCCGCATGTTGTACGAGGTGCTGGGCGACATCTGGGTGGTGCAGCGCAACCCCTATCTGCAGGACGACCTGCTCGACACCCCGAAACGCCGCAAACAGCTGGTGGATGCCCTGCACCACCGCTTGGGCGAAGTGCAGAAACGCCGCACGCCGCAGGACGACGCCGGGCGCGACGAGCTGGTGGCCGAGTTGCTGCAGGCCGCCAAAGGTGCAGTAGACGCGTTTTCTCGTTCCTTTGAAGACATGGCCGCGCTGCGCCAGCGCGCCACCAAGGCGCTGCGCAAGCTCACCGCGCACGACAACATCAAGTTCGATGGTCTGTCGCGCGTTTCGCACGTGACCGACGCAACCGACTGGCGCGTTGAATACCCCTTCGTCGTGCTCACCCCCGACACCGAAACCGAAATGGCCTTGTTGGTGAAGGGTTGCTACGAGCTGGGCCTGACCATCATTCCGCGCGGGGGCGGCACCGGTTACACCGGCGGCGCGATCCCGCTGACGTGGAAGAGCGCGGTGATCAACACCGAAAAGCTCGAAGCCATGACCGAGGTGGAATGGGTGAAGGCGCCCGGCCACGACAAGCCGCTGCCCACCATCTGGACCGAAGCCGGTGTGGTCACGCAGCGCGTGGCGGACGCGGCCGAGCGCGCGGGCCATGTGTTTGCGGTGGACCCGACTTCGGCCGAAGCCTCCTGCATCGGCGGCAACATCGCCATGAACGCCGGCGGCAAGAAGGCCGTGCTGTGGGGCACGGCGCTGGACAACCTGCTCAGCTGGCGCATGGTCACGCCGCAGGCCCAGTGGCTCGAAGTCACCCGGCTGGACCACAACCTGGGCAAGATCCACGACGCCGAGGTGGCCAGCTTCGAGCTGAAGTACTTCGAGGCCGATGGCAAGACGCCGGTGCGCACCGAACAGCTCGTGATCCCCGGCAAGACTTTCCGCAAGGAAGGCCTGGGCAAGGACGTGACCGACAAGTTCCTCAGCGGCCTGCCCGGCATTCAAAAAGAAGGCTGCGATGGTCTGATCACCAGCGCGCGCTGGGTTGTGCACCGCATGCCCGAGCATGTGCGCACCGTGTGCCTGGAGTTTTTCGGCAACCCGCGCGACTGCGTGCCCTCGATTGTGGAGATCAAGGATTTCATGTTCGCCGAGATGAAGCGCCCGGGCGGCGCCATCCTGGCCGGCCTGGAACACCTGGACGACCGCTATCTCAAGGCCGTGGGCTACGCCACCAAGAGCAAGCGCGGCACCCTGCCCAAGATGGTGCTGGTGGGCGACATCGTGGGTGACGACGCCGACGCCGTGGCGCGCGCCACCAGCGAGGTGATCCGCCTGGCCAACTCGCGCAGCGGCGAAGGCTTCGTGGCGATCAGCGCCGAAGCGCGCAAGAAATTCTGGCTCGACCGCAAGCGCACCGCGGCCATCAGCAAGCACACCAACGCCTTCAAGATCAACGAAGACGTGGTGATTCCGCTGCCCCGCATGGGCGAGTACACCGAGGGCATCGAGCGTATCAACATCGAGCTCTCGCTGCGCAACAAGATCAAGCTGGCCGATGCGCTGGAGACCTTTTTTGCCAAGGGCCAGCTGCCGCTGGGCAAGACCGACGACGCCAACGACATCCCCAGCGCCGAGCTGCTTGAAGACCGCGTGCAACAGGCCCTGATCCTGGTGCGCGAGGTGCGTGCGCTGTGGGCCGGCTGGCTGCGCGACGTGGAGACGCTGTTCCCGCAACTGCAAGACCACCGCCTGCGCGCCAGCTGGAAAACCCAGCTGCGTGGGCCGCTGCAGCAAATCTTCACCGGTGCCGCGTTCGGCGCCGTGCTCGAAGAGTGCACCGCCATCCACAAGCGTGTGCTCAAGGGCCGCGTGTGGGCCGCGCTGCACATGCACGCGGGCGACGGCAACGTGCACACCAACCTGCCGGTCAACAGCGACGACTACGAAATGCTGCAGACCGCCCACGAAGCCGTGGCCCGCATCATGGTGCTGGCGCGCAGCCTGGACGGCGTGATCTCGGGCGAGCACGGCATCGGCATCACCAAGCTGGAATACCTGACCGACGCCGAGTTGCAGCCCTTTGCCGACTACAAGGCAAAGGTCGATCCGGAAGGGCGCTTCAACAAGGGCAAACTCCTGCGCGCATCAGCCGAGGGCGCGCGCAGCGCCGACCTGTCCCACGCGTACACACCCAGCTTCGGCCTCATGGGACACGAGTCGTTGATCATGCAGCAGAGCGACATCGGCGCCATCGCCGATTCGGTCAAGGACTGCCTGCGCTGCGGCAAGTGCAAACCGGTCTGCGCCACGCACGTGCCGCGCGCCAACCTGCTGTATTCCCCGCGCAACAAGATCCTGGCGACCTCGCTGCTGGTGGAAGCCTTCCTGTACGAAGAGCAGACGCGTCGGGGCATCAGCATCAAGCACTGGGAAGAGTTCGAGGACGTGGCCGACCACTGCACGGTCTGCCACAAATGCCTGAGCCCGTGCCCGGTGAAGATCGACTTTGGCGACGTGACCATGAACATGCGCAACCTGTTGCGCAAGATGGGGAAGAAGAGCTTCCGTCCGGGCAATGCCGTGGCCATGTTGTTCCTCAACGCCACCAACCCCGAGACCATCAAGTTCATGCGCGGCGCCATGGTTGGCGTGGGCTTCAAGGCGCAGCGCCTGGCCAACGACCTGTTCAAGCGCCTGGCGCGCAAGCAGACCAGCGCGCCGCCGGCCACGCTGGGCGCGGCTCCCATCAAGGAGCAGGTGATCCACTTCATCAACAAGAAGATGCCGGGCGGCTTGCCCAAGAAGACCGCGCGCGCCTTGCTGGACATTGAAGACAAGGACTACGTGCCCATCATCCGCAACCCGGTGGGCACCACGGCAGAAACCGAGGCGGTTTTCTATTTCCCCGGCTGCGGCTCCGAGCGCCTCTTCAGCCAGGTGGGCCTGGCCACGCAGGCCATGCTGTGGCATGCCGGTGTGCAGACCGTGCTGCCGCCGGGTTATCTGTGCTGCGGTTACCCGCAGCGCGGCAGCGGGCAGTTCGACAAGGCCGAGAAGATCATCACCGACAACCGCGTGTTGTTCCACCGCGTGGCCAACACACTGAACTACCTGGACATCAAGACCGTGGTGGTGAGCTGCGGCACCTGCTACGACCAGCTCCAGGGCTACGAATTCGACAAGATCTTTCCCGGCTGCCGCATCATCGACATCCACGAATACCTGCTCGAAAAAGGCATCACCTTGCCGGCCGGACAGGGCGGATACCTCTACCACGACCCTTGCCACAGCCCCATGAAGCTGCAGGAGCCGATGAAGACGGTGAAGGCGCTGGTGGGCGACAACGTGCTGGAGAGCAAGCGCTGCTGCGGTGAGTCGGGCACGCTGGGCGTGACCCGGCCCGACATTTCCACCCAGATCCGCTTTCGCAAGGAAGAGGAGCTGCTCAAGGGCGAAGCTGCCTTGCGCGCCGCCGGCACCGTGGGCGCCCAGGACAACGTGAAGATCCTCACCTCATGCCCCAGCTGCCTGCAAGGCCTCACGCGCTACGGCGATGACCTCAATAATGGCCTGCTCGAAGCCGACTACATCGTGGTCGAGATGGCGCGCCAGATCCTCGGCGAAGACTGGCTGCCCACCTATGTGGCCAAGGCCAACGAAGGCGGCATCGAACGCGTGCTGGTCTGACCCACAACACACACAGAGGCAACCCCATGGCCGGACTCGACAAGAACACCCCCTCGCCGCAATCGATCACGCTGCACCAGCAGTCGCGCGTGCTCGAGATCGGCTTTTCCGACGGCCAGGAATTCAAGATTCCCTTTGAGTTGATGCGCGTGTATTCGCCGTCGGCCGAGGTGCAGGGGCATGGCAAAGGGCAGGAAGTGCTGCAGACGGGCAAGCGCGAGGTCGGCGTCGTCGCGTTGGAACCCGTGGGCAACTACGCAGTGCAACCCACGTTTTCAGACGGTCACAGCTCGGGCATTTTTTCCTGGGATTACCTGTACTTCCTGGGCTCGAAGCAAGACGAACTCTGGGCGGACTACAACGCGCGCCTGAGCGCCGCCGGTGTCGGGCGGGATGCCCCGATGCCCGAAAAAGGCGGGCACGCCTGCGGCAGCCACTGAGGACGTTTGACATGGCAGACACCCATTTCGGCTTCAAGACGGTGGACGAGCGGGAGAAGGCTTCGCGCGTGCGCAGTGTGTTCGACTCCGTCGCGCCCAAGTACGACGTGATGAACGACCTCATGTCGGCTGGGCTGCACCGCCTCTGGAAGCGCTACACGCTCACCGTGGCCAACCCGCAGCCGGGCCAGCAGGTGCTCGACATCGCGGGCGGCACCGGCGATCTGTCGCTGGCGTTTGCGAAGAAGGTCGGCCCCACCGGGCGCGTGGTGCACACCGACATCAACGAGGCGATGTTGCGCGAAGGCCGCACGCGTCTGCTTGACCTTGGGGTGGTGCTGCCCACCTTGGTGTGCGACGCCGAGAAGCTGCCGTTCGCCAGCGAATCGTTCGATTTCGTGTCGGTGGCCTTTGGTTTGCGCAACATGACCAACAAGGAAAGTGCGCTGGCCGAGATGCACCGCACGCTCAAACCGGGCGGCAAGCTGCTGGTGCTGGAGTTTTCCCGGGTGGCGAAACCGCTGGAAAAAGCTTATGACTGGTACTCGTTCAACGTCCTGCCCAAACTGGGCAAGCTGGTGGCCAACGACGAGGACAGTTACCGCTACCTCGCCGAGTCCATCCGCATGCATCCGGGGCAGGAAGCTTTGAGGCAGATGATGCGCGGCGTGGGCTTCGGCCACGTGGATGTGCACAACCTCAGCGCTGGTGTGGTGGCGCTGCACGTGGGCATCAAGTGCTGATACCGATCGTGGTTTTTGATTGAAGGAGACGGGGACATGAACAAGTTGTGGTCGGTGATGTTGGTGTGCGCGATGGCGCTGGGCTCGCAGGATGTCTGGGCCAAGCGCCTGGGCGGCGGCATGTCGATTGGCAAGCAGTCGGGCAACGTGACGCAGCGCAGCACAGCGCCAACGCAGCAGGTCTCGCCCCAGGCGCCCACCCAGAACGCCGCGGCACGCCCCGCCACCACCACTCCGGCCGCCGCTGCTGCGCCCAAGCGCCCGTGGGGCGCCATGCTCGGCGGTCTGGCCGCCGGTCTGGGCCTGGCTTGGCTGGCGTCTTCCCTGGGTTTTGGCGAAGGCTTTGCGCAGTTCCTGATGTTCGCCTTGCTGGCCGCGGTGGTCATGGCCGTGATCGGCATGGTGATGCGCCGCCGGGCGGCATCCAGCGGTGCGGGCAACCTGGCTTACCAAAGCGCCAACGGCCCGGCCACCCAGTCGGGCAACTCCCAATTCGACCCCGCCACGCCGCGCAGCTACTCGCCGCACAACGTGGGCAACGACGCCTCGGCCCGTCCCTGGGAGCGCAGCGGCCCCGCTTCGCTCGACACCGCCCATGCACCCGCTACCGGCGGCTCCCTGATTGGCTCCGCCCTGACCGGCAGCCAGAACTGGGGTGTGCCGGCTGGTTTTGATGTCGAGGGTTTCCTCAAGGCCTCCAAGGTCAACTTCGTGAGCTTGCAGGACGCCTGGGACCGCTCGGACATTCCGAGTCTGCGCGCCATGATGACCGACGGCATGCTGGAGCAGATCCGCAGCCAGCTGGCCGAACGCGAAGCCACCAGCGGTGCCAGCGTCAACAAGACCGAGGTCGTGATGCTCGATGCCCAGCTGCTCGGCATCGAAGAGCTGGACGACGACTACATGGCCAGCGTGGAGTTCTCGGGAATGATCCGCGAAGACGTGTCCTCCGGCCCGAACCCCTTCCGTGAGGTGTGGAACATCACGCGTCCCAAAACCGGCTCGGGCGGCTGGCTGGTGGCCGGCGTGCAGGCCCTGCAGTAAGTGTTGCGGCCGGGCGCAAGACCCGGCCCTGTCAGGGCAATGGCCGATGGCGCCGCCCGCCGTGTTTTATCCGTCAAAATCGGGTGGTCATGAAAAATGAACCACCCGTTTCTTCGTCTGGCCCGGGCACATCCGGCGCTTCACCTCTGAACTTCCTGCAGTCCCTGCTGGGCTCGATCCGACCGCCCGAATGGGTGGTGGATGAGCTGCAGAACCGGCTCGTGCTGTTCCTCAACCACGTGTTGATGCAGGAGCCTGCGGCGCAAGACCGCTTGAAGCGCCAGAAGGGCAAGCCCGTGCGCATCCAGTGGGGAGATTTCAACCTCACGCTGGCACCCACCGCGGCCGGTTTGCTGGAGCGTTGCGCGCCCGGCGCCCAGCCCGAACTCAGCGTCACGCTCACCCAGACCTCGCCGTTGGAGCTGGCGCAGAGCGTGTTGGCCGGCAACAAGCCGGGCGTGGACATCCAGGGTGACGTGCAACTCGCAGCCGAGGTGGCCTGGCTGGTGGACAACGTGCGTTGGGACGTGGAGGAAGACCTCTCCCGCGTGGTGGGCGATGCCACCGCACACACGATCGCCCGGTTCGCGCGCTCGGCTTCCCAGGCCATCAAGTCGTTTGTGGACCGCATGCCCCAAGGATTCCCGCCCCGGCCGCCCTTTGCTTCCGCGCCCGCGTCCGATGCCGGCGTGCCGCCGCGCGACGGCGGACCCAGCGCATGACGCGGCTCTTTCGCGGCGCGTTCATCGTCTGGGTGGTGTTGCGCTACGGGCTGGACGAGCTGGTGCTCTCCAGCTTCCGGGGCCGCGGCATCCGCTTGCTGACCCGCATCGTCTCCATCGGCCGAAACCTCGATGCGCCGCGCGGCGAGCGGCTGCGCGAGGCGCTGGAGCGCCTGGGCCCGATCTTCGTCAAGTTCGGCCAGGTGCTCTCCACCCGGCGCGACCTGCTGCCGCCCGACATTGCCGACGAACTTGCCCGTCTGCAAGACCGGGTGCCACCTTTTCCCAGCGAGGTGGCGGTGGCGAGCATCGAGCGCGCCTTCGGCAAGCCGCTGAGCGAGGTGTTCAGCCACTTCGAGCAGATGCCGGTGGCCAGTGCCTCCATAGCGCAGGTGCACTTTGCGACGCTGCGCGACGGCCGCCACGGCGGGCGCGAGGTGGCGGTGAAGGTGCTGCGGCCCAACATGGCGGCCGTGATCGACAAGGACCTCAGCCTCATGCGCATGATGGCGGGCTGGGTCGAGCGTCTCTCAGCCGACGGCAAACGCCTCAAGCCGCGCGAGGTGGTGGGTGAGTTCGACAAGTACCTGCACGACGAGCTCGACTTGTTGCGCGAGGCGTCCAACGCCGCCCAGCTGCGTCGCAACATGCAGGGCCTTGATCTGGTGCTGATTCCGGAGATGCTCTGGGACTACTGCCACACCGAGGTCATGGTGATGGAGCGCATGTACGGACTGCCCATCAACCGGGTGGACGAGCTGCGCAAGCTCGGGGTGGACATTCCGAAGCTCGCCCGCGATGGCGTGACGCTGTTCTTCACCCAGGTCTTCCGCGACGGCTTCTTTCACGCCGACATGCACCCGGGCAACATCCAGGTGAGCACGGCGCCGGCCACCTTCGGGCGCTACATCTCGCTGGATTTCGGCATCGTGGGCACGCTCACCGAGTTCGACAAGGAATACCTTGCTCAGAACTTCACGGCGTTCTTCCGCCGCGACTACAAGCGCGTGGCCGAGCTGCACATCGAGTCGGGCTGGGTGCCGGCTGAAACCCGGGTGGACGAACTGGAGTCCGCGATCCGCGCGGTTTGCGAGCCGTACTTCGACCGCCCGTTGAAGGAAATTTCGCTCGGCATGGTGCTCATGCGCCTGTTCCAGACCTCGCGCCGTTTTCAGGTCGAGATCCAGCCGCAGTTGGTGCTGCTGCAGAAAACCCTGCTCAACATCGAAGGCCTGGGTCGCGACCTCGATCCCGAGCTCGATCTCTGGAACACCGCCAAGCCCTTCCTGGAGACCTGGATGGTCGAGCAGGTGGGGCCGAAGAAACTGCTGCAGCAACTCAAGGCCGAGGCGCCGCAGTACGCCAAGCTGCTGCCCGCGCTGCCGCGCCTGCTCAACGACTACCTGCAGCACAAGCCGCACGAACTGCGGCGGGAGCTCGACAGCCTGCTGGCCGAGCAGCGCCGAACCAACCGGCTCCTGCAGGCCATCCTGTACGGCGGGCTGGGCTTCCTGCTCGGGCTGGTCGTGATGCAGGTGCTGGTGCGCGTGCGCCTCTGGTGACCCCGCCCGGCCGCGGGGCCGGTGCCGACGCCCGGCCAGCAGCGGAACACCCCCTCAATTTATAATGGCCGGTTTTGTTCCATTCCCCGCGAGGGAGCTGAGCGCGCCCGCCGGGCGGCTGCCTCGGCGGGACACTCCCCTCTTCATCAGGTTCACGCCATGCCCATCTATGCCTACAAGTGCGAGTCCTGCGGTCATGCCAAGGACGTGTTGCAGAAAATGTCCGACGACCCGCTCACCGTGTGCCCGTCGTGCGGCCAGGCCAGCTTCAAGAAACAGCTGACCGCTGCCGGTTTCCAGCTCAAGGGTTCGGGCTGGTACGTCACCGACTTCCGCGAGGGCAGCAAGCCCGCTGCCACACCCGCCGCCGAGGGTGCACCCGCGGCCGCAACTGCGCCGGCCAAACCGGCTGGTGAAGCTGCAGCCCCTGCACCCGCACCCGCCGCTGCACCCGCAGCCGCGCCAGCGCCGTCCACCCCGACCACGCCGTCGGGCTCCTGAGCCGCTCCTCATGCCGTCTTTGCGCAAATGGTTGTTCTCGGGCCTGCTGGTGCTGGTGCCTCTGATCATCACGCTCTGGGTGCTGGAGTGGGTGGTCAGCACGCTCGACCAGACCTTGCGCATCCTGCCCACCAGCTGGCAGCCCGACCAGTTGCTCGGCGTGCACATTCCCGGGCTGGGCGTGGTGTTTGCGCTGGTGGTGGTGCTCTCCATCGGCGCCCTGGCGTCCAACATCATCGGCAACAAGCTGGTGAGCTGGTGGCACGCGCTGCTGCACCGCATTCCCGTGGTGCGCTCGATCTACTCGGGCGTGAAGCAGGTGTCGGACACGCTGTTTTCCGAGAAGGGCAACGCGTTTCGCAAGGCGTTGCTGATCGAATGGCCGCACGAAGGCATGTGGACCATCGGTTTCCTCACCGGCTCGCCCGCCGGTGACGTGTTGCACCACCTGCAGGCGCAGCCCGGGCGTTCGGGCGAGCTCGACGAGTTCCACAGCGTCTACGTGCCCACCACGCCCAACCCCACCGGCGGCTACTTCGTGATGGTGCGCAAGAGCGCCTGTGTCGAGCTGCAGATGAGCGTGGACGAAGCGTTGACCTACATCGTGTCCATGGGCGTGATCGTGCCCGGTGGACCCAAGAATCCGCACCTCAAGGTGGGCGCCGACGGCGCCATCCAGAAGACCTCCTGATGTTCCCCGCGGGCCCGGCCCGCGAACCTGTTGAAAGAAGAAGCGAAATGGCGATGCGTACCCACTACTGCGGTCTGGTGACCGAGGCCCAACTGGGCGAAACCGTGAAGCTCTGCGGCTGGGTGAACCGCCGCCGCGACCACGGCGGCGTGATCTTCATCGACCTGCGCGACCGCGAAGGTTATGTGCAGGTGGTCTGTGACCCCGACCGCGCCGAGATGTTCGGCACCGCCGAAAACGTGCGCAACGAGTTCTGCGTGCAGGTCACAGGCCTGGTGCGCGCGCGCCCCGCCGGCACCACCAACGACAAGCTCAAGAGCGGCCAGATCGAGGTGCTGTGCCACGAACTGAAGGTGCTGAACCCTTCAGTGACGCCGCCGTTCCAGCCCGACGACGAGAACCTCTCCGAGACCACGCGCCTCACGCACCGCGTGCTGGACTTGCGCCGCCCCTACATGCAGAACAACCTGATGCTGCGCTACCGCGTGGCCATGGAAGTGCGCAAGTTCCTCGACGCCAACGGCTTCATCGACATCGAAACGCCGATGCTCACCAAGAGCACACCGGAAGGCGCGCGCGACTACCTCGTGCCCAGCCGCGTGCACGACGGCCACTTCTTCGCGCTGCCGCAAAGCCCGCAGCTGTTCAAGCAGCTGCTCATGGTGGCCGGCTTCGACCGCTATTACCAGATCACCAAGTGCTTCCGCGACGAAGACCTGCGCGCCGACCGCCAGCCCGAGTTCACGCAGATCGATATCGAGACCTCGTTCCTGACTGAAGAAGACATCCGCGACATGTTCCAGGGCATGATCAAAACGGTGTTCCAGAACACGCTGGGTGTGGACCTCGGCGAGTTCCCTGTCATGGCCTACAGCGAAGCCATGCATCGCTTCGGCTCCGACAAGCCCGACCTGCGCGTCTCGCTCGAATTCACCGAACTCACCGACGTGATGGGTGACGTGGACTTCAAGGTGTTCTCCGCGCCCGCCACCATGAAGGGTGGCCGCGTGGTCGCCCTGTGCGTGCGCGGCGGTGCCGACATGAGCCGCAGCGAAATCGACGCCTACACCGAGTTCGTCAAGATCTACGGCGCCAAGGGCCTGGCCTGGATCAAGGTCAACGACGTGACCAAGGGCCGCGACGGCCTGCAGAGCCCGATCGTGAAGAACCTGCACGACCAGGCCGTGGCCGACATCCTCTCGCGCACGAAAGCGCAGAACGGCGACATCATCTTCTTTGGTGCCGACAAGGCCAAGGTGGTGAACGACGCCATCGGTGCGCTGCGCCTGAAGATCGGCCACAGCGAACTGGGCAAGAAAAACGGCCTGTTCGAAAGCCGTTGGGCGCCGATGTGGGTGGTGGATTTCCCCATGTTCGAACACGACGAAGAAGCCGACCGCTGGACCGCCGTGCACCACCCCTTCACCGCGCCGAAAGACGGCCACGAGGACTGGATGGTCACCGCGCCCGAGAAGTGCATCGCCAAGGGCTACGACATGGTGCTCAACGGCTGGGAAATCGGCGGTGGTTCGGTGCGTATCCACACCGCTGCCGTGCAGCAGAAGGTGTTTGACGCGCTCAAGATCACGCCCGAGGAAGCCCAGGTCAAGTTCGGCTTCCTGCTCGACGCGTTGCAGTACGGCGCGCCTCCCCACGGTGGCCTGGCCTTTGGTCTGGACCGCATCGTCACGCTCATGACCGGCGCCGAGTCGATCCGCGACGTGATCGCCTTCCCCAAGACCCAGCGCGCCCAGTGCCTGCTGACCCAGGCGCCCAGCCTGGTGGACGAGAAGCAGTTGCGCGAGTTGCACATCCGCTTGCGCAACACCGAGCTGACCAAGACCGCTTGATCTGGCGCGATGGTCACATCCGAAGGGCGGCACATGCCGCCCTTTTTTGTGGGCGCTCGGCTAGGTTCCGCACCGGGAAGGTGCGGTAACGAAACGTAGGGCTCGGTACGTGTGAGGGTTTGTTAGGATGGCTTTTTGAAAGGAGCCTATCCATGAGCAAGAACGCCCAAGAGACCCTGGCCAACAAAGAGAAGCTGGTCGCCGACCTGCAACGTGTCATCGCCGACGCCGAAGAGTTGATGATGGCCACAGCCCACCAGACCGAAGGCAAGGTGGTGGAGCTGCGCGAGCGCATCAACGAAAACCTGCGCCTGGCCCGCCACAAGTTGCTGGACGCTGAAGACGCGATCAAGGAAAAAACCCGCGAGATGGCGCGCGCCACCGACGACTACGTGCACGAGCATCCTTGGCGCGCCGTGGGTACCGCCGCCGGCATCGGTCTGGTGATCGGCCTGCTGATCAGTCGGCGTTGAGCGGGCCCGGCATGCCGGTGCCACCGACCCGCCTGTCGGCCTCGCTCAAGGGGCTGACCGCCACCGTGCTCGAGTTGCTCCAGCTGCGGCTGGAGTTGCTGAGCGTGGAGGCGCAAGAAGAGGTGCTGCGCGTGGGTGGCCTGCTGGTCTTTGGCGCCGTGGCCGTGGCCTTCCTCAGTCTGGGGCTGGGTTTTCTGGCCATGCTGATCACCGTGGCGCTGTGGGACACCCACCGCCTGTTGCCCTTGGCGGTTTTCGCTGGTGTGTTCATCGGTCTCGGGGGTGTGGCGGCCTGGTTGGCGCGCGAGCGCTTGCGCAGCGGCACCCGGCTGTTTTCGGCCACGGTGGAAGAACTCAAGCAGGACCGAGAGGAACTGCGCTCATGAGCAAACAAGTCCCCGACCGCGCCGAGCAGCTGGCTCGAAGGCGTCAGATGCTGGTGCTGCAGTCCGGCCGCTTGCGCCGCCAGGTGGTGGATCAGATGCAGGTCGTGCAGCCCGTTTGGTTGTGGGCCGACCGCTTGCAGGACGCCTGGGTCTGGCTGCGCGCCACCCCGCTGGCGGTGGCCAGCGGCGTACTCGCCGTGGCGGTGTGGAGGCCGCGCCGCTCGCTGGGGCTGGCGCTGCGCCTGTGGTCGGGCTGGAGGCTGTTGCAACGCGCCCGGTCGGTGGGCAGCACCGCGGCCCGCCTGTTCTGACGCCATGCCACCGAAGATCCCGCAATCGGTGCTGGTCGTGATCCACACACCGGCGCTGGAGGTGCTGTTGATCGAGCGCGCCGATGCCCCGGGTTTCTGGCAGTCGGTCACCGGCTCCAAGGACTCGCTGGACGAGCCGTTCGAGCAGACGGCCGCGCGCGAGGTGGCCGAGGAAACCGGGCTCGATGTCCGGGAGCCCGGCCATGCACTGACCGACTGGGCACTGGAGAACGTGTACGAGATCTACCCCCAGTGGCGTCACCGTTACGCCGAGGGCGTGACCCACAACACCGAGCACCTGTTCGGCCTGTGCATTCCGCGCGCCGTGCCGGTGGTGCTGAGTCCGCGCGAGCACCGCAACCAGGTGTGGCTGCCCTGGGCGGAAGCGATCGAGCGCTGCTTCTCGCCGTCGAATGCCGAGGCGATTTCCTGGCTGCCCAGAATGGCGCAAGGTTGAACTGATCGGCGCGTGTCGGGCGGGATGTTGATGGCATGATTTGCCCCATGAGCATTCTTCGCGTCGCCACCTACAACATCCACAAAGGCGTCCAGGGCCTGGGCCCCGGGAGGCGGTTGGAGATCCACAACCTGGCGCACGCGGTGG